>JAJOKL010000138.1:0-27926 GCA_021129895.1 Candidatus Bipolaricaulota bacterium
CGAGCTACTCGGGGAGGACCCCTGTCAGAGCCCAGGCGATGCCAATACGATTTCCCTTGCACCAGATGGCTGAACAAGGAAGAAATACCCAGGTTTGGGAACATGGGCGGCTGTGCCTGGGGGAAGCTCAAATGGCCCAGGCTCTTCGGTTTGGCTTTCGGTTTGGTAAACGTGGGCCCCATGGGAGCCGTAGCATAATGTTGGCCTCCTTGAGTAAGCTTTTTGAAGCTACCTCACCTGAAGCCACCTACGAGGACTACC
The DNA here is from genome assembly GCA_021129895.1 of Candidatus Bipolaricaulota bacterium. Taxonomy (GTDB): domain Bacteria; phylum Bipolaricaulota; class Bipolaricaulia; order Bipolaricaulales; family Bipolaricaulaceae; genus UBA3574. The sequence continues at coordinate 262 of JAJOKL010000138.1, forward strand.
GAGCTGCCATCTTGAGCGATAACGTCCTCGAAAAGCCAACTGCGTCCACTCAATTGTGGACATGGAAGAAACTTCGGGAACTTTATGGACTCGACCCCACGCTCCCCGTGTTCCGCTGCTTCCGGCAGTTATGGGAAAGTGACACCGCGGGTCGTCCGCTGCTCGCTCTGCTGTGCGCTTGTGCACGTGATCCCATACTGCGAATGAGCGCTCAACTGGTACTGGATACACCCCACGGAACGGTTCTCACATCACATGACTTCTCCCAGGCTATCGCTGAGGCTGCTCCAGATCGGTTTAAACCCAGCAGCCTGAAAGCCATTGGAACCCGTCTCTATTCCTCTTGGACACAATCCGGCCATCTTACCGGCGGGAAGGTCCGCCGACGCACCCGCCCGGCCGTGACACCGGAGGCCACGGTCTACGCACTACTGTTGGGACGCCTCTGTGGATATAGCGGACTGCTTCTGTTTTCCACCCTCTGGGCAGCGCTATTGGACACCTCGAAGGAGGAGCTTTTCGACTTGGCGAGGACCGCTGCCAGGCGGGGATGGATAGATTTCAAACGTGTAGGCTCTGTTGTAGAGGTGGGATTCTCGAAATTACTCTTGCCACAGGAAGAGGAGGCCCTTCGTGAGCCGTATTGATGCCCTGTTGAAGAATTACGCTAGCTACGTTCGATTGCCCTGGGATCGCTCCTTGCCTCCAGCCCAAAGGGTTTGGTTTGCCGTTTACGATCCTTCCGACGAGCGCCGCTTGCGCCTGCGGCTACCGAACTTCGAACTAGCAACCCGGGAGGCACATCACGGCTGGCGGTGCTGCGATCTGACCGACGCCTTCCCTAGGTGGATGGCCTCTCACGATTACCGAGAGTCGTACTTCGAATCCCCGGAGGATCTGCAGAATCCACATCCGGGCTTTGAGGAGTATGTAGCCAATATTGTGAGGGCAGAACTCGAGAAGGGGGATGACCAGACTGTCGTTGCGGTGGTGGGGGTGGCTTCCCTGTTTGGCTTCATGAAGGTTTCACGTTTGGTCGAGCTGGTGGAGGATTCAATCCGCGGGCGGCTGCTCGTCTTCTTCCCGGGCACGTACGAAAACAATCTCTACCGCTTTCTCGATGCCCGGGACGGCTGGAACTACCATGCGGTGCCAATTACGGCCACAGGAGGTCTGCAATGAAAAACCGCGACGTTTTCCTCAAAGATCCACTGGACCCACAGAATCGTCTCGTCAACCAGGGCGTTGCCGAGGTTGTTGATCCCAGAACCGAGCAAGAGCTCCGTACCCTCCGCTACGAACTGGAGACCTTTGTCTGTGAAGGACAGTATGCCCGGGGCATAGAGCGCATTCTGGATGCCTACCTAGCCCATTTGAACAGGGAAGAACAGCCCGCCGTATGGGTGAGTGGGTTCTACGGCAGTGGAAAATCTCACTTGGTGAAGATGTTGCGCTTTCTGTGGACGGATTTACGGTTCCCCGATGGGTCCACCGCCAGGGGTATCGCCCAATTGCCCAATGAAATTCGGGCACTGCTGCAGGAATTATCCACAGAAGGCAAGCGGCACGGTGGACTGCGCGCTGCCGGGGGAAACTCGGCTCCGGCGCAGGGGACAGCATACGACTTGCGCTTCTGGGGATCGTGTTCCGTTCTGCCGGCTTGCCAGAGGACTACGCCGCAGCTCGGTTTGTCTTGTTCCTGAAAAAGAACGGCTACCTGGAAGCGGTCAAGAGACACGTGGAGGCGGCCGGCCGGGATTTCGAGAGGGAACTCGCCGAACTCTACGTGTCCCCGTTGCTGGCCAAGGCCATCCTGGAGGTTGACCCCACCTTCGCCCCCAGCGAGAAGGAGGTCCGGGCCCAGATCAAAGCCCAGTTCCCCCGTCCAAATGAGATCTCGGATGCAGAGATGATCGCTGCTTTGGAGGATGTCCTTGTTTCCGAAGGACAATTCCCATGCACGTTGATCGTCCTCGACGAGGTGCAGCAGTTCATCGGAGACAGCTCCGAACGTGCTTACAAGCTGCAGGAAGTTGCCGAGGTCTGTTCCAAGCACTTTGGCGCCCGCCTCCTGTTCGTAGGAACGGGACAGTCGGCCATCACCGGCACCCCCCAGCTCGAGAAGCTTCAGGCCCGCTTTAGGATTTCTGTTGAGCTTTCCGACGCTGATGTGGACACCGTTATCCGCAGGATCGTGCTCGCCAAAAAGCCCGACAAGGAACCCGCCATCCGTGAGGTCCTGGAAAAGTGCAGCGGCGAGATCTCCCGCCACCTGCAGGGGACCAAACTGGCCCCCCGTCCGGAGGACCGGGAGGTGCTTGTAGCGGATTACCCCCTGCTACCTGTGCGACGCCGGTTCTGGGAGCAGGCCATGCGGGCGATCGACCCCTCGGGGACGAGAGCCGAGCTCCGCAACCAGTTGATAACCGTGTTCGAAGCCGTAAAGGCCACTGCGGAAAAGCCGCTTGGAACAGTGGTCCCCGCTGATTTCGTCTACGATGAGAACAAAACCCAGATGGTCCAAACCGGAGTATTGCTGCGGGAGTTCCAGGAGATGATCGACCGCTTGGACGACGGGACCGAGGAGGGGCGTCTCAAGTCCCGGCTGTGTGCCCTTTGCTTCCTCATTGGGAAGTTCCCGCGCGAGAGCGCTGCGGACGTGGGACTACGCGCCACTCCTGACACCCTGGCCGACCTCCTCGTTGAGGACCTTCGCGCCGGGAGCGCCGAGCTGCGCAAGCAGATCCCCCGGTTGCTTGAGGAACTCGTCGAGGAAGGAAAGCTCATATCCGTGAGCGGAGAATATCGGCTCCAGACCCGCGAAAGCGCGGCATGGGAAAGCGAATACCGCAGTCGCCTGTCGCGAATCCGAAACGACACCGTCGCCCTGGCCAGCGAGCGGGCTGAGCTCCTCCGCACCCGGGTGAGGGATGCCTTGAGAGGGCTGCGTATCCCCCATGGTCAGAGCAAGGTCATTCGCAAGGTCGAGGTGTACTTCGAAAGGCCGCCCGCCGAAGGGCCAGCAATCCCCGTCTGGGTGCGAGACGGTTGGAACGACGACGAGAATTCAGTCTTGGCGGACGCCCGGGCAGCTGGACCGGAAAGCCCTCTCACCATCCTGTTCCTCCCCCGGCGCAATCCCGAGGACCTGAAGAAACTGATCGCCAGCACCAAGGCGGCACAGGAAACGCTAAATGCCAGGGGTACCCCATCAACCACAGAGGGCATCGAAGCTCGCAAGGCCATGGAGACGCGGTTGAAAGAGGCGGAGCTAAAGCGAGATGCCCTGTTGGACGAGATCTTGGGGCACGCTCGTGTGATCCTGGCCGGAGGCGCGGAAAAAACCGGGCAAAATCTCGTGGAGAAGGTGCGCGATGCCGCTCAAGATGCCATTCGTCGGCTGTACACGCGATTCGACGATGGAGATAGCCCCGCCTGGCCTGCAGCGTATGAACGGGCGCGAAAGGGCGACCTCAATGCCCTTGAGGCCGTAGGCCATAACGGCAGTCCGGAGGACCATGCTGTCTGCAGGGAGATCCTTGCGTTCGTCGCCGGCGGCAAGAAGGGGAAGGAGATCCGCAAGCAGTTCATGGCCCCGCCGTTCGGCTGGTCACAGGACGCCATCGACGCGGCCCTGATCGTGCTGGTGGGAAGCGGCCACCTGCGGGCGCGGCTTAACGGAAAGGCCCTCTCCCAAAAGGACCTCAACCACTCGAACATCGGGGTGGTGGACTTCCGACTGGAAACCAAAACCATAACCACCCACCAGCGCCTGGCGCTGAGGAAACTCTTCCAAGCCGTCGGCGTCCCCGCCAAGCCCAACGAGGAGGCGGCAGCCGCCCGGCAGTTTCTGGAAAAGATGAAGGACCTGGCCAGGAGCGCCCGGGGCGAGCCCCCGCTGCCCGCGCCGCCGAGCACGGCCAAGCTGGAAGAGCTGCTGAACCTGATGGGAAACGAGCAGCTAGCTGCCATCTACGAGATGCGGGACGAGCTGACCCGGTGGGCCGAGGAATGGCAAGGGCAGGCCAAGCTCGCTCAGAGAAGGCTCCCCCGCTGGCAGCTGCTGGAAGAGCTCTACCGGTATGCCCGGTCGCTGCCGGCCGCCGCGGAGGTTGGTACCCAGATGAAAGCATTGCGCGAGCACCGGTCGCTGCTCTCGGAGCCCGACCCCGTAGAGCCATTGATCAAGCAGGTGGCCCAAGCACTCCGGGAAGCCCTCCAAAAGGCGCGCTCTGAGTACGTCGACCTTTACCAGCGGAAGAAAAAAGAGCTAGCTGCCAACGAGAGCTGGAAGGAGCTTGCCCCAGAGGAGCAGACAGAGATCCTTGACCGGTACGACCTTTCCAGTGTTCCCGAGTTCCAAGCGGGCACCGAGGAAGAGCTCCTGCGGTCGCTGGAGGAGATCTCGCTGGAGGAGTGGGCCACCCGGCGGGATGCCCTCCCGGAGCGTTTCAAGAAGGCCCTGGAGGAGGCACAGAGGAGGCAGGAGCCCGAGGCGGTATCGGTGACCGTTCCTCCTCCCCCCACCACGCTGCACGACGAGGAAGAGCTACTGAGCTGGATCCGGGAGGTCGAAGCGAAACTGCGGGAGGCGCTCAAGCGGGGGCCGGTGATCGTCAGGTGGGAGTGAAGTTGTCATGGCTCCGCTGAGCAAGGAACTGAGGAGGCGGCTGGAGAAGGCGGTGGAGGAGGCCCGGGAGGTGGCCGAGGCCGGGGTCCGCGCGGCCCTGAAGCGCCTGGCAGTGGACCGCCCGGAGCCCTTCCGGGAGATGTCTCCTGAGGAGCGCGAGCTGCGCCGAGCGCTCCGCGCCCACGCCCGCCGCCTCGGGGACCGCCTCAGGCCAACTGGCGAGCAGGAGATCGAGCATCTTGTGACCGAATGCGCCTACCACCACTGGCACCGGATGCTGTTCGCCCGTTTTCTCGCTGAAAACGGGCTATTGATCCACCCCGCGCTCAAAGTCCCGGTCACGCTAGAGGAGTGCGCAGAACTCGCCCGGGAGCAGGGCGAGGAGGACGGCTGGCGCCTGGCCGGTAAATTCGCCGCTCAGATGCTCCCCGCCATCTTCCGCCCCGATGACCCCCTCCTGAAGGTGCGCCTGGCCCCGGAGCACCGGCAGAGGCTCGAGGGCCTCCTCGGGAATTTGCCATCGGAGGTGTTCACCGCCGACGACGGGCTGGGCTGGGTCTATCAGTTTTGGCAGTCCAAGCGCAAGAGGCAGGTGAACGAGGCCGCCAAGGCAGGTGGGAAGATCGGCGCCGACGAGCTCCCCGCCGTCACCCAGCTCTTCACCGAGCACTACATGGTGCAATTTCTCCTCCACAACACCCTGGGGGCCTGGTGGGCCGGGAGGGTGTTGGCCGAACGACCGGAGCTCGCCGAAGGGGCCGAAAGCGAGGAGGAGCTGCGCCGGGCCTGTGCCCTGCCGGGTTACGGAGAGTGGACCTACCTTTGGTTCATTCGCGAGGGAGAGCAGGGCCCGTGGCGCCCGGCAGCGGGGACCTTTTCCGACTGGCCAAAACGGGCCGCGGAGATCAAGGTGCTCGACCCCTGCTGCGGCTCCGGCCACTTCCTGGTGGAGGCGTTTCGAATTCTGGTGCCGATGCGCATGGCCGAGGAAGGGCTCTCGGCCCGCGAGGCCGTTGACGCCGTCCTACGGGACAACCTGTTCAGCCTGGAGCTCGACGAGCGCTGCACCCAACTTGCGGCCTTCAACCTGGCGCTGGCCGCCTGGACCTATCCCGGCGCGGAGGGCTACCGCCCACTGCCGGAGTTGAACATCGCCTGCTCCGGGCTTGCGGCCGGTGCCAAGGAAGAAGATTTGCTCAGATTGGCGAGGAGGGACAACCGGCTGCGGGACGGCCTGAGGCGGCTCTATCGCCTGTTTCGTGACGCCCCCACGCTGGGGAGCCTGATCGACCCCTGGCGGGAGCTGGTGGAAGACCCGGGCAGTTTGGAATTCGACAGGCCCGATGGCCTGGCGTTGTACCGGGATTTCTTCGAAGAGCTCCGCCCGTTGCTTCTCTCGGCCCTATCGGGTGAGGAGGCCAAGCTCGACGTGGCCGCCGCCGAGGTGGGGATCGCCGCCCAAGGGATGGCCAGGGCCGCGGCGATGCTGGCCGACTCCTATACCCTGGTGGCCACCAATGTCCCGTACCTGTCCCGGGGCAAGCAGGCGGATGTGCTGAAGGAGTTCTGCGCCAAGCATCACCCCAAGGCCAAGAACGACCTGGCCACGGTGTTTTTGGAGCGGTGTCTCGCGTTCTGCGCCCACGGCGGGACCACGGCCATCGTCCTGCCCCAGAACTGGCTCTTCCTCACCACCTACCGCAAGCTGCGCGAGGAGCTCCTGAAAAGCGAGACCTGGCACCTGGTGGCCCGGCTGGGCCCCGGAGCTTTCGAGACCATCACGGGCGAGGTGGTCAAGGCGATTCTGCTTGTTATGAGCCGCGGGGCCGGGGTGCACGACACCGGCGGTCGGCTCTGCGGCCTGGACGCAAGCGCCCCCCGGAAGCCCGCTGAGAAAGCCGAACTCCTGCGCTCCGGCGAGATCAAACAGGTGGAGCAGTCTGGGCAGTTGGAGAACCCGGATGCGCGGGTGGTGTTATCAGAATCAACCCAGGGCAGGCTCTTGCAAGAATTCAGCTACAGTTACCACGGGCTAACCTCAGGGGATATGCCGCGAATGAAATTTGCGTTCTGGGAGTTAAGCCACTTGGACAACGTGTGGATTCCGTTTCAGAGCACCGTCGACAACTCCACTCCCTTTGGAGGGAATGAAGCCCTGCTGCGATGGGAGGGTGGACAAGGTGCTATTGACGAACTGCCAGGAGCTCGCAAGGATGGTACTGAAGCTTGGGGGTCAGTTGGTGTCCTCATCAGTCAGATGCGAGAGCTACCAGTGACCCTTTACAACAAAAATGCCTTCGACAACAACACCGCCGTTATTGTCCCCCACAACCCAGACCACCTCCCTGCCATCTGGTGCTTCTGCTCCTCGCCGGAGTTCTACCAGGCGGTGCGGGAGATTGACCAAAGTCTCAAGGTCACCAATGCCACGCTGGTCAAGGTCCCCTTCGACCTCGAATACTGGACCAAGGTGGCCGAGGAGAAGTACCCCCACGGCCTGCCAAAGCCCTACACCAACGACCCCACGCAGTGGATCTTCCACGGGCATCCGTGCGGCTCGGTGATCTGGGACGAGGAGCGGAAGTGGACCGCCCATGGCCCCTTGCGCACCGACGAGACGGTGCTCCAGGTGGCCGTGGCCCGGCTCCTCGGCTACCGCTGGCCCGCGGAGCTCGACCCCGAGATGGAGCTGGCCGACGAGCAGCGCGAGTGGGTGAAGCGGTGCGAGGAGCTCCTGGAGTTCGCCGACGAGGACGGGATCGTCTGCATCCCGCCGGTCTTGGGCGAGCAGCCCGCTGCGGACCGGTTGCTAAGACTCCTGAGGTGGGCCTACGGCGACGCCTGGGGGCCCGAGGTGCTCGATAAGCTCCTCGAGGCCGTGGGCTACCGGGGCAAGACCCTTGAGGACTGGCTGCGCAACGGCTTCTTCGAGCAGCACTGCAAGCTCTTCCACCAGCGGCCCTTCATCTGGCATATCTGGGACGGCCGGAAGCGCGACGGCTTTTCGGCGCTCGTAAATTACCACAAGCTCGATCGGAAACTCCTGGAGAAGTTGACCTATACCGTGCTCGGGGATTGGATCGCCCAGCAGCGCCGGGCCGCCGAAGCGGGGGAGCGGGGCGCGGAGGACCGGCTGGCCGCCGCCCTCGAGCTCCAGCGGAAACTGGAGCTCATCCTGGAGGGCGAGCCGCCCTACGACATCTTCGTCCGCTGGAAGCCCCTGGAGGAGCAGCCCATCGGCTGGGAGCCGGACCTCAACGACGGGGTGCGGGTGAACATCCGCCCGTTCGTGGAAGCGGGCGTCCTCCGCAAGCGGCCCAATATCAAGTGGGGCGTCGATCGGGGCAAAGACCCCGAAAGCCTCCGGCCCCGCGACCAGTTCCCCTGGTTCTGGGAGGGAGAGGAGTTCACGGGCAAGCGCGTCAACGACGTGCACCTTAGCAACGCTGAGAAGCGCGCCGCCCGCGAACGGGCCCGAAAGGCCCAAGGGGGAAGCTGATGGCGAGCGAAGGTAGGGCCATGCCAGGAGCCGCTGAAGCAGAGGCCCAGGAAGGTACGGTCCTCGAGGCCCTGCTCAGAGCGCTTGAGCGGGCGGCCGCTTACAACCGGCACGATCAGGTTGCTCCTGCGGTGATTCTGTGGCCGGACAAGGCACGCCAGTGGGAGCCGCTGGCCCCGCGGCTGCGCCAGGCACTGCCCCAGTTTCTCACTTTGGGACCATACAACCCCCAGGAGAAGACCGGGCCTGCCATCTGGCTCAAGTGCATGATCGCCCGCACCCTCCCCGAGGCCGACTGGCCCGAAGGTGCCGTCCCCATCCTGTATCTTCCGGGGATAAGCCGCCACGAGTTGCGGGCCGTGGAAAGGTGTCCGGCGGAGCTCCAGCCGCTGGCCGAACTCCAATTCCGAGGCGTGTGGTTCACCCAGGAGAACACCAAGGACTGGACGGTCTATGCCTTTTTGACCTCCAAGCGCGGTGGGCTCGAGCTGGATATAGCTCCCACGGAGGAGACCCGCGAGGCGCTCCTCAACGCCCTCACCAAGCTGGCCGACGTCCCGGTGGCGGAACTGCGCGGGCGGAGGCTCCACGCGGAGGACTTCCGGGCTCTCTTGCAGCCGGACCTCGTGCGGCAGCTCCTGCGCTGGCTTGACGCGCCCGAGGAGACGCGGGCGAGCTGGACACTGGAGGAGTGGCAGGCTTTTTGCGCCTCCTGCCGCGAGCGCTATGGCTTCGATCCGGAGTCGGACGGGGTGCTCGGGGGAGCCGAGAGGCTCGGCAGCCAGCAAGGGCCGTGGGAACACGTTTGGCAGCGGTTCGCCGAGGCCCCGGCCGCCTACCCCCACCTTCCCGATCTTCTGCGGCGGGCAAAGCCCGAGGACGAACCTCCTCTGTTCTTCCGCGAAGAGAGCTGGCCACAGTGCAACGAACGGGCCGAGGAGGAACTGCGCGCAGAGCTCCTAGAACTGGAATCACTTCCGCCGGAAGCAGCCGCTCACAAGCTTGAGGAACTCGAATCCAAGCATAAAGTGCGCCAGGCTTGGGTGTGGGCCAAGCTGGGTCAAGCTCCGCTTGCCAAGGCGTTGGAACACCTCGTCCACATGGCCCAGGTCGCTAAAAGACCTTTGGGGGGAGAGGACCTCGAAGCCATGGCGGCAGCCTATGTTGCCCAAGGCTGGCAGGCCGACGCCGCGGCGCTTGAGGCTCTGGCCGTTGTCAAAAAGTCCGAGGACGTGCGGGCGGTAACGGCAGCGCTTCGGGCCATCTACAAACCGTGGCTTGAGCAGGCAGCTGAGCGGTTCCAAGAGCTTGCCAGAGAAGCTCCTTTTCCCGAATTGGCTCGTGATACGGGAAGCAGTCTGAGCAATTTAAAGCCGGGCACCTGTGTTCTGTTCGCGGACGGGCTCCGCTTGGACCTTGGCAAACGGCTGAGCGATACCCTGAAGGGTTTGGGGTTCATGGTCGAGGAAACTTGGCGGTGGGTACCGCTCCCCCCGGTGACGCCGACGGCCAAGCCCGCCGCCTCGCCCGTAGCCGCCTTCCTCAAAGGGGAAGCCTCAGAGGCAGCGGAATTCCGGCCCCAGATCCGGGAGACGGGACAGCCGCTTACCGCCGATCGTTTTCGCAAACTCCTGGGCGAGCAGGGCTTTCAAGTGCTTGCGCAGGGTGAGACTGGCGATCCGGAGGGCCTGGCCTGGACTGAATACGGCGAGATCGACCGGAGGGGTCACCAGGAGGGCTGGAAGCTCGTCCGCCGCATCGCGGAGGAACTGGACGGCCTGGTAGATCGGATCAGGGAGCTCCTCGGGGCAGGATGGCGCGAGGTGCGCGTGGTCACCGATCACGGATGGCTGCTCCTGCCCGGCGGGCTCCCGAAAGTGGAGATGCCCCACTACTTGGTGGAGAGCCGCTGGACGCGGTGCGGCGCGCTTAAGCCGGGGGCGAAGGTCGATTTTCTCACCGTCCCGTGGTATTGGAACCCAGAGGTGGCTGTGGTCATGGCACCGGGAATTGGGAGTTTCCAGGCGGCTGAATACTCACATGGAAGTTTGAGCCTCCAGGAGTGCGTGGTGTTGGACCTCGTTGTTCGCCCGGCGGCCACATCCGCTCTCCGAGCGGTTATAGAATCGCACCGTTGGATCGGCATGCGCTGCAGAGTGAGGGTCAGGGGTGCTGGTGAGGGTTGGCATGTGGATCTGAGGACTAAGGCCGCCGCCCCGGCTACCTCGCTGTTGAAGGACAAGGAGGCCAAGCCGGTAAAACCGGAGGGCGAGACATCCCTTGTCGTCGACGATCCCGATCAAGAGGGGGCAGTGGCCCTCATCGTGCTGTTGGATCCGCAAGGCCGGGTGGTGGCCAAGCAGAAGACGATCGTGGGGGGAGAGGAGTAACCATGAAACTCGATGCACTTGATCAAATCGCAGCCAGGGCATTTGAAGGTTACATCGTACGAAAAGATCTTGTCCGCAAGTTTAAGGCCCAGTACCCCGTGCCCACCTATGTGGTTGAGTTCATGCTCGGGCGCTATTGCGCCAGCACCGACGAGGAAGAGATCCGCGAGGGCCTGCAGATAGTTGAGCACCAACTTTCCTACCGGACAGTGCGGGCGGGTGAGGAGGAACTGTTCAAAGCTCGGGCCCGCGAGATGGGCTCGATAAAGATCATCGATTTGGTCCAGGCCCGCCTTGACACGAGAACCGACTCTTACATAGCCACCCTTCCCAGCCTTAAGCTCACGGATGTACGGATCGACAGCGAGCTCGTTCGGGAAAACGAGCGGATGCTTACGGGCGGGTTCTACGCCGAAGTTGAGTTGGAATATGACGCAGCTATTGCACAGGAGAAGCACGGCCGACCCTTTGGCATCGTAAGCCTACGCGAGATACAGCTGTCCAAGCGCGGGGTGCTGGAGCCCCTCATCCGCGGCCGGGAGCTCTTTACAACCGAAGAATGGAAGAAGTTCCTCATAAGGAGTATCGGACTTGAACCCGATGCCCTTTCACCTCGAGCCCAAGACATAGTGCTTTTGCGGATGGTGCCGTTTGTGGAACGCAACTACAACCTGGTAGAGCTTGGGCCCCGCGGCACAGGGAAAAGCCACATCTACCAACAGATATCCCCGTATGCCCATCTTATCTCGGGCGGGAAAACCACTGTGGCGAAGATGTTCGTCAATTTGGCAAATGGCCAACGGGGCTTGGTTTGTCAATATGATGTTGTCTGTTTTGACGAGATTTCAGGGGTAGCGTTTGACCAAAAGGACGGGGTCAACATCATGAAGGGCTACATGGAATCCGGCGAGTTCAGCCGTGGTAAGGAGAGCATCCGGGCGGACGGCTCGCTCGTGTTTGTGGGTAACCTCGACGTAGACGTAGAGCACCAACAAAGGATCGGACACCTGTTTGAGCCCCTTCCACCAGAGATGCGGAACGACACTGCCTTCATGGACAGAATTCACTGTTACGTCCCAGGATGGGAGTTCCCAAAGTTGAACCCGTTGGAGCATTTGACCGACCACTTTGGCTTGGTGAGCGATTTCCTGTCCGAGTGCTGGCACCGACTGCGCATGCAGAGCCGGGTTTCGGTGCTCCAAAACAGGGTCTTCTGGGGAGGGGCCTTGAGCGGGCGCGATATCACGGCCGTTCAGAAGACGACAAGCGGCTTGCTGAAGCTACTTTATCCGGACCCGGAAACCCCTGTCCCCGACGAAGACCTTGAATGGGCGGTACGTCTCGCCCTAGAGTGCCGCCGCCGAGTGAAGGAGCAGCAAAAGCGGATATTGGCAACGGAGTTCCGCAACACCCATTTCAGCTACTACCTGGGAGTTGAAGGTGTGGAAAAGTTCGTGGCCACACCAGAACTTCAGAGTGAAGGCCAGATAGGCACCGATCCGCTCCCCCCGGGGCAAATTTGGACAATCAGCCCCGGTAGCCTCGATGAACAGCCAGGCCTTTTCCGAATCGACGTGACTGTTGGACCTGGGTCTGGGGTTAAGATTATGAATGCACCTGTCCCACCCCCATTCCGGGAAAGCGTGAATTACGCCGAACAAAACCTGTACGCCCGGGCCAAAGAGCTTGTGGGAGAACGAGACCCCCGTGCACACGAGTTTTCCGTACAGCTTCGGGCCTTCGACGCTCCCAAGTCAGGGGGCTCGACCGGTGTGGCCGTGCTCTTGGCCCTTTGCAGTGCCCTGCTCCAAAAGAGCATCCGCGGGGGACTTATCGTGGTTGGCCAACTGAATCTGGGCGGCTCCATTGATCCGGTTTACAACGCAGTTAATGTAGCGGAACTGGCCCTTGAGAAGGGGGCTACCACGCTCCTCATGCCGATCAGTTGCCGTAAGCAGCTCATGGCCCTGTCCGATGAAACCGCAGCCAAGCTGAACATTCAATTCTACATAGACACCCGTGATGCGTTGCTGAAGGCCATACATGAATAGAGAACACAAAGTTTTGCATAGCGCCTCATTTAGTGTGTCCGACGGCATGGTAGCTTCCCATCTGTATTTCCGCGAACCCTCGTAGCCTCCTAGCCAGTAACTTCTCGTTCTCCTGCGCCAACACCAAGTATAGCAACTTCTCCGCCGCCCCAGGCCCACGGAGATGGTGGAGGTGAAGCTCTCTCCCGAGGCCGTGGGGGAGCTGGCCCGGCTTTCCGAGGTGCGGGTGGAGGTGATCCCGGGGTGAGGCGGGAGCTGGTGTGCGTGTCCTGTCCGGTGGGCTGCCAGCTCACGGTGGAGGTGCAAGCCGGTCGGGTGGCCTCGGTGTCCGGGAACCGCTGCCCCCGAGGGGAGGCCTATGCCCGGGAGGAGGCGGTGGACCCCAAGCGGGTGTTGATGAGCTTGGTGAAGGTGGTGGGAGGGGAACGGCCAGTGGTATCGGTAAAGACCGACCGTCCCATCCCCAAGCGGCTCATCCCTCAGGCCATGGAGATCGTCCGGGCATTGACCGTGCCGGCCCCGGTGAGGATCGAACAGGTTCTGGCCGAGGACATCGGGGGCACCGGGGCGAACTTGGTTGCCACCAGAGATGTGGCCCAGGTCCGCTAAGGGCTTGCCTGGAGAGTGGCGTTATATAAACTTCTCAAAACATGCTTGAGCTAATGGTATTGTTCATAGCCGGAGCGTACACGGGTTGGAACATCGGGGCCAATGACGCCGCCAACTGCATCGGTACCTCGGTGGGTTCCGGGCTTCTGTCCTACCGAAAGGGGATCCTGCTGGTGGCGGTCTTTGTGGTGGTGGGGGCGCTACTGCAGGGGCAGAACGTGATGAAGACCATCGGCAATGGCATAGTCACCGAGCAGCTGCCGGTGGCGGCGGTACTGGCTGCCCTGGTCTCTGCCAGCCTGTTCGTAACCCTGGCCACCTGGTTCAAGCTGCCGGTGTCCACATCCCAGGCCATCGTGGGGGGTGTGGCGGGGGGCTTCTCCACCGGCCTGGAGGTGAACCTAACTAAGCTAGCCACCATCGCTCAAATCTGGGTGGTGTGCCCATTTCTAACCGGACTTTTGGCCTTCGTGTTTTACAAACTCTTGTCCTTCCCGGTTAACAAGATCCAGCGTCCCCAATTATGGGATAGAGTGGTGGGGGCGCTCCTGGTGGGGAGCGCCACCTATGTGGCCTTCTCCCTGGGCGCTAACGACGTGGGCAACTCGGTGGGTCATCTGGCCAATTTAGGGTTTTCCCCCCGCTGGCTGGCCCTGATGGGGGGCGGGGCGCTGGCCTTGGGGGCGCTGAGCTTCGGGCATCGGGTTACCGAGACGGTGGGAAGCGGGATCACAACGCTGGACCCCTTGAGCGCCTCTGCCGCTCAGCTGGCCGCCGCCTTGGGGGTGCACTTCTTCTCCGTTCTGGGAATCCCGGTGTCCACCTCCCAGTCGGTGGTGGGGGCAGTGGTGGGGGTGGGATTGGTTCACGGCGTCAGGGCCATTGAGCGACGGCGGGTGCTGGAGATCCTGGGGGGGTGGGTAGCCACCCCTACGGTAGCCGGGCTGGTCTCCTTCGGCCTGTATCGACTGACCCTATTGCTTTTCCGGTGATCAGGGGGGCTTCGATTCGCAAGGCCGGGCTTAGGCCCGGCGCTGGGCCACCATGATCTCGATCCGGTCCGACAGGTCCTCAGCCCGGTCCGACAGCTCCACCAACACCTCGATGAAGTCCCGCACGTGGATCTTGCGAGCCAGGTCGATGTCCATGCGGAACAGCTTCTTTATCGCCTCCCGCTCCAGGTGGTCCACCTCCGACTCCATGTTCTCGATCCGATGGGTGGAGTCCAAGGCGTGCCGCATATCCGTGAACAGGAGATGCAGGGCGGTCTTGACCTCGGTGAAGATGTCCACGCTCTTTTCCGCGATGGCCCGGATCAGGGGCTCCAGGTCCTGGGGGATATCCACCCGCTGGGGGAGGAGGTAGTCCAGGGTGGCCTCGGCGGCGTTGGCCAGTTTGTCCACCCCTTCGATGATCTCCAAGATATCCCGGCGGGAACTAGCAAGGAGCGCCCCTTTCAAGATCTCCGCTTCCACCTTGCGGCGCACGTCGTCGGCGCGGCCCTCGGCGCGGTGGGTGGCATAGGCCAGCTCCTCTGCGGCGGCCAGGTCCCCTGCCAGGTAGGAGGTGATCGCTTTTTGGAAGGACTCGATGGCCTGTTCCACCTGCTGGAGGTGTTCTTTGACCAGGTTTTCCACCCGCTTCCAGCTTCTTCCGAATGCCATATCGACCTTTACCAGGATACAACAGGACTTACGGTGGGGCAACCGGGGTGGCGAGTTAGTTGAGACATTGTATCATTTAGGGTGCAGCTGGAAAGGCAGTTGCGGAAAGCCGGGTTTCGCGTGACCCGTGCGCGGCGGGTTGTCGCCGCAGCCTTGGCCACGGCGGGGAGGCCTCTGTCCCCAGCAGAGGTGCTGGCTGCCGCTCGCCGAGGCCACCCCGGCCTGGGGCGGGCTACCGTCTATCGAACCCTCAACCTGCTGGTGCGGGTGGGACTGGTCGTCCCCCGACCCGGCCCCGGAGGGGTCAGATATTCGCTGGCTTCGGAGGGGATGCACCGGCTGGTGTGCCGGAACTGCGGGGCGGAGCGCCTTCTGGCCGATTGCCCGGCCGGAGGCTTGGCGGAAGAGCTGGCCCGAAGATACGGATTCCAGGTGGAAGGGCACCTGCTCGAGTTCTACGGGCTGTGCCCGGACTGTCGAAGGAGGGCCAAACCATGAGGTGGAAAGCCCTGCTTGCGGGCATCACCGCGGCAGTCACGATCGTTGGGGCGGCCGCCCCGCTGTCCTTGCTGGCCACCACCTCCATCCTGGGGGACGTGGTGCGCCAGGTGGCGGGAGAACTTGTGGACCTCACGGTGCTCCTACCCCCGGACACTGACCCCCACACCTTCCAGCCCACCCCCCAGGAGATCGCCCTCCTTTCCCGAGCGGACCTGGTGTTCGTCTGCGGGGCGGGGCTAGAGGAGGCCCTGGCCCCGTTCCTGTCCCAGGCCCGGCGGGTGGTGGACCTGTCCCAGGGGATCGAGCTTAGGACATCCCCCGACGGGCGGGTGGACCCGCACGTGTGGCTCTCGCCCCTCAACGTGGCCGTCTGGGTGGAGGAGATCGCCGCCGCCCTGGCGGAGCTGGACCCCGCTCACGCCGAGGAGTACCACGCCCGGGCTCAAGCCTACCGGCGAGAGCTTGCGCTTCTGGACTCCTGGATAGAGGAACAGGTCCGTAAAATTCCGGAGGGGCGGCGGGTATTGGTGGTGGATCATCTGGCGTTCGGATACTTCGCCGACCGGTACGGCTTTAGGCAGCTTGCCATCCTGCCCGGGTTTTCCACCCTGGCGGAGCCCTCGGCCCGGGAGCTCGCGCAGCTGGAGCAGGAGATTAGAAGGCTCGGTGTGCCGGCGATCTTCATCTCCCACACCACCGCCTCCCCGCTGGTGGAGCAGGTGGCCCGCGACACCGGGGTGCGGGTGGTGCGGTTGTACGTGGGGGCGCTCTCCGGGCCGGACGGGCCGGCGCCCACCTACCTCGAGCTCATGCGCTAAGACGTTTCGGTCATCGTGGCCGCGCTGGGGGAGGGATGAGGGGAGGGAGGAGCTGCCAGCGGGGGTGGTCCGGCCGCCTGGGCCGGCCGCTGGCGGTGCACCTCCCCGGGGCGCCGGCCCTGGAGGTGGACCGGGTCACGGTGCTCTATGACGGCCGGCCCGCCCTGGAGGACGTGTCCTTCCGCCTCTCCGGGGGAGAGCGGCTGGCGATCGTTGGCCCCAATGGGGCCGGGAAGTCCACCCTGCTCAAGGTGGTCGCCGGGGTGCTCCAGCCCAGCTCCGGCCAGGTGCGGATCCGAGGGGAAGACCCCTGCGGGCACATCTGTATCGCCTACCTCCCCCAGCGGACGGAGATCGACTGGCGGTTCCCGGTGACGGTGCTGGACGTGGTGCTGATGGGGCGGGTGGGGAGGCTGGGCTTATTCCGTCGGCCCGGGGCGCGCGATCGGGCCCTGGTGCGGGAGGCCCTGGAGGCGGTGGGCCTCTCGGATCTTGCGGGAAGGCAGATCGGGGAGCTCTCCGGGGGGCAGCAGCAGCGGATGTTCATCGCCCGGGCCCTGGCCCAGGAAGCGGAGCTGGTGCTCTTGGACGAGCCGCTCGCCGGCCTGGATGCCCCCTCCCAGGAGGCGATCCTGAAACTTCTGGAGCTACTGCGGGCCCGGGGGGTGACACTTCTTTTGAGCCTGCACGACCTTGACATCGCCGCCCAGCACTTCCCGTTGGTGCTGCTCCTCAACCGGCGGGTGGTGGCCTTCGGCCCCCCGCAAGAGGCCTTCAGTCCGGAAAAGCTGGTGGAGGCGTTCGGCGGAAAGCTCCGAGCACTTCCCGAGGCGGGGGTGATCGTGACCGACCCCTGCCGCACCCGGGAAGGGGAAGATGCAAGCGCTGGTTAGCTTCTTCGCAGAGCCCCTCGCCTTCCCGTTCTTGGTGCGGGGACTTCTCGCTTCGGCCCTGGTGGGGGGGTTGTGTGCGGTGATGGGCACCTACGTGGTGCTGCGGGGAATGGCCTTCTTCGGCGACGCCCTGGCCCACGCCATCCTGCCCGGGGTGGCAGTGGGGTATCTGGTCACGGGCGGGGGCAGGAGGTCCTTGTTCTGGTGGGCCCTGGGCACCGCGATCCTGGTCTCCTTTGGGATCGGGGCCACCTCCCGCCGGGCCAGGCTCAAGGAGGACACCGCCATCGGCATCGTGTTCGCCGGCATGTTCGCCCTGGGGATCGCCCTCATCTCCACGGTGCGGGGCTACGCGGTGGACCTAGCCCATTTCCTGTTCGGGAATGTGCTGGGGGTGTCCCCGCACGACCTCGTGCTGATCGGGGCCTTCGGCGGGGCGGTGCTCCTCGTCGTGCTCCTCTTCTACAAGGAGTTTTTGGTGATCAGCTTCGACCCGGACTTGGCCGCCACGCTGCGCCTCCCCACTAGCTTCCTGCGGCATCTCCTGCTGGTGCTGATTGCGGTGACGGTGGTGGTATCGTTGCAGACGGTGGGGGTGGCGCTGGTTTTGGCCATGCTGGTGACCCCGGCGGCCACCGCCTATCTTCTCGTCAAGCGGTTTTCGGCCATGATGGCCCTGGCGGCGGGGCTGGGGGTCCTGTCCGGTGTGTTGGGGCTGTACCTCTCCTACTGGACCGGGATCGCCTCCGGGGCGGCCATCGTGCTGGTGGCCACCGGGGGGTTCTTGCTGGCCCTCTTCAGTCGGGCCGGTTTCTCCCTGTTTCGGCATGGAACTCCCTATTCGGGGGGCGGGAAGCGCCGCGCCCAAAGCTAGGCGATCCGCTCCCCCGCCTGGGGCCCCGGTGACTTGTTATAGACCTCGGTGGCCCAGATGCGGTAGATCGCGGGGTACCGGCGCCGCCCTCCCTTGGGGAGGTGGAAAAGGGCTGGGGCAAGGCCACCAAGGGCAGCTTAGATATATGAGAATCCCTGGCGATCTCCGCCTGTTTCGGCTCATCCTTGCTCGGCCTGATCCGAAGCGTGTATTCCATGTGTGTCACCGGGGAGACAACGTCTTCACGGGTGATCCCCTTCGGCATTATAGCGCTGCAGGACGCCGCGCCCGAGGGGATGGATAATCTTTCGGCATGTCTGCTGAGGAGCTCGGGAACAAGGTGCGGGCGCTTCCCAAAGCCCCGGGGGTGTACCTGTTCCGCGGGGCCAGGGGGGAGGTGCTGTATGTGGGCAAGGCCGCCTCGCTGCGGGACCGGGTGCGGAGCTACTTCCAGTCCGAGAAAAGCCTCCCCTACAAGGTACGCCGCCTCCGCCGGGAGATCGCCGACTTGGAGGTGATCGTCACCGGGTCCGTGGCCGAGGCTCTGATCCTGGAGGACGCCCTGATCAAGAAGCACCGCCCCCCGTTCAACGTCAAGCTGCGGGACGACAAACGTTACCCCTACCTCAAGATCACGAGGGAGCGCTTCCCACGGGTGCAGGTGGTGCGCCGGCGGGAGGAGGACGGCGCCCGCTACTTCGGCCCCTACACCTCCTCCCGGGCCATGCGCCGGGCCCTGAAACTGGCCCATCGCCTGTTCCCCATCCGCACCTGCAACCTGGACCTGGATCGGAAGCACCTAGAGCGGCCCTGCCTCCTTTACCACATCGGGCGCTGCTCCGGCCCGTGTGCGGGTCTGGTGTCCCAGGAGGAATACGCCCGCTACGTGGAGGGGGCAGCCCTGATCTTCCAGGGACGGGTGGGGGAGGTGATGGGGCACCTGCGGGAGGAGATGGCCCGGGCGGCGGCCGAGGAGCGGTTTGAGCACGCCGCCCAGCTGCGGGACCAGCTCCGGGCCCTGGAGCGGATCCGGGAGCGGCAAGCCGTGGCCCTCCCCGAGCCCGCGGACCTGGACGCCGTAGGGGTGGCCGCCGAGGGGGAGCGGGGTTACGGGGTGGTGCTGATCGTGCGGGGAGGGCGGCTCATCGGCCGCGAGGGCTTTCCGCTTAAACTGCCTCCGGACACATCGTCGGAAGAGGCCCTGGCCGAGTTCCTGGACCGCTACTACACCCGGGCCACCGCCATCCCCGGGGAGGTGCTCTTGCCGGTGGAGATCCCCGACGCGGAGGCCCTGGCGGAGTATCTCTCTTCCCGGCGGGGCGGGAAGGTGGCTGTGCAGGTCCCCAAACGGGGCGAACGCCGGCAGCTCGTGGAGCTGGCCCAGCGGAACGCGCGCCTCTCCCTCAAGCGGGCGGCGGCCGAGGAGCTCTCCTCCGAGGAGGAGGCCCTGGAGGCCCTGGCCGAGGCCCTGGGGCTTTCCGTTCGCCCCTGGCGGATCGAGGCGTTCGACATCTCCAACCTGAAGGGGCAGGAGGCCACCGGCTCCATGGTGGTGTTCGTGGGGGGAAAGCCCCGCCCCGACGCCTACCGGCGTTTCCGGGTGCGCATCGCCGGAAAGCCCGACGATTATGGGATGATGTATGAGGTGCTCTCCCGGCGCCTGGCCCACGGCCTGGCCGAGCTCTCCGATCCGGCCATCGCAAGTGGAAAGTTCTCGGACCTGCCGGACCTGATCCTGGTAGATGGGGGGAAGGGGCAACTCTCCGTGGCCCTACGGGCACTGGAGGAACAGGGCCTGTCCGGGATCGAGGTGGCGGCGCTCGCCAAGCGGGAGGAGCTGGTGTACGCGCCGGGCCGGCCCGAGCCCATCCGCCTTCCCCCGGGTTCTCCACCCCTAAAGCTTCTGCAACGGATCAGGGACGAGGCGCACCGGTTCGCGGTGGAGTACCACCGCCGGCTGCGGGGAAAGCGGGCCCTGGCGAGCCTGTTGGAGACGGTCCCCGGGATCGGCCCCAAGCGGCGGGAGCTCCTCCTTTCGCGGTTCGGCTCCCTGGAGGGTTTGAAGCGGGCAACTCTGGAGGAGCTGCTATCCGTGCCGGGCTTGCCCCGGGATGTGGCCCACCGCCTGTACAAAGCCCTCCATGCCCGTCCTGGACAATAGGTTTCCACCCGGGGCCAAGCCCGGTGGTAGGGTCAGTGCTCGTACTTGGGGGGGCGGAGCATCAGCCGGTCGATCTGGGCCCGGGGCGGCTCCCCCAGGTGCAGTACCCGGTACACCGCCTCACACAGCGGCAGCTCCACCCCTAATTTCTCGGCTAAGGCATGCACCAGCCGCGAGGTGTGAACCCCTTCTGCTACCATCCGCATCCCGGACAGGATCTCCCCAAGGGGCTCCCCCCGGCCGATGCGCAGGCCCACCCGGCGGTTGCGGGAGTGGTCGCTGGTGGCAGTCACCACCAGGTCCCCTAAGCCGGCGAGGCCGTAGAACGTCTCCGGCCTCGCCCCCACCGCCCGCCCCAGCCGGGCCAGCTCCGCCAGGCCCCGGGTGATGAGCGCCGCCCTCGTGTTGTCCCCATAGCCCAGGCCGTCCGAGATCCCCGCCCCGATGGCAAGGACGTTCTTGATCGCCCCGCAGTACTCCACCCCCAAGAGGTCATCCGACAGATACACCCGAAACCTGGGGGTCATCAGGACCCGCTGGAGTCGCTCCCCCAAGGCCGTGTCCTCCCCGGCGAGCGCCACCGCCGTGGGATGGTCCCGCGCTACCTCCTCGGCATGGCAGGGCCCAGACAGGATGAACAGGGGCCGCCCGGGCAGGGCCTCCCCTAGCACCTGGGACATCCGCCGCCCGGTTCCCGGCTCCAGCCCCTTGGCCAGCGAAACCAGGGGGATCTCGGGGGGGACATGGGGGGCGGCTCGCTCCGCTACCTCCCCCAGGGCGATGCTGGGCACCGCGAAGAAGGCCGCCTCCGCCCAGGCCAGGGCTTCCCCCAGCTCGGCGGTGAACTCGATCGTCTCGGGCAGGCTAATCCCTGGCAGGTAATCCGGGTTTTCGCGGATTTCCCGCAGGACTCTGACGAGCTCCGGCCGCCGCGCCCAAAGATGAACCCGGTGGCCGGCCAGAGCGAGGAGCCGGGCGAAGGCGGTGCCCCAACTCCCCGCCCCGATCACCACTGCCCGCATGACCCTAGGGGCTTCCCACCGGCTGGGCAGCCTGAGACCTAATCCACTCCAAGGCCGCGGCGATGTCCGGATCCTCCTCGCCGGTGTCCTCCCCCACTTCCACCGGGATGTCCGGGGTCAGTCCCGCCTCCTGCAGCGGGTGCCCCAAGGGGGTGAAGTACTCCCCGGTGGTGAGCTTGATGGCCGAGCCGTCCGGGAGGCGCATCACGAACTCCTGGATCAGACCTTTGCCGAAGGTGTTGCGGCCCACCAGCACCCCCACCCCGTGGTCCTGGATCGCCCCAGCCACGATCTCAGAAGCAGAGGCCGTCCCCTCGTTCACCAGCACCGCCAAGGGGCGGTTGGGGAAGCCATTTCCCCGCGAGGGGTAGGCCCGGGTGCCGAAGGAGGGGCCGGAGGTGCGCACGATGATCCCTTGATCCACGAAATAGCTGGCCACGTCCACCGCCGCCGACAGCAGCCCCCCTGGATTGTAGCGGAGGTCCAGGATCACCCCCTGCAGCTCGTCCAGGGGGAACCCGTACAGGGCCTTACCCACCTCGGCTGGGGCCTCGTAATCGAACCGGAGGATCCGGATGTAGCCTACCTTCTCCTCCTCCCAGTACTCGGCCCGCACCGGGTCCACGTGGATGCGCGCTCGCACGATGGTGATCTCCTCCACGGTGCCATCGGGGCGTTGGACGGTGAGGGTGACCGGCGTCCCCTCCGGGCCCCGAATGGCCATGGATGCCTCCTCCAGGGTCCAGCCCTCGGTGGACTCGCCATCCACCTCCATGATCCAGTCGCCGGGTTGGATGCCGGCCTGCTCGGCCGGGGTATCGGGAAGAGGCGACACCACCGTGATCTTGCCATCCCGGATGGTGATCTCCATCCCCACCCCGGTGTACTCCCCCTCCAGGGACTCCTGCCAGCGGGCATACTCCTCCGGGTCGTAGAAGGCCGAATAGGGGTCGCCCAGGGCGTCGATCATCCCCCGCAGGGCGCCGTGTAGGAGCTGGTCATCGGTGACCTGGTCCGACCGATAGTAGTAAGTCCGGATTAGCCGGTACACGTTCCCTAATGGGGCGAACAACTCGGCGGACTGATTGGCGGCCAGGGCGACGAGCCCCACCACCGCCACGATCAGGAGAAGCGTGCGCTTCACTTAAAACACCTCCTAGCCGATGTCGATGGCCTTAGCTACTCGCAGGAGCTCCTGGTCCACCGGTTTGGGGCACTCTGCCAGCGCCTGGGCCAAGGGCACCGCCTCCACCTCCGTGCCCCGCAAACCGGTAAGTACGTCGTACACCCCTTCCAGGGCGAGCTCCACCGCCTTCACCCCGAACCTGGTGGCGAGCAACCGATCGAATGGGGTGGCGATCCCGCCCCGCTGCAGGTAGGCGAGCACGGTCACCCTGGGGGTGAGGGGCAGATTTCTCTTTTTGAGCTCGTCGGCCAGCCAATAGCCTACCCCGCCAAGCCGCACGTGTCCGAAGGCGTCCACCTCTCCGCTCGCTACCTGCTTTCCGCCCAGCTCCCGCGGCCGGGCCCCCTCGGCCACCACCACGATGGAGAACCTCTTGTCCTGCTTAAGGCGCCGCCGGATCACCTCCTCCACCTCGTCCACCGAGAACGATCCCTCCGGCGGCCCCTCAGGGACGATGATCACGTCCGCCCCCCCGGCTAGGCCCCCGTACACC
Source organism: Candidatus Bipolaricaulota bacterium (assembly GCA_021129895.1). Taxonomy (GTDB): domain Bacteria; phylum Bipolaricaulota; class Bipolaricaulia; order Bipolaricaulales; family Bipolaricaulaceae; genus UBA3574. The sequence goes on from JAJOKL010000138.1 coordinate 23,053, forward strand.
GCGATCCATCCCGAGTCCCGCCCCATCACCTCCACGATCAGCACCCGGTGATGGGCATGGGCGGTGGTATGGAGCTTGTCCAGGGCATCGGTGACCGTGGCCAGGGCGGAGTGAAAGCCGATGGCGTAGTCGGTGCCGCCGATATCGTTATCGATGGTCTGGGGGATGCCCACCGCCTTCACCCCATGCTCCCTCAGCCGGTGGGCTACTCCCAACGTGTCGTCCCCCCCGATGGCGATCAGGGCGTCGATCTTTTGCTTCTTCAAGTTACCCTTGATCGCCTCCACCTTCTCTGTGGGCTCCCACACCGTCTCCCCGTTCCGTTCCTTCTTCTCGAACGGGTTGGTGCGGGAGGTGCCCAGGATGGTCCCGCCCAGGTACAGGATCCCGGACACGTCTTCCAGGGTGAGCGGGCCCCCTTCCCCTTTGATGGGGCCCTTCCAGCCGTCCCGGAATCCGATCACCTCCACCCCGGCGGCGTGGGCCCGTCGGACGATGGCCCTGAGGGCCGCGTTGATCCCCGGGGAGTCACCCCCACCGGTCAACACACCGATCCTCTTCACCTCAGGCATAGAGCGACCTCCCTTCCGATCCTACTTGTCGCAGCATCTCCCGTGCCACCTGAGCGACCGCGCCTTGCACCTTCCTCCCCATCACCCGGGGGTCGAACAGCTTCTTGTCCGGCGACCAGCCGGCCCCGGACTCGAAGGTAATGGGGTCGAAGCCCGTCCCCTCTGGCGGGAGGATCGCCGCCCGGTTCTCCAGGTAGAACCTGCAGGCGGTCTGCGCGTACACGTACTGGTAAGTGGTGTCCTTGTTCACCTTCCGGATCCCGGCCGCCACCAACGCCCGCACCTGCTCCTCGGACAGGCCGGACGCCCCGTGCAGGACCAGCGGCACCCCCCGGCCCAGCTCCTGGAGGCGGGCCGTGATCTTCTGTGCCAGGTCCACCCGCAACACCAGGTCCCGCCCCTTGGATACCCCGTGCTGGGTGCCCACGGAAACCGCCAGGAGGTCCACCCCGGTCCTGTCCACGTACTCAGCCGCCTCCTCCGGGGCGGTGTAAAAGGCCTCGTCTGAGGCGATCTCGTCCTCCACCCCCTTGATCTTCCCCAGCTCCCCCTCCACCAGCACGCCGTGAGGGCGGGCGAGGTCCACCACTTGCTTTGTGGCGGCCACGTTCTCCTCGAAGGGCAGGGCCGAGGCGTCGATCATCACCGAGGAGCACAGGCCCTCCTCCAGGGCGGGGACGATGAAGTCCTCGACGTGGTCCGGGGTGATGTGATCGAGGTTCACGAACACCCCGATCCCGGCCTCGGCGGAAAGGGCCCGCACGTAGCCCACCAGGGCCCGCAGGCCCGGCAAGGGCCTTCCCCCCCCGGCGAACTTGGCCGCCCCCAGGGAGATCTGAAGGAGGAGGTCGCTTTTCGCCTCCGAGTAAGCCGAGATGAGGCCGATGAGCACGTTCGGCTCGGCGAAGTTGTTTGCCACCAGGGCGAACCCCTCCCGCTGCGCTAGCTCGTACACCCGCTTTAACTCTTCCCCTCCCAGGTACGGCATTTCCACCTCCTAAACGGCCGTCCGCAGGTGCTCTGCCGCGGCCTCCGGTGACATGGGGTTGATGAACATCCCCGTTCCCCATTCGAACCCCGCCAGCTTGGTGAGGCGGGGGATGATCTCCAGATGCCAATGGTACCAGCCCTCGATCCCAGGCCAATCCCCTCCGCAAGGGGAGGTGTGGAGGACGAAGTTGTAGGGCACGTCCCCCAACAGGGAACTCAGCCGGGCTAGGGACCTCTTCAACACTCCGGCGAAGGAAGCGCGTTCCTCCCCGGAAAGTGCCGGGAAATCGTGGGCGTGCTCCCGGGGGACGATGAGGAGCTCGAATGGGAACCGGGTGTCGTAGGGGGACAGGACCAAGAACTGGTCGTCCTCCTCCACCACTCGAACCTGGGCGGAGAGCTCCTCCTCCATCATCTCGCAGAGGAGGCAGCGGCCGGTGGCAGCGTGATGGTCCCTGGCGGCCGCCAGCCGCCATTCCACCTCTGAGGGCAGGACCGAGGTGGCGATGATCTGGGTGTGGGGGTGCGCTAGGGACGCCCCTCCTTCCCGGCCGTGGTTCTTGAACAGCTGCACGTAACGGAATCGCCCGTCCGAGTAAAGGGCCTGAAGGCGCGCTATGTACATGTCCACAACCAGTCGCACCTGCTCCAGGGGAAGCCGGTCCAGGTCCCGGGCGTGGTCCGGGGAATCGATCACCACCTCGTGCGCCCCTAGGCCGTTGGCTTTCCGGAACACCCCCTGGCCCTCCAAGCCCAGGTCGGGGTAGTCCGAAAGGGCGGGGAATTTGTTGGGCACCACCCGCACCGCCCAGCCGCCCGGGCCGGGGGTGCGGGCGATCTCCGGCGGGGTCAGGTGTTCGTTCCCTGGGCAGAACGGACACTCGCTTGTCCCCTGCCCAGGGGGCGAGGCTTGGGCCCGGAAATCAGAGGGGCGTTTGCCCCGCTCCGGGGCCACGATCACCCATCGCCTGCGCAACGGCCCCCAGCGTAGCTCCGGCACCGCTGCCCCCTATCCGGACGCCTCGGCCCCCAGCAGGATCTGGACATCCGCCCCGGCCCGGAGCTCGGACAGCCAGGCGCTCCAGATCTGGGAACGCTTCTGGTCTAGCAGCAGGGCGGCGATGTCATCGTGGACCTCCGCCAAGGGCTTCACCGCTCCGGATTCATCCTGAAACCGGTCTGGGTGCTCCTGATAGTAGGCTTGGATCTCCTCCTCGGTCACTGCGGCCTCGGCGGTTACCTGGTTCCTCAAAAGCTCGATCGTCAGTTGCTCCCTCGCTTGCTCGGCGATCTGGGCCCGGAAGTCCTCCAGGGTCCGCCCTTGCTGGCTTAGGAGCTGGGTCAGATCTTCCAGGGTCAGCGCGTTCTGCTGCATGATCCTGGCCAGCACCTCCTCCACCTTGGCCTCCACTTGAGCAGCGTCCGGCTCTATGCCGCGGGTGGCGGCCTCTTGCAGTTCCAACTCCCTCAGGACGAGCTGCTCCAGGATGTCGCGCTGGTAGCGTTGGATCAGGGCTTTGCCCCCTTCGGTGGTGAGCAGGGTCTGGGCGAACCGGGGGAACTGTTGGTAGAGGGTGAGGAGGATGGAATTGAGCCCGGTAACCCTATCCAGCTCCGCGCGGGAGATCTCCTCCCCGTTGACGATGGCCACAGGTTCCTGGGCCAGGGCCACAAGTCCAACTCCCAGAGCCACAAGCACTAACCACGACTTTCGCATTTAAACCACCTCCCTGGATCCATGAGGATCCAGGTCTGGAAACCGCACTTTTCCCCTTCTCATCCGCTATCACTCTCCTCCCAGGTCTTCACCGGTTGCCCAAGGCCCAGCGTGGGGCAACTGGTTTTGTGTTCCACCCAGGATCCTCGCGAATCCAAAGTGGGCCATCCACCATTTCCCTCTTCCCATCCGACGTTTCTTGAACCGGTTCACGGAACCGGGGAATAGGGCATTCTCCTGGCACGAGGAGAGGATGTCAATCGGCCACGCGGAGGCGGCTGCCCCGGCCAACCAGGGTCCGGGTGAGCTCCACCCCGGAAAGCTCCACCCCTTCGTCCACCACGCACTCCCGGACGACGCTCCCCTCGATGGTGCAGGGGCCGAGGATCACCGAGCGCTCGATCTGAGAGTCCACCACCCGGGCCCCGGGGTGGATCCAAGGCTTCCCGTGGGTGAAGTGTAAATTGGCGGCGATGTAGGCCTCCCGGCCGCCGATGTCGAACCACCCCTCCTGGAACACGAACGCCCGGATCGTCTCCCGCGCTAGTAGCCAGGACAGGAAGTATCCCGGGGCATCCTTGCCTTGCTGGGCCTCCCCCAGGAACTCCCGCAGCAGGGGGAGCACCCGCCGGGGAAACAGATAGCAGGCGGTGCTGGCGAGGGAGGATCTCGGCCGGTCCGGCTTTTCCTGGAACTCCACCACCCGGTCTCCTTCCACCACCGCCACCCCGTACCGCCGGCGGGCGGCCTCCGGCCGCCCCAGGTCGTACAGGGCCACCTGGGTGTCCCCCTGGAACGCCTCTACGAAGGCGGCTAGATCGAACAGGAGCAGGTTGTCCCCCCCGATCACCAGCAAATCCTCGTCCAAGTTCAGGGTCTCGATCAGGTAGGCCAGGGCCCCGATGGAGCCCAGCTTCTCCTCCTCGGCCCGGGTTTCCTCCACCGCCAACTCGATCCGGTGGCCGCGGTCCTCGGCCCAGGTGGAGAAATCGGCGGCAAACCTCCGGTTGGTGGAGAGGATGGGGGGATCTGGTAGGGGGTAGCGGTCCATGATGTAGTCCAAGATGGGCTTTCCCGCCACGGGGAGGAGAGGCTTGGGGCGGTCCAGGGTGATGGGCCACAGGCGTCGGGCGTAGCCCCCGGCCAGAATTATCCCCTTCATCGCGTGCAATCACCGAGCCCACCGAGGAGATTTAATTTACCACCAAGCCACGAAGACACAAAGGTACCACAGCAACACAAGCTAAATTGGAGTTTTTTGGCTCTAGGATTGCCTCCGTGCCCTCGGTGTACTCCGTGGTTCCTTGGTGCCACTTGGTGTCTTGGTGGCTTCGTGGTAGCGATGGATCCAATATTTCGGGTCATAGCGCCCCCCGCACTAGGTGGACTTGGCGGCGGAACTCCGAAAGCTGCTCTTGGATGCGGGCTTCCGCCTCCGCCACCGGCAGGCCCTTGGTCTCCTGCACGAATGACAGGTACCGCCCCTGCCACAGGGGTTCCAGCACCTCACGCGCCCCCTCCGGGTCCTCGCGGTAGGCGAGGACCGCTCGATACAGCCCCTCCACCCATAGGGGGAGCGGAAGCTCGAACTCCCC
>JAJOKL010000138.1:28026-51742 GCA_021129895.1 Candidatus Bipolaricaulota bacterium
CGAACTCCCCCCCGATGGGCTGCCGCACCCCCAGGCCGAACAGGACGTTCACCAGGGGATACACCACGTGGTTTGTGATCACCCCGTCATGGGGGTGTCTGAGATACAGGGGCACCACCAGCTCGGCCCCGGCGAGGATCGGCTCGAGCAAGAGCTTTAGCCATTCCGGCCGGATGCTGGTGAGGTCGCCGTCCACCAGGGCCACCGCCCTCGCGTCCCGGTTTTGCGCCTCCTCCAGCACCGTCCTCACCCCCACCCCTTTGCCCGGGCCACCCCGCTGGGTGAGCACCACCACCTCGACCTGGGTGGGAGTGGCGGCAGCCACCTCCCGGGTGCCGTCGGTGGAGAAGCCGCCCGACACCACGATCAGCGCGCCATGGCCCCCGAAAAAGTGGGTCAAGCCCTCATCCACGGCCTTGAGCACCCGGGCCACCGTGGAAGCACAGTTTTTCGTGCAGATCCCTACAACCAGGTCAACTCCCCTTGGCAATACCCCCTCCTTGTGCGACGGTTTGGCTGACCACCCCTTGCAGCAGCTGCTGTAGCTTGGCCAGGGACAGGTGGCGTTTGGCTAGTTGGTAGTTGTGCTCCACCACTTCCCGATACCTCGCCGGGGAGGCGAGGAGTTCGGCGGCCTCCCGGGCCGCCCGCCGCAGCACCTCCGGCGGCAGCCGCCGCAGCCCGTCCCCGTCCGTCTGCACTACATCCCCCAGCGACACGTACTTGAAGCCTACCGGGGCGATGTCCGTCTTGAACACGGGATATTCGAAGGAGGCGACCGGAAGCTTGGCCCAGATGCCCTCCAGGAACTGGTTTCCCCACCCTTCCTGCAGGGAAGGGTAGGTCATGAGATCGGCGAAGGGATAAGTGTCCCAGAAGGAGTAGATCTTGTGCCCGGCTTGCTCCCGCCGGCAGCAGGCCACCTGGCCTGTGGCCAGCCGCACTTCCACCCCCCGCCGGGCGATGCGCTCCTTTAGCTGTTCCCAGTAAGGGGGATCCTCCACCAGGTTGGTGAGGAGGAGCACCACCCGGGCGGGGCCGGAGGCCCCGTGTTCCCGTGCCCGGCGGGCCAGGGCCCCTTGGAAGCCGGGTTGAGACAGCTCCGCCGCCAAGTCCACCGCCAGCTCTATTCCCTTCCGCCTCACCACCCGGGTGGACTGAAGCAGCACCACGTCCCGGGGGGAGAGGCCCAGCCGTTCCCTGAGGTCTTGGTTGAACTCGTCCAGTTTGGGGGAGGTGGAGAAGTCGAGCACGTTGGGCACCACCACCGCCGGGATGCCCCGCTTGGCCAGCTCCGCTTGGGCCAGCCGGTTGATCACCACGTGCACGATCCGGGGATCCCGGGGCGGGAAGTACTCGGCGAGCAGCCGTCTCACCAGGGAGCAGGTGGGCCCCCGGTAGTCCTCCTTCTCCCAATAGAAGTCGTGGTGGTGGGCGATGGCGGGGAGGCGGAGATCCCGCACCGTACGCCACAGGGCCAGGGTAGCGGGGAGGTGAGGGGAAAGGGACCAGATGTTCTCCACGATGAGCAGATCTATGTCGTACACCTCCACGAAGTGCCGCAAGCCCCGTTCGATCCTGGCGGCCAGGGCCTCGATGTGGGCGTGGAGGTGTTCCTCCGAGGGGTAGTCCGTGAAGGAGTGGCACGCGTTTTTCCGGATCTTCTCCACCTCTGGGTGATCCAGGGATAGCTCGGGGATGAGGAAGGCTTCGGCCCCGCCGGCCCGGCCGGCGCACAGGTACACGGTATGCCCCAGGGCCTCCAGGGCCGCCCGCCACTTGTCGATCTCCAGGGAGACCCCGTCGGTTTCGCCCACCCTAAAATGGCAAATGCCTATACGCGACATGGCGTGTTGGGCATCCACTCGCCCGGTGGCGCGTATTGTAACCCTCGGGGCGGTGGGAGCAACCAATTGCGCATAAGGGGGCGATCAGCGGGACTTGAGCCAGTCCAGGGAGCGGCCGAGGTCCGCTTGCGAGAACTGCTCCACTACGAACAAGTCCGCCGTTTCTGCCAGGATGTCAAGGGCCCGGCCCACCTCGATCGCCCCTGCCCCCAGGGGCAGGTGATCGTCGGACTGGCCGTGATTGTCGTGGAGGTGGACAGTGTGAATGAGGGGGGCGAGGCGGGGGAGCAGTTTCAGCGTATCTTCACCGTGGGCCGTCCAGGCGTGCCCCAGGTCCAGGGTGCCGGGGATCCCCAGCTCGATGAGAAACTCTTCGAACTGTTCCAGGTCCCACAGGAAGGTATAGGGGGATTTAGGGTCGTTCTCCAGTTGGAGTTGGACCCCGAGGCCCTGAGCTCGGGCGGAGAGCCTTCGGATGGCAGCCCTGGCCTCCTGCCAGGGGGGCGTATAGGGAACCCCAGTGGACCTGTATCCGAGGTGGAAGGTCACCCCTTGGGCGCCGAGCTCCGCCGCCAGGGTCAGGGTCCTTGCCAGCTCCGCTTCGGCGAACGCCCGCGCCGCCGGGTGTGGTGAGATCAAGTTCACATCCGCGATGGGGGCGTGTAGGGAGATCAGCGCCCCAGTTGCAGCTAGTTTCCTGACCAGGCCAGGGGGCCAGCCCCGGGGGTGCCACGGCGGATCGCACATGATCTCTAGCCCCCCATAACCCAATGCAGTGGCTTTCTTCAAGGCTTTATCGGGGGCAAGCGGGTGATAAGCCAAGGAAGAAGCTAGCAGTTTCATCTCAGGTTTCCTTTCCCAAACGAGTTCGGCCACAATGCTTCCCGTTTACACATAGCCCTGTTCTTTGAGCGAGACGAATCCCCGTTTGGTCACGATGATGTGGTCTAATACATCGATTCCCAGGATCTTTCCGGCCTCGACAAGCTGCTGGGTGAACTGAAGGTCCTCCGCGCTGGGCTCCAGGGAGCCCGAGGGGTGGTTGTGGGCCAGGATCACCGCCGCTGCCCGATCGGCGATGGCGTCGGCGAACACCTCCCGGGGGTGGACCTGACTGGAATCCAGGAGCCCCACCGTGACCACTCGCGATTGAATGACCTCATGTGCCCCGTTCAGAGTGAGGCAGAGGAAGTACTCCTGCTTCTTGTCGGCGATGTGTTGCACGTAGGGGAGCACGTCCCGGGGACCGCGGATGGTGTGGCGTTCCCGGTAGAGGAAGCGGCGGGCGAGCTCGAAGGCGGCCGTGATCTGGCATGCTTTGGCCATGCCCACGCCCTCGATGGCCGTGAGGTCCGCCGCCCCGAGGCGGGGGAGCCTATGTCCCGCCCGGTTCAGGATGCGCCGGGCGAGTTCCAGGGCGCTCTTCCCTTTGGTGCCGCTTCCAAGGAGGATGGCCAGAAGCTCCTCATCCGAGAGCGCCTGGGGGCCACGTTCCAAGAGCTTTTCCCGGGGCCGGGCGAAATCCGGCAGGTCCTTGATCCTTTTGCGCTGCATTTCCAACCGCACCGATCATAGTGCGCCGCCCCCTTGGCCCCAACCAAAGCGTGAAAGCACAGCATCGGAGCGTGAAATCGAGAACTGAAGTTGCCCGGTATAGCGGGGAAGGGCGAAGGCTTAGGACTCCTTGCGTGGGTACCCAGGAGGGTAGTTGCTGGTTGCCCCCCATCCCAACCACATCCCATGCAGGGAGGAGGCCAAGAAGGGGCCAAGCCAGCCGAACCCTGCCCACGCCAAACCCCAAGGAGCCCTTTTTCGCTTACCATCATGGGGGCCCGGAAGGATGTTCCGGCTCCTGGATCCTCGCGGAGCCAGGTGAAAACCCGCTCCCCCTCCCTTACCCTACCCCCGGAGGTGGTCATGGAAGCTAAAGTGATCTGGCAGGACGGCATGCGGTTCCTCGGCGTCGGGCCCTCCGGACATGCCGTGCTCATGGACAGTTCCCCCCAGGCAGGCGGGGAGGACTCCGCCCCCCGGCCCGCCGAGCTCCTTCTGTTCGCCCTGGGGGGCTGCACCGCCATGAATGTCATGTCCATCCTCAACAAGATGCGCACCCCTCCCCGCAGGTTCGAGGTGTTGATCCAGGCGGAGCGGGCCCCGGAGCACCCCAAGGCGGTGCGCAAGGTACACCTCATCTATCGGGCGGAGGGGGTGCCGGAGGAGAACCTGAGGAAGGCGGCTCAACTTTCGCAGGAGCGATACTGCTCGGTTCCCCACTCGCTTTCCGCCGAGCTCTCCTTCTCCGTGGAGGCCCTACCCTAAAAGCTCCAGCAGGCGGTCTAGATCCATCCCCTCCTGCACCAGCTGGTCCACCAGCGCCAGCTGGCGGGCCCCGGACAGGGGCAGGCGGCCAAGCAGCCCCTCGGCCGCCTCCGCCACGGTCATGGTGTCCTGGGGGGTGAGGGCCACCGTCACCCCCTGCTCGGCGGCCCGGGTGACGATGGACTGCTCCGGCCTGAGTCCCCCGGTGAGGATGAGCACCCGTACCCGGGGCGAGGACAGGGAGGCGGCCTGGATATCGGTGCGATCCCCGCCGGTGACCACCCCCAACTGGCCGGGGATGCGCCTGAGGTACCGGAGGGCGGCCTCGCCGCCCATGGCCCCCACCAGGAACCGCTCCACCTCCGCCTCCGGATCCCCGGTCACTAAGAGCTCCGCCCCCAGCTCCTCCACCACCGTGCCCACTCGCACCGTCCGCAGCCGGCGTTCGAACGGGAGCACCCCCAACACCGGCACCCCCCGCTCCTCCAGGAACGGGACTACGTACCCCCGCACCTCCGCGAGCTCGGTATCCGGGGACACCTCGTTGAGCACCGCCCCGAGAAGCTCCGCCTCCCCCCCGAGGAGCCGCAGGGCCGCAAGCAGCCGATCCACGGTGGGCTCGCCCCGGTAGCGGGCCACAAGCAGCACCGGGGCCGAAAGCCGCCCGGCGGTGGCCGGGTCAGACAGCCCCGACAGGAGCCCCCGGCCCAGCCACTGCCGCCCCTCCAGGAGGAGAAGGTCGGCGGGGATCTCCTTGACCACCAGGATGCGGTCCCATGCCCCCTCAGGGGGCCGCCAGGCGCGGGGGGTCTCCCCGGCCAACACCGGTACCAGCTCCTCCGGGGGCTCCGCCAGCCCCAATGCCTTGGCCACCACCTCGGCGTCCCGGTCGAACTGCCGCCCCTGCCGGTAGGTGCTGGCCCAACCCACCGGCTTGCGGTAGGCCACCGCCAGCCCCCGGGCGGCGCAGGCCCGCGCCAGCCCCACCGCCAGGGAGGTCTTCCCCGCCTTCTCCTCCACCGCCGCCAGGTATAGAGCCCTCATGTCCCCTCCTCCATCGCCACTGTGAACCTGAGGTCCACCGCCACCACCCGGTCCGGGTAGCACATGATCGGGTTGATATCCAGCTCGGCGATCTCCGGGAAGTCGGCCACCAGCCGGGACAGCCGCTCCACCGCCTCCACCAGGGCCGGGAGATCCACCCCCGGCTCCCCCCGCACCCCCCGCAGGATGGGGTAGCCCCGGATCCCCCGCACCAGCCCCTCGGCCTCTCGGGGCGACAGGGGGGCGACGGCGAACGCCACGTCCCGCAGCACCTCCACGTGGATCCCGCCCAGGCCGAACATGATCAGGGGGCCGAAGGTGGGGTCCCGGGCCATGCCCAGGATCACCTCCCGCCCCGGGGGCAGGAGCTCCTGGACGTACAGCCCCTTCAGGTGTGCGCCGGGGAACCGCTCCCGCAGCCGGCGCAACAGCCGCCACGCCTCCTCCTCCACCTCTCCCGCGGGGACGCCCACCCGCACCCCCCCGGCATCGGATTTGTGGATGATGTCCGGGGACACCACCTTCAGCACCACCTGCTCCCCCAGCCCCCGGGCGAGCTCTCCCGCCTCCTCCGGGGTGGGGGCGAACCCGCCCCGCGCCACCGGGATACCGTAGGCGGAAAGGATTTCCATGGCCTCCAGCCCCAGCTGGGGTCGGTCCTCCGCTCGGGCCTCCGCCAGCACCTGCCGGACCGCCTCCCGGTCCACCGGCAGGGGCCTAGGTCCATCGCGGGGCTGGGACCGGACGCGGGCGTAATCGGCCAACACCCGCAGGGCCCGCGCCGCCCGGGCCGGGTCGAAGAAGGACGGGATCCCCGCCCCGCGCAGGATCCCCTCCGCCTCCTCCCCCAGCTCCCCGGCCATGAAGCTGCAGGACAGGGGCTTTCCGAACCTCTCCCGAGCGTCGGCCAGGATTCCGGCCAGCTCGGCGTAGGTGAGGATGGGCGCCGGGGCGGACAGGGCCACCACCATGTCCACGCCAGGGTCCCCGCACACCAGCTCCACCGCCTCCCGGTACCGGTCCGCCCGGGCGTCGGCCAGGATATCCACCGGGTTGTAGATGTTGGCCGCCTTGGGCATCCGCTCGGCGAGGCGGCGGGCGGTGGCTTCGCTGAACCGGGCCACCTCCAGGCCCTCCCACTCCACGGCGTCGGTGGCCATCACCCCCGCCCCGCCGGCGTTGGTCACGATCCCCACCCGCCGGCCCCGGGGTAGGGGCTGCTTGGCCAGGGAATAGGCGTAGTCGAACAGCTCCTCCACGTTCTGGGCCCGGATGACCCCGCACTTACGGAACGCGGCCTCGTAGGCCTGGTCGGAGCCGGCCATGGTGCCGGTGTGGGAGGACACCGCCCGGGCCCCGGCCTCAGCCCGGCCCGCCTTCAGCACCACCACCGGCTTCTCCCGGGCCACCTCCCGGGCGGTGCGGATGAACGCCGCCCCGTCTGAGATCCCCTCCAGGTAAGCCACGATCACCCGCGTCTGGGGATCACGGGCGAAGGCGGACAGGAACTCCACCTCGGTGAGCACCGCCTTGTTCCCCAGGGACACGAAGTGGGAGAAGCCCAGCCGCTCCTGCCACGCCCAGTCCAGGACCGAGGTGCAGAAGGCCCCGGATTGTGACATGAACGCGATGTCCCCCGGCAGGGCCCCGCGGGGGGCGAAGGTGGCGTTCAGCCCCACCCGGGTGGAGATGAGCCCCAGCACGTTGGGCCCCAGCAGGTTGATGCGGTAGCGCCGCGCCAGTTCCACCAGCTCCCGCTCCCGCCGCGCCCCCTCCTCTCCGGACTCCTTGAACCCCCCGGAGATGACCGCCACGTTCCCGATCCCCCGCTCGCCGCACTGGCGCACCACCCCGGCCACGTGCTCCGCCGGGACCACGATCACCGCCAGGTCCACCGGCTGGGGGAGGTCCGCCACGCTGGGCACGCACGGCCGCCCCAGTAGCTCCCGGTACTTGGGGTTCACCGCCCACACCGGGCCGGAGAAGGAGGAGGCCACGTTCTGGAACAGGGCGTGTCCTATCTTCCCCGGGGTGCCAGAGGCCCCCACCACCGCCACCGAACGCGGGAAAAGAAGCCCGGATAGATCCCGTTCCATACCTCCATGGTAGCCGCCTCCACGGAACCTCCACAACCTCTACACGATTTCTCGACGTGGGGGTAATAACCTAGCGGTGGTTGAAGGGTTAACAACGCGAGAGCCCACAACCGCCACAGCCGCCCACCCGTTGGAAGGGGGTCGCAGGGGGGAGCCCCTCGACCCCCTTCCCCCAGGGGGTATTCTCATGCCGATGAAAAAGATCCTGGTGGTGGAAGACGAACGGCAGATCGCCCGGATGGTCCAGGCTTATCTTTCCCGGGAGGGCTATCGGGTGGAGGTGGCCTTCGACGGGGAGGAAGGCTGGACGAGATTTCAGGAGGGAAAACCGGACCTGGTGATCCTGGATTTGATGCTCCCTCGCCTGCATGGGCTGGAGCTGGCCCGGCGCATCCGCGCCGATTCCAACGTCCCCATCATCATGCTCACCGCCAGGGCCGAGGAGGCGGACCGGGTGGCTGGCTTGGAACTAGGGGCGGACGATTACGTGACCAAACCGTTCTCCCTGCGGGAGCTGGCCGCCCGGGTGCGGGCGGTGCTGCGGCGGGTGGAGGGGGCAGCGGCCCGGGAGGTCATGGAGCTGGGCCCCCTGCGGATCGACTTCGCCGCCCGGGAGGTGTACCTGGAAAGCAGGCTGGTGGAGCTCACCCCCACAGAATTCGACCTCCTGGCGTATCTCGCCCGCCATCCGGGGCGGGTGTTCACCCGCACTGAACTCTTGGAGGCCATTCAGGAGCGGTCTTATGCATCACTGCCTCGCACCATCGACTCCCATATCAAGAACTTGCGGCACAAGATCGAGCCCGATCCCGCTTCCCCCCGGTTCATCCTCACCGTGCACGGGGTGGGCTATAAGTTCCACCCGGCCGAGGAGGGGTAAACCATGGCGTTCCGCTGGAAGCTGATGGGGGCTCTGGTGCTCACCGCGTTGTGCGCGGTGATCGGCACCTACCTCCTCACCACCTACTCGGTTACTTCCAGGTTCGACGAGTTTAGGGTGGAGAGCCTCAAGGCGGCGGCCCAGGACCTGGCCGGGCTGCTTGGGGAGTACTGGCAAGCCCAGCGCTCCTGGGAGAAGGTGGAGCGGTTGTTCGAGGCCCAGGTGTTCGTACGCAGCCAAGGCCGAGTGATCTATCAGAAGAGCCTGCTGGGGCAGTTCGCCCTGTTGGATCCCGAGCTCAACGTAGTGGCCTGTGCCGACGAACAGTGGCTGGAGTGCCACCTGGGGCAGGACCTCTCCCCTTTGGCCAAGCAGGGTATCCCCATCGTGGTGGAGGGGACGCAGGTGGGAATCCTGGTGCCGCTTGATCCGGCCGACCTCACCCCCCTTGAGGAGGGGTTCCTAAGTTCGGTGCAGCGCGCGGCCATGGTGGGAGGGATCGTGGCCCTGGCGGTGGCTGCCCTGCTCGGCTCCCTGCTTGCTGTCCAGCTTTCCGCCCCCTTGAGGAAGCTGATCCGGGCCACTGATCGGATCGCACATGGGGACCTGGATTCCGGGTTAGGGTCCGGGGGCGAGACGAGATCGGGCGGCTGGCCCGGGCGTTCAACCGCATGGCCGAGGAGCTGAAGAGATCCGAGGAGGCCCGCAAGAGCTTGCTCGCCGACATCGCCCACGAGCTTCGCACCCCTCTCACCGTGATCCAGGGGAACCTGGAGGCGATGTTGGACGGGGTGTTCCCCCTGTCCCAGGAGTCGCTGGCTCCGGTGTACGAGGAGACCCTGCACCTGGGGGCCCTCATCGAGGACCTGCGAGTGTTGACCCTGGCGGAGACTGGGCACCTGCCACTTGCCAAGGAGCGGGTGGAGCTAGCGGAGCTGGTGGAGGGGGCATGTGAGGCGATCAGGCCCGCGGCCGCCGATGAGGGGATCGAGGTTCAGGTGGAGGCCGAGCCCGGGCTCACGGTGGAGGCGGATCCCATCCGCATCAGGCAGGTGCTGGGGAACCTACTGGCGAACGCACTGCGGCACGCCCCCCGGGGCACGGCCATCCGGGTGCGAGCCCACCGAGTGGGGGATCAAGCGTGGGTGGAGGTGCACGACCAAGGGCCTGGCATCGCCCCGGAGGACATGCCCCGCATCTTCGAGCGCTTCTATCGGGGGGACCCGGCCCGGTCCGGTGAGGGGACCGGCCTGGGGCTGGCCATCGCCCGGGAGCTGGTGCGCCTCCACGGGGGGCGTATCTGGGCGGAAAACCGAGCAGGGGCCACGTTCACCTTCGCCCTGCCCCTCGTTGCACAATCCAACCAAGATTCGTAACATCCCTCCGCCATGGATGGCGATCGTCAGTTCCATAGTCCGAGCTTAGGCCCGTTGAGTTTCCCCCAGGTAGTGGATGAGGTCATCGGCATGATGGGCGCCGACCCCAAGGCGGAGTACCAGCTCATCGTCGGCACCGACTCCCAGACCTATCATCGCAGCGCCGAGTACGTGACCGCCATCGTGGTGCACCGGGTGGGCAAGGGCGGCCGCTACTTCTGGCGGCGTACCAAGGAGCGCCGACCCAAGACCTTGCGGGAGCGCATCTGGCGGGAGGCTTGGCTCTCCTATGAGGTGGCCCAGATGGTGATCGATGCCCTCAGGGAGCGGGAAGTATTGGGGTTTCACCTGGAGATCCACGTGGACGTGGGGCGGGCAGGGCGCACCCGGGAGCTGGTGGAGGAGGTGGTGGGGATGATCATCGGGGTTGGATTGCCTGTACGCACCAAGCCCGAGGCCTACGCCGCCTCCACCGTGGCCGACAAACACGCGTAAACCGCCGCCAAGCCGCGAAGGCATCCTGCCGGAGACTTTATTGACCTGAGCTTGGCTAATTGTGCCCCTGTGCCTCGTCCAGCCCGTGGACGAGCCGATATAGTTCCCGTTTGGGAACGTCGTACTCGGCGGCCAGCCGGCGCAGGGCCTCAGCCGGGGCGACCTCAGCAGCTAGAAGTTCCCTGTACCGGGCGCTGACCTCGTTGGGGTCAACCTTTGCCGGCCCATTCCGGGGAGCGGGGGCGATGAGGAGCACCAGCTCCCCCTTGAGACCCCCCCGGGCCCTGGAGGCGGCCAGCACCTCAGCGGCGGTGCCCCGGATGAACTCCTCGTGCACCTTGGTGAGCTCCCGGGCCAGCACCACCTTCCGATCAGGCGCCAACTTCGCGAGCTCCTCTAGGGTGGCCAGGATCCGGTGCGGGGACTCGTAGGCCACCACGGTATAGGGGCAGGGTAGGGCCTCCTCCAAGGCCCTCCGGCGGGGGCCGGCCCGGCGAGGGAGGTACCCCAGGAACAGGAACCGATCTGGCGGCAGCCCCGAAGCCACCAGCGCCGCCAACAGGGCCGAGGGCCCCGGCACCGGCACCACCGGAAGGCCCGCCTCCACCGCCGCCCGCACCAAGGGGTAGCCTGGGTCGGAGATCAGGGGTGTGCCGGCATCAGCCACTAGGGCCACGTCCACCCCCTCCCGCAGGAGCTTCAGCACCCCCTCCACCCGGGCCCGCTCCACCCCCTGATAAAGGCTGGGGGCGAATCGGGTGTGGATGCCGTAGTGGGAGAGGAGCTTGCGAGTGTGGCGGGAGTCCTCTCCCACGATCAGGTCCACCCCCCTGAGCACCCGCAGGGCGCGCAGGGTGACGTCCTCCAGGTTCCCGATCGGGGTGGCGACCACGTACAGCGTTCCGGCCATCGACACGATTATGCCGGTACCTGCCGGCCCCGCCAGCCGCTTGCGAGCGGGGCCCCCTCAGGCTATCGTGTTTTTCCCATGGAGGACAAGCTAGCAGAACTCAGGCAGCGACTGGAGCGGCTGGCCGCCCGGGTGGACCTGGAGGGGCTCAAAGGGCGCATCGCCACCTTGGAGAGGGAGATGTCCCGCCCTGGGTTCTGGGACGACCGGGGGGCGGCCCAGGAGAAGGCCCGGGCCCTGGAGGCGGCCAAGGCCCGCCTGGCGGAGTTCTCCCAGCTCCAGGAGGCCCTGGAGGAAGCCGAGGTGTTGTGGCAACTCGCAGAGGAGGAGGGGGATGAGGCGGCCCGGGCCGAGGTGGAGGCCCGCCTCAAAGGGCTGGAGGAGGCCCTGGAGCGGGCGCGGGTGCAGGTGCTCCTCTCCGGGCCCTATGACCGCAACGACTGCTTCCTGGCCCTCAACGCCGGGGCCGGGGGCACCGATGCCCAGGACTGGACCGAGATGCTCCTCCGCATGTATACCCGCTTCTGCGAGCGCCAGGGCTGGAAGGTGAGACTCGTGGACGAGACCCCCGGAGAGGAAGCCGGGCTGAAATCCGCCACCCTGGAGATCAAGGGGCCGTATGCCTATGGGATCCTGAAGGGGGAGACCGGGGTACACCGGCTGGTGCGCATCTCCCCGTTCGACGCCGCCCATCGCCGCCACACCTCGTTCGCCTCGGTCACCGTCACCCCCCAGGTGCCGGAGGAGGACGTCGACATCTCCGAGGACGAGATCAGGGTGGAGGCGTTCCGGGCCGGGGGGCCGGGAGGCCAGCACATGCAGAAGAACGAGACCGCGGTGCGGGTGACCCATATTCCCACCGGGCTGGTGGTGGTGTGCCAGAACGAGCGCTCCCAGTACCAGAACAAGCTCACCGCCCTCAGGATCCTGCGGGCCCGCCTCAGGGCCCTGATGGAAAAGGAGCGGGCCAAAAAGCTAGAGGAGCTGCGGGGCAAGCTTTCCGACATCGAGTGGGGCCACCAGATCCGCTCCTACGTGCTCCAGCCCTATCAGCTCGTCAAGGACCACCGCACCGGGGTGGAGGTGGGAAACGTGCAAGGGGTCCTGGACGGGGACCTGTGGCCGTTCATCTGGGCGTACCTGGAGGGAAGCGGTGACGGCGACAGAGGCGCTTGAGCTCTCTTTAGAGCTCTCCGGGCTTTCCGAGGTGCCCCCAGATTCCGGGGTGCTGGTCCCGGGGGAGCTGGGGAAACGCGTGCTGTTTGCCATCGACGTGGGGGTGGCAGAGTTACTCCTCGCGAAGGAGCTGGGGGCAAGTGGGGTGATCGCCCATCACCCGCCCGGGGGCCTGCCCCGCCTCCACTGGCACCAGGTCCTCTGGCGGCATACTGAACTCCTTGCGAGCTACGGGGTGCCGGAGGGAGAAGCCAAGCAGGCGGCGGCGGAGTTAGTACGAGAGTTCTTCGCCGGGACCACACCGCCAACTACGACCATGTTCCGGCCGCGGCCCGGACGCTGGGCCTCCCCCTGGTGGGGGTCCACACCCCCCTAGATGAGCTGGGCCGGCGGCGGCTGGTGGCGGCAGTTGAGGCGCTCTCCCCCGAGGCCACCCTAGGGGAGCTGGTGGGAAGGCTATCCACCCTGCCGGAGCTACGCGCCGCGGCCACCTGCGTGGAGCTGCGGCTGGGGAGCCCGGACCGGCCGGCGGGGAAGGTGGCGGTGCTGCACGGGGCGGGCACCAATGGGGGGTATTCTGTGGCGGCCTGCGCCTTCCGCCACGGGATCGACACCGTGGTCTACATCCACTGCTCGGCGGCGGCCGCAACCAGATTGGGAGAAGAATTCCCGGGGAAGAACCCGGTGGTCACCGGGCACATCGCGGCCGACTCCCTGGGGATCAACCCCTTCCTCGCCGAGCTACGCAAAAGTGGCCTGGAAGTAATGGCCTTAGACGTGGTGGCCCCCTAGCGGGCTCGGTCCAGCCAAGCCTGGAGGATGAGCACCGCGGCCAGCTCGTCCCGCACCCTTCTCTTTCGGCGCTCACTGAGCCCCGCCTGGGAGAGCACCCGGTCCGCCTCCACCGTGGTCAACCGCTCGTCCAGGTACTCCACCGGGAGGCCGGTCCTCCTGGCCAGCGCCTCCCCGAACTCGCGGGCCTTCCTCGCCTGCTCCCCCTCGCTCCCGTCCATGTTGAGCGGGAGGCCCACCACGATCCTTTCCACGCCCTCCCTGCGGCAGAGCGCGGCGAAATGGGACAGGTCCTCCTCCGGCCCCCGACGGGGGTACACCCCTCGCCCTTGGGCCACGGTGCCGGTCTCATCGGATATGGCTATTCCGATGCGCCTATCCCCGACGTCCAGCCCCAATACCCTCATGACCCCGAGAGGATCCCCAGGGCCCGGCGGATCATCTCTTCCACCGAGGCCTCCGGGCACTCCCGCCGCAGCCGCTCTACCGCCTTCCTGGCCTCGGACTCGCTGAACCCCAGGGCCTTGGAGGTGAGGGCCTTGAGCACCACCTGTTCCTTCTCCCCCAAGGGGGTGACCACCGGCGGGGCGAGCTTGGAGAGGCGCCCGGCCAGTTCCACCAGCACCCGTTGGGCGGTGCGTCTGCCGATCCCCTTCACCTGCTCCAGGGCGGACAGGTCCCCATTGCGGATGGCGGCCAGGAACCCCTCCGGGGGCAGGGCGGACACCAGCCGGAAGGCGAGCCTGGGCCCGAGCTGCGGCACCGAAAGGAGCCCGGCGAACATCTCCCGCTCCTCCCGGGTGGAAAAACCATAGAGCTCCAGGGAGTCCTCCCGCACGATGAGGTGGGTATAGAGCTTGACCAGCGTGGGGTCGGCCGCCTCCACGGTGCGGGGGGGCACCTGCACCCTCAGCCCCACCCCGCCCATGGCCAGGACCAGGTAGTCCTCGCCCCGCTCAGCCACCGGCCCCTCCAGGTACTCCAATAGCCCGCTCATCCCCCCTCCACCCGTCCCCACGGGGCCAGGAGCTTTGCCAGCTCCCCCGCCACGGCCCGGGGCAGCGAAAGCTCCAACACCGCCTCTCCATCATAAGCCGCGGCGAGGTGGGCTTCGATCTCGTGCTCACTTGAGACCGGATAGGCGAACGCCAAAAACCGCGACCGCCGCTCCACGAGTTTGGCCTGCCCCGGCTTAGCCAGCGTCTTCATGGAACACCAAGGGGGGCTCCTCCCGGGCAAGGCGGGACAGCTCCTGAAAGGCGGCCTCCACCTGCCCTTCCTCCCCGGAGAGGAGCAGGGTCACCGCCCCCTCCCCGGGCCCCACCCCGCCCGAGGCCAGATGCTGAGCCCGCACCCCGTACAGGCGCTCGATCGCCTCGGTTTCGCTGATCACGGTACCCACCAGGGGGAACAGGCCCACAGGGAGGCCGGCAGCGTGCTTCAGCCGTCCTATTCCCAAGGCCCGGGCGAGCTCGGGTACCGAGCTGTGAACGCTCTTCAGCCGGGAGATGGGTATCACCAGCTCCACCCCGCGGGCCAGGGCCGGAGCCACGTAGCGGCCCACCGTGCCCCCGCCTTTGGCTCCCATGAACACCCCCACCAGCCCTTGGGGGTCCAGCACGTTTCCGCCCTTTATCACCACGTCCCCAGCCGATAGCCTGGCAACCACCTCGCCCGGGGACAGGTCCACCGGCCGGCCCCGCTCCAGCACCAGCTCCCGGCCCCGCCTCCCGGCCGGCACCACGGAGAGCTTTCGGCCGATGTAGCCGGCGCAGTGGGCGACTTTGTCCACCGATTTTTTCAGGAACTCCTCGGCCACGTAGGCGTTGGTGGTCCCCAAGGTGACCACCACCAGCCCTTCCCTGAGCGCCGCCTGTACCTGGGGCAGGGCGGCCACCCCCCGGCCGATCAGCCGCTTGGCCGCCCCCTGGTGCAATACCACCACTGCCCTTGCGTTCACCCGTACCTCCATGCTATATATAGCAAACCCAAATCCCAAGCAAAGGGGTGACCGAATGCGGTTCACTAAACAGGACTATGAACGTGAGCGTCGGGAGTTTCGCTGGGATATCCCCCAGGATTTTTCCATCGTGAAGGTGGTGGAGGGCCACGCGGCCCGGAAGCCCGACCGCCCCTGCGTGGTTTGGGAGTCGGAAGCCGGGGAGCGGCGCACCCTCACCTGGGGGGAGCTCTCGGAGCTGTCGGCGCGGTTCGCCGCGGTGCTGCAGGGCTTGGGGGTGAAGAAAGGGGACCCGGTGATGCACATCTTCCCCCGGCTTCCCGAGGCATACATCGTGCAGCTGGGCACGTTCAAGGCCGGCGGGGTGGCGGTGCCCTGCACCGAGATGCTGCGGCCCAAGGAGATCGTGTACCGGGCCGAAGTGTCCGGGGCCCGGGTGATCGTGGCCCATACCACCACCGCCGACCAGGTGGAGGAGGCCTGGGGCAAGTGCCCCCTGGAGCATCGCATCCTGATCGGCGGGGAGCGGCCGGGCTGGCTGTCCTTCGAAGCGGCCGTCTCCCAGGCCCGGCCCGCGACCCCGGTGACCCTTTCCCCCACCGACCCTATGACCATCAACTTCACCTCCGGCACCACCGGCAACCCCAAGCCGGTGATGCACCGCCACCGCTGGATGTACGGGCACAACTGGGTCACGGCCCGCTACTGGTGGGCGGCTACCGAGGACGATTTCATCTGGGCCACCACCGCCCCGGGCTGGGCCATGTGGTATTGGTCCCCCATCGGGGTGGGCCTCACCTGCGGGGCCACCCAGTTCTCCTACCACGGGCGGTTCGACCCGGAGAGGTACCTGGATATCCTGTCCCGCTACCCCATCACCAAGCTGTGTGCCACCCCCACCGAGTACCGGATGATCGTGGCCCACGTGGCGGACCTGGCTTCCTGGCGGGAGAAGCTAAAACTCAAAGATGCCCTGTCTGCCGGGGAGCCATTGAACGCCGAGGTGATCGACACCGTACGTGATTCCCTTGGTGTGACGATCCGGGACGGCTACGGCCAGACGGAATCGGTGTGCCTGGTGTGTAACTACCCGGGCCTGCCAGTGAAGCCGGGGTCCATGGGCGTCCCCACCCCCGGGCCGAACGCCACCGTGATCGACGAGGAAGGAAACCCGGTGGGGCCCGGAGGCCTGGGGGAGATCGCTGTTCCAGTAGGGAACCCGGGCATCTTCGACGGCTATTGGCGGGACCCCGAGCTCACCCGGGCCGTGTTCTCCGGCAAGTGGTACCGGACTGGGGACCTAGCCCGGGTGGACGAGGAGGGGTACCTGTTCTTCGAAGGGCGGGCCGACGACATCATCCTGTCGGCGGGTTACCGGATCGGGCCGTTCGAGGTGGAGGACGCCCTGGTCACCCACCCGGCGGTGGCCGAGGCGGCGGTGGTGGGCTCTCCGCATCCGGAGCGGGGCGAGATCGTGAAGGCCTTCATCATCCTGTCGCCCGGCTACGAGCCCTCGGAGGAGCTGGTGCGGGAGCTTCAGGAGCACGTGAAGCGGGTGACCGCCCCCTACAAGTACCCGCGGGAGATCGAGTTCGTGACCGAGCTTCCCAAGACGGCATCCGGCAAGATCAAGCGGGCCGAGCTCCGCCGCCGCGAGCGAGAACGCAAGGGCGGAAGATGAGAGAGCGGGACCTGATAGAGGAAGCGGTTAAAGCCAGGGGAAACGCTTATGCCCCGTATTCGAACTTTCAGGGGGGGGCAGCCCTTTTGGCCGCCGACGGGCGGATCTTCACCGGCTGCAACGTGGAGAACGCCTCCTATGGGCTCACCATCTGCGCCGAACGGGTGGCACTGTTCAAGGCCGTCTCGGAGGGGGCGCGGGAGTTTAAGGCGATCGCCATCGCCTGCGGGGCCGGGCCCTGCGCCCCCTGCGGCGCCTGCCGCCAGGTGCTCTCCGAGTTCGCCCCAGACCTCCTGGTGATCATGACCGACGCCCAGGGCAAGGAGATCCGGCGAGAAAAACTGTCCACTCTGCTGCCCCTGGCCTTCGGCCCCGGGGAGCTCGCGGGCTGAGGCCCCGGTACAAAGCGCACCCGAGCAGGGGACCAATGTAATCGCCATAGCGTTCCGTCTCCCTTTACCATGCCGTCGATGTCCGAGCTGAGAGGAAAGCTGCGACACATCGGGTGGCTCAAGGGGGGGTTAGCCCTGCTCCTCCCGTTACTCCTTCTCACCGGCTGCGCCAGGATCTCCGCCACCATCCAGGGCTATTCCCCCGCCGATCCGGAGGCGCCCATCCAGGTCCAGGCTGGAGAGCCGGTGACCGTGAGCGTCACCGTGGCCAACACGGGGAACCGGGCTCGGGCCTTCCTGGTGGAGGCCAAGGTGTTCAACGTTATGAACGTGGAGGTTCAGAAGTTCTCCACCCGGATGGATCCCCCCCTGGCTCCCCAGGAAGCCCGTTCCGTGTCCTGGACATTTGTGCCGGACACCGAAGGTCCCTATTTCCTGCAGTTCTACGTGTACAAGGATGAGGGGGCACTGCTCGCCCAAGCGCCGGAGCTCCCGGAGCGGCTGATCGTGGTGGCCGCGCCAGCTGAAACCCCCACCGTGGCGGCCAAGTTCGAGCCCGGCGAGCGGGTGCGGGTGATGGAGAACCTCAACGTCCGCCAGGGGCCCAGCATCGCCCAGCCCGAGGTGGAGGATCCGGACTACCCTGGGTACATGCCCACCGGGAGCCTGGGCAACGTGATCGAGGGCCCAGTGCAGGCCGACGGCTACACCTGGTGGAAGGTGGAGTTCGACCGGGGCGTGACCGGTTGGTGCGTGGAGGACGGGATCGAAAGCCTGGACGTCCTCCTGGGCCGGAAGTAGCGGTCCGGAACCGCGCAGGGCCTCTATCCGACCCGATGGGCCACGTGGCGAGGCACTACCACCCCAGCACCCGGTCGGCCACTTTGGGGAACTCGAGCAGCGCTTGGGGGGTCGGCCTGAGGAGCGCCTCCACCACCAGCGCCCCCCGGTAGTCGATCTCTTCCAGGGCAGCCATTACTCCGGGGAAGGGGAGGTGGCCGTGGCCGGGAACCCAGCGGTTGGAGTCAGCCAGATGCACGTGGAATAGCCTGTCCCCGGCGGCGCGGATGGCCTCCCGGAAACCCCGCTCCTCGATGTTGGCGTGGAAGGTGTCAAACAGGATCCCAAGGTTTTCGGCCCCCACCTTCTCCACCACCTCCAGGGCCTCCGCCACAGTGTTGATGAGGCGCGACTCGTACCGGTTCAGGGGCTCCAGGGCGATCTTCACGTCCGCATCGAAGCGAACGCATTCCTTTAGGGATTCCACAAGCAAGTCCAGGGAGCCGGCAGCGCCCCGCAGCAGGCCCACGATCACCACCGCCCCGTGGGGTGCGGCCAGGCGCATGTGATCGCGGATGCGCTCGATGGCCCGGGCCCGCACCTCGGCCTCCGAGGAGGAGAGGGACAGGCCCTCCACCCCTGCCGCCTGGCCGGTGGTTAAAGAGGAGAGGCGGAGGTTTTCCCCAGCGAGGGCCTCCGCCACCTCTTCAAGATCGCGCTTTCTGGGGTCCGTGACCGCAAGCTCCACCGCCTGGTATCCCGCCCGGGCCACCTGCCCCAGGGCCCGCTGCCACTCCCCCGGGGGGAAGGGCGAAAACGGGGTGGGGTCCTGCAGGGGCACGATCATCCCCAGCGGCCACCTGTTCACTTTGGATCACCGATCACGGTTCACGGATGACGATCAAAAGCCCCGGCGGGGCAGGGCGTAGACCGGCTTCCAGCCCGGTTCCTCCGGCCACTTGAGATAAGGGGCCATCTCCTGGGCGGTGCGCAAAGTGACCTCCTCCACCGGCGGCAGCTTCCCAGGAGGGAACGCGTCCAGGATCTGGTCCACCACCAGCGTGAGGTACTTGAGGATCGCCGCCACCGGGCGCTTGGCCTTCTCCGCCTTGGCCAGGGTGGGCTTTCCCACTGAGCCGTGCGGGGTGGCGGCGAGCTCGATGGCGATGTGCCCCTCCCCCTCGGACCACCGGTGCGGCCTGCGATAGGGGTCCACCGAGGTGTCGAAGTGCCCGGGTGGGAGGTAGGATTTCCCCTCCTCGTCGAGTGCCTTGGACATGTCGATCATCCCCTCGGGAAAGAGGAGCAGCCCCAGGGAAGTCTCGTGCTCGGCGGAATGGATGAAGTCGGTCTCCCAACCCGTCTTTTCGCAAGGGGTAAAGAACTCGCGCACGCACCGGTGCCAGTCGAAGATCTGGTAGATCCCCGGCAGCTGATACCGGTACATGAACTCATGCAGGGCCGACTCCAGCACCCACAGCTGGCCGTGGTTGTTGATGATGAGCTGCTTGCGGAAGCCGTCGTTCCACAAGCCCAGCATGACGTTGATCAGGGTCTCCCGTACCACCTCCTCGGGCATGATGATGGTGCCGGGCATGCCGATGTGGTGGTAGGGGTGTGCCCCGTAGATGATGGGGGGGAAGACCAGGTTCACCGGCCGGCCCCGCTTTTCCGTGTAGCGGCGCAGCCCCTCGATGAGCTGGGTGACCTGGAAGATGTCGTGGCCGGAGCAGGAGTGCTCCCCGTGCCGCTCGGTGGAGGCCACTGGGATGATGACGATGTCGTTCTTTTTGCGGTTCTCCACCACCTGGGCCCGGGGAGTGGTCTGGATGTAGGTCCCGGGCTTCCCCAGCTCCGGCGGGGAGGGGATGCCGTACTCGGAGAGAATCCGGTCGATCTCCTCCTCCGGGGCGTCCCAGATCTCCTTCTTCAGCCGCCCCACCTGGGTATCCTCGAACACCACCTGCGGGATCCCCGTGGTCAGCCACTTGCTCTCACCCATGTTTCCTCCTTACCTCCGTGACGCGTTACGGGTGACGCGTGACAGGTATGGAACAGGCCAGTCCCGTCACGCGTTACGCGTCACCGGTCACGGTTTTATGATGATCTTCCCGTCCTCGCGCCGGGTGGCCTTCTCCAGGGCGGCCACCGCCTCACCCAGGGGGAAGCGAGAGGTGATGATCTTGGAGTTGTCGATGAGGCCTGCCCCCATGAGGCGGATCACCGAGGGGAAGATGCCGTGGCCGGAGTGTCCCTGGGCACCGAACAGCTGCGACCGCCGCACCTGGAACCGCTCCAGGAACATGGGCACCCGCTGGGCGGCCCGCCCCACCACCGCGATCTTCCCGTTGATGGCCAGGGTCTTTTCCATCTCGGGGATGGTGAGCTCCGGGGCCCCGGCCGCCTCCACCGACAGGTCCGCCCCCTCCCCGTGGGTGACCTCCATCACCACCTGGGAAGGGGTGACCTGGCGGGGATCGTAGACATAGTCCGCCCCCACCTCTTTGGCGAGCTTCCTGCGGACCTCGGAGACCTCGAAGGCGATCACCTTGGCGGCGCCGGCGGCCTTGCAGAGCTGGATGGCAGCTAGGCCGATGGGCCCGGCCCCGTAGATCGCCACGTAGGCCCCGGGCCGAAAGCCCCCGGCCCGTTCGAACACGGTGTTGTAGGCCACACAGGTGGGCTCGGTGGTGGCGGCCACTTCCCAGGCCAGCTCCTCATCGGAATAGCGTTCGAAGATCGCGTCCACCTTCCAGCACAGCTTGGCCGGCACCACGATGTATTCGGCCATGGCCCCGTCGATGGTGAACCCGATCTCCTCCAGGTTCTGGCAGTGGTTGGGGAAACCGTCCCGGCAGGGCCGGCAGTAGCCGCACCACACCATCTCCTCCACCGTGACCCGATCCCCGGGCTTGAAGTTTTCTGCTTCTGGGCCAGGCCCCACCTCCACAATTTCTCCGGAAAACTCGTGGCCGATGATGGCGGGGAACTTGGTGAGGCCTGGGTAGAGGATGTAGTCGTCCTGGTCGGTCTCGTAGAAGTGGACGTCCGAGCCGCATACCCCGCAGGCCTTCACCCTGAACAGCACCTGGCCGGGGCCGGGTTTGGGGTCGGGGACCTCCTTCAGCTCCAGCTTGGGGTGCCTCCAGACGTTGAACCCCTCGATGGCCTTGCCGGTTTTCCTCTCCCAGTCCGAGACCTGGTAGGTGGGCCTCGGGGCCCAGTCAGCCGTGAGCACCAGTGCCTTCATACTGCCCCCTTTTGCAAACGTTTGTAAACCCGGGGCAAGTATACCACCCCCGGCCGGGTTCACCCACTACCCACGCAGAGGGCGAGGCGGGCCCGAGTAGCCGACCTCGTCCAAGGCGGAAAACACCCGGTCGAACGGGATGTGGCCCCTGCCGGGAGCCCGCCGGTTGGAGTCGGCCACGTGAAACAGAAAAAGCCGACATCCCACCCGCCGGATCACCTCGGGAAGGTCGGCCTCCTCGATGTTCATGTGATAGGCGTCGAGCAGCACCCCCAGGGCGGGGGAGCCCACCTCCTCCACCAGCGCCAGGGCCTGGACAGCAGTGTTGGCTAGATGCGACTCGTAGCGGTTGAGCACCTCCAAGGCCAGCACCAGTCCCAGCCCTTCCGCCCGCTTTGCCAGGTGCGCCAGTCCCTCGGAAAATAGCTTCTCCTCCTCGGCCTGGGAGGCGACCGGGCGCACCCTGCCCACCCGGCCGTGGCAGGCCACCACCCCGGCCCCCAGCTCGGCCGCGTAGTCGAGGAGTTTTAGGTAGTAATCGAGGGCTTTGCCCCGGACCTGCGGATCGGGGTGCGCCAGGTCCACATCCAAGGGGGTGAGGGAGAAGGGGACAAGGCCACAGTCCTCCAGGATCCGCCGGGCCTCTTGGGGTCGGTACTTCTCGGGATCGCCGAGGAGCTCCACCCCGGCATAGCCGAGCCGGGAAAGGCCCCGGGCTATCTCCTCCAACGGGGCGTCTCCGAAGATCCAGGTACAGGCGCCCAGCTGCCAGGGCATCAGGCCAGGGAGGGATCGATCTCCGAGGGCCGCACCGGCCGCCCCTCAGCGAGGGACCGCTTGGCCGCATAACCGATGACCACCGGGATCTTTCCGTCCCGGCCGGTGACCTGCGGCTCCTTCCCCTCCCGGATGCTGGCCAGGAAAGCCTCCAGTTCCCGCACATAAGAGTCGGTGTACCGTTCCAGGAAGAAGTGTAAAAGCGGCGGGGCGTGGTCCCCATCGGCGTTCGACATCACCGCCTGGTGGGGCTTGGGATTCTCCACCCTGATCATCCCCTGTTCGCCGAACACCTCCACCCGCTGGTCGTAGCCGTAGACCGCCTTGCGGGAGTTATCGATCACCCCCAGGGCCCCGCTCTCAAAGCGCAGGTTGACGACAGCGGTGTCGATGTCCCCGGCCTCACCGATCTTCGGATCCACCAGTACGGCCCCGGTAGCGAACACCTCCACCACCTCCTCCCCCAGGAGGAAGCGGGCCATGTCGAAGTCGTGGATGGTCATGTCCAGGAAGATCCCGCCGGAGACCTTGATGTACTCGATGGCGGGCGGGGCCGGGTCCCGGGAGGTGATCCTGAGGACGTGGGGCTTCCCGATGGCCCCGGACTGGACCAGGCGACGAGCCTCGGCGAAGCTGGGGTCGAAGCGGCGGTTGAACCCCACCTGGAGGATCACGCCCGCCTGCTCTACGGCTGCCAGTGCCCGGTCTATCCGCTCCAGGTCCAGAGCGATGGGTTTCTCGCAGAAGACGTGCTTTCCGGCCTGAGCTGCCTGCTCGATGAACTGGGCATGGGTATCGGTGCTGGAGCAGATGAGCACGGCCTCGATCTTCGGATCCTCGAAGATGGGAGCGGGGTCGCCATAGGCGTGGGGGATGCCGAGCTCGGCGGCGAGTTTCCTGGCCGCCTCCTCCACCACATCGACCACCGCCACCACCTCGGCGTCCGGGAGGCGGCGCCGCAAGTTCTCCGCGTGGAGTCTCCCGATCCTCCCGGCCCCGATGAGCGCCAACTTAAGTGTCCCCACCGCCGCCTCCCCGGATAACCGCTGCCGAGCCTGCGCGGATCACATCTATGATGTCCTGGGGGGACACCTCCTCCTTCACGAACTCCCCGATCTTGTTCCCATGGTCCAGGATGACGAACCGGTCCGCGAGGTCGTACACATGGTAGATGTTGTGGGTGATGACCACCACCGAAAGTCCCTTCTCCTTGAGCGAACGGATGTAACGCAGCACGTACTCCGTTTCCTTGACGGAAAGCGCGGCGGTGGGCTCATCGAAGACCACCAGCTTCGCCTGGAAGTACAGGGCCCGGCCGATGCAGATAGACTGCCGTTCCCCTCCAGAAAGCAGAGAGACTTCGCGACGGGGAGATTTTATTTTTACTCCGATTCGGGAAAGGATCTCGATACATTCTCGGTTCATACGGCGTTTATCGAGGAGGAAGCCCCAGCGGGTGGGTTCACGCCCCAAAAAGAAGTTGCGGGCGATGCCCATCACGTTCACCAAGGTGGCCTCTTGATAAACGGCCTCGATCCCCAAACGCTGAGCATCGCGCGGGGAGCGGAACGTCACTTTGGTGCCCTCGAAGTAGATCTCACCGGTGTCAGGGGGGAAGACCCCTGTGAGGATCTTTATCAGGGTGGATTTCCCCGCCCCGTTGTCGCCCAAAAGCCCCACGATCTCGTTGTAATCCGCCTCGAAATCCACCCCTTTGAGGGCCTGAACCCTTCCGAACCGCTTGCTTATGTTGGCCATCCGCAGGAGCTTTTCCCCTTTCATCGCTCCTCCAAGCGCGCTTTAAGTTTAACTCGAATAAGATGGTTGATGATCGAGGCCACCACTACCAAGAAACCCACGAAAGCGGTGTACCAATAAGGAGGAGCCCCGATAAGTACGAGACCCTGCTGGATCATGGCGATCATGAACGCTCCTAGATAT
>JAJOKL010000076.1:0-10491 GCA_021129895.1 Candidatus Bipolaricaulota bacterium
ATCCTCACCGGGCCCGAAGGCCCGGTGCAACTCCGCCTCTGTGGAGGCGCTTTTGGCAGAAACGATTTTGTTTCAATCCTCACCGGGCCCGAAGGCCCGGTGCAACGGCATAGCATGCCCCACATATCCTACGAGCATAAGACCTACTCACTCCGCGATCCCTCACTCTTCCTCCCGGGAGCATAGGCATCTCCAAAGCGCCCGATCTTCCACCTCACGACGTGGAGCGTAAATCCCTTCATCGCGAACTCCCCGGGAATCCCGCCCGCACTTCAGGTCCGCGGCTCTCAAACGATGAGCGGTTCATCAAAGTCACGATATCTGTCGCAACCGTAAGCCCGTAGATATCTATCACGACCCCCTAAGAGGATATAGATCCTCAAGCTGTCAACCTCCTGATCGATCACCTGAAGCAGCTTAGCTTCTAGGTCTTCGAGTTGGGCCAGGGTGATCCGGCACTCGAACACCGAGAACTGAACGCGTTGACCGAAGTTTTTACAAATTGTGGCCACTCGGCGTAGGCGGGCACGCCCTTCCGGGTTGGAGGTGTCCACATCATAGGTCACTAAAACGTCCATCTTTTTGTCCATCTGATTCCCCCGGTCATTTCCCAATAAAAGCCGGGTACTTCGGCAAATCCCCGCGCAGATAGCGGGCCAGCAACCTGGCCTGAAGGTGTGGGAGCAGGCCTATAGGGACCGGTTCCTTTAGGAGGGGATGGCGGACTTTCTCCTGTTTGCGCCGTTGATATGCCTCGATCACCTTGCGGCGCCCGTTCTCGTTTAGGAAAACGGCTCCTCCCGGACGGGTTTCAAAATGTTTGGGCACAAGTTGGCGGCGGTTGAGAAGCGCTAAAGCCAGGCGATCTATCCACCAGGCACGGAACTCCTCCAACAGATCAAGGGCCAAGGAAGGCCGACCCGGACGGAGCGTGTGGAGGTACCCGATCTGGGGATCAAGCCCTACACCCTCAAGCGCGGCGATACAATCGTTAACCGCGAGGGTATAAAGGAACGAAAGGAGTGCGTTAACGGGATCGAGGGGTGGGCGCCTTGTTCGTCCATTGAGGCGAAACCCTTCCACCAGGATTAGATCGTTGAACGCCGCAAAATACGAGACGGAAGCCCGTCCTTCCAAGCCTCGGATTTCGTCCAGTGAAGTGGCTCTTGGAATGTGTTTCAACACTTGCCCGTGTTCCTCAAGTGCTCGCGTAAGGACGGGAGTGGGAGTGCGTTCCCGGGCAGCTCGCAAAAGGACGGTGCGGGCATTTTTGACCTTTGCCTCCACGAACCACCGGGCTAAGCCCAGGGTCTTCGTGGGGCTATCGAGAGCCTGATGCTGAGCCCTCCGCAGGAGCACGTTTCCTGTAGTTGGACTCACGAGGCGCCCCCTGAACTCCCCGTACTTTGTGAGCCAAACCACCTGGCGTCCATCTTGAGCGCATCGGTGCAGTAGGAAAGGGCTGATGAGAACGTTGCCGAACACCACCAGGCCGCCAAGGTGGTGTAGGGGGATCTGGAGTTTCAGTTGGCCCTCCACCTCGACCTTGATGGTGTCGTGATCCAAATGCAAATAAGCGCCCTGGGTCTGAACGAACAAGGTGTTAAGGAGCTGGGCGATCATGTTCCGCCACCTTGTCTCAAATCTGCTAAGGTCTTCGGCACAAAGGGCAAACAGCTTCCTATCAACGAGCAATCGCGACAGCGGGTGTCGGCCACCGGTGGCGGAAGCGACATCCGTTGGAGCAAATCGCGTACTTCCTGGACGACCTGCTCGACTTCGGCCCTCAGTTCGGGGGTAAAGGCCACCTCCCTGCGACGCCGAGATGCCCGATAGAACAAGGCCCCTTTCGGAACCCCCACGCCGAGCATCTCCTCCAAGCAGAGCGCTTGAGCGCAGAGCTGGACCTCATCGGCATGGCGGGCACGGCGGGGACCCACCTTGTGCTCGACCGGGTAAGGCACCCCATCCGGGAACTCCACCACGTCGGCCCGTCCCACAAGCCCCAAGCGTCGGGACCAAAGTGGGAGCGCGTACTCCACGCGTATACCTTCACGGACGATCCCTTCCGGGGTCTCCACGCGCTCGTGGGCCCGGCGCCCCCGCAGGGTGTAGATGTTTTCCTCCCATATCTGCTCGACGTGGATGAGGGCGCACTGCCGTGGGCAATAGACGTAATGCTGTAATGCGCTGATGGGCACCAATTCTTCCTGTGCCCAAAAGACTTCCTCATGTTCCAGGATATCGGTCATACGAGTCGGGCAAGGGTGATCCCCGATGGGAGTTGCTCCTCCGTTGGCTCTAGGACCTCGTAATCGTCAAAGCTCCGCGGTGACTCGACGCCTTCCCCCTTCCTTACCTTGATCAGAGCGAAGAGCTTGTGTGCTGGGGCGTTTCCCTTCGCGTTCTCGTGTGTAAAGATCCACAGGCCCCGGACGGTCATCTCGCCCCGGGCCGCGGAGCGATCGAATTCGAACATCCGGGTCAAGGCTTCCCAAAACAGTTCCAGATCTTCTTCGGAGACGCCGGTATCCTCGGCTAAGAACGGGTTGTAGAAACCGTGGGCACGGTAGAGCCCATAGGGAACGATGGGCTTGCGTCCCATCTCCGTCTCGCCCGTTTCCATGCGCTCCTCCGTGGTGCGAGCTTTGCGGGTGATTGAGAGGTCTAGGGGAACGATCGGATCGATGGAGCGGGCGAACGTGAGCTGCACGGGGCCACGTACCTGGCCCGCGTTGAGACGGTCCTCCCTTTCTCCGGTAGCAAGAACTGCTCCAAACATTCGTATGTCGTAATACTTCTCACACAACTTAGAGCGGAGACGCGGAATAGGACGCTTTCCTGAACGTTCCTCCTCCGTTAAAGGCGGATCGAGTTCCTCTGCAGCCTCTTTTTTTAGGGTATTTAAGGCTGAGCGACTCTGAATGAAGATGGGAGCGTTGTAAACCAGTTGGAGGTAGTCTCGCACCTTGCGCTTGAGGCAGACGTCCGTTACTAGTCCGTGCATCGTTTCCGGATCCACACGTGGGAGGTTGCCCGCGTCCGGATCCCCGTTCGGGTTGCCGTTCACCACATCGAACAGCAACACGAAATCGTGCCGCTTTGTCGGATCTGTATAGATCTCGCCCATATCGATCATCCCTCCTCTTCAGAGCTTTGTTGCTCTTCTTCGCCCGCCTGGGGTTCTTTCTTGCCCCGCTGCGCACGGAAGTACGCCCGCTGGTGGTAAAAGCCCAGCGCGAACTCCGCCTGCCCCTTTTGGGACAAGGTCTTGGGGAACCCCCCGGCTTCGTCCAGCAGGGAGAGGATCTCTTCGACAAGCTCGTTGACCTCGCGTCCGACTTCCTGAAGGTGCGCCGTTGTAGCCAGGCGGAGCAATACCCCAAACGTAGTGGCCGGTGCTGTGGAAGCTGAACCATAAAAACGGTTGACAATAGTTGTATCCACCCGCTTGCCATGTTTTTTTATGTGAAATTTTTGTTGGGCTTCCTCTAACACTGCCAGCAACCGACCACAGAGGTAAGCCTGGCTCTTCCGTTGGGGATCCAGTTGTTCCATCCTTCTCACCTCCTCCTTTCCATAGAACAATTGAAGTTTGAGCGCGGCCGCGAGCGCCTGACCCTGCCGTGTGTTCCGAGGGTCCTGCAGCACATTGGGTAACCGGAACCGCCGCAGAGCGGCCTCGAGGAGTTCGTGAGGGGGAACATATCCCAAGAAAGCTGTGCGCAACAATCCGCGAGTGATGTTCGGGCCCGCGCCCTCGCAAGCACTTACCAGCGCGCGAATGGACAATGGTCTTGGCTCGTCCCCCCAGGGGGAGACAATGCGGGTGGCTTCCAGGAAACGCTTCAATCGCTCCTTAAGATCTCGCAGTGAAACGCTGATCCACTCGCGCACGGCGATGCGTCCCACGTTCGGGGAGAGCACGGCTAAGTAAAAGCCGTAGTCGTCGAGTCGCAGGTTCGATTCCTTGGGCTTCCAGGGGAGATCGAGAAGCGCGTCCAGCTGGGAGAGGGTCGACTGAGGAGTTTGAACTTCATCCTGCACTCTCTCTTCGGCCAGAACGGCGCTCGACAGCTTGAGGAACTCTTCTGAACTGAGCTCAATCTCCCCGATTTGAATCGGACTTTCCCGTTCTTTCAGCCAGAAGAGGGCGATCTGGTTAGTCAACCCATCGCGGTTTTTGCTATCCCAAACGAGATTTTTACGGTGTAGATCGCTATTTGAGAGGTAGTTGAACGCCCGTGCGGCTAGGTCGCCGCAGACGAAGCAGAGTCCCAGCCGGGCATGCTTGAATGCCTCCCGCCCGGCCACATGGGAAACGAACGCGTCAGCGTTGAGTGAGTGTAGAGGGACGGTGCTCGTAAGCTTGACCTTGGGGATCTTGCCCACGAGCGGACGGCGCTGGCCACAGACGGCGCACTCTCCTCGTACCGTCGGGTCGGCACCCTCGGGTAAACTGCGCTCCTCCAGTTCGGCGATCCAGAACTCCTTTACGTCAGGGAGTTCGAAAAGGTGTTGCCCCTTAAGCGTGCCTTCTTCCGGCATGAATGAAACCCAATCCTTGGCCTCGATCTCTCCGAATCGTGGATCTTTCTGAACCCATTTTTCTTCTAGGGCCTTCATTAACCACTCAAGGGCCTCGTGTAGCGCGGGATCTTTCAAATGCGGGGATGCCAGAAACTTTTTTAAGAGCTCCAGGAACTTTCGATGTTTCTCCTTCGCTCGGCGATCTGAGCCTTTCTTCTTTTTCGTGACACCCAGTGCATAAGCGGCTTCGTCCACCAAGGGATGAGCACGAATAGCCGATGTTCGTCCATCAAAGGGGCGAGGACACGCTATCTCAGTCTTGCTTAAACGAGCATGATCTGGGAAAAGATGGACAATCCATCGGATCGGCTCACGGTAGTTATAAAAGCCTATAGGGGCCTTCAGTTTCCTCTCGGCCTCTAACTTTTTGCCCAGCGCGGCAAGCTCTCTAAACACGGCTTCCCTCCTCTAAACGGTAGAGTTCTTGATACTTTTCCGGTGGAACGTGGAGCCAGCCCTTCTCAACGCGAGCTCGGAAGAAGAGAGCTTGTGCATAACCTTTGACTCGCTTGGGGCCGTCGGGCCCATGTCGGATGAACTCCAGCTCGGCCCGTTCCTCATCGGGCACGAACGCGATGTCGAAAAGCATCAGGCCCAAGTCGAGATCAAGCAGCTCTGGAACGTCATCATCGGCGGGCGGGGCGAACAAGGCGGCGAACTCCCGGGTGCCCAGATAAGGGGTCATGTAACATTGGCCCCGCTCCACCCGGCGGCGGAACTGGTCGAGATACTTGTAGATGGGGTCAGTCGCATGCGGACGGAGCACCATCTCGGCGCGGATGAGATATTCGACATCCTTGAGAACCAAGCTCGTGCGCTGCTGCCGTTGGTCCTCGATGAAGATGGGGCGCCCTCCCTGGCGATTCGAAAGCTCATTGCGTAGGATATTCACGGTCGTTCCCATCTTAAGGATCCCGATCTCGCGGATCTCGTAGCGGAGCTCCGGCTTCCAAAAGATGGCTTCCAGTATGCCCCGGGCCGCGCTGGGGGTGATCACCGGGTAGCTCACCCGCTCGACCTTGAATTCCGGCCGCGAAAAACAGGCGTAATCGCCCCAGACCTTCACCGCGATCTTCCCGCTTCGGCCATCCATACCCCCTCCTTGGCTCAGAGGATCAGGTCGCTGGGGTCGTAAAGCGCACCCACGATTCCGGTGCGCGGATCGTACCTCCCCCGCCAGCGGTATAGCCCTTCGGTTACCATCTCCAGCCAGCCTTCCCGCTCAAAGCACCGGGCCTCCCGTTCGTACAGGTTCACCACATACGGTTGCAGTCGCTGCCATGTTGCCCAGCCGGGCGATCTTTGCCACGCCTCGAGCCGTCGCAGGGCATCCCCATAGGAGACGACCACGGGCACCGTGGGGTCCTCGATGAGGCGATACCTTTCGGCCACCTTTGGATAGCTAAGCTCCTCCCTAAGCCCCTGAACCTTGTTTTTATCCAGCGGGACATCCAAGTATAGCCTCAGGAAATACTCCCGATAGAGTTCGGGGTCATGGAGCCGTTCCTCTGAGTACTCCTGAAGTAAAAACTTCGCCTTCTCCAGCCCAACGAGATAAGGGCCGCGCGGTGCTCCACCCTCGGCGGGCTCAAACAGGATCACGCGGCCGCCCCGTGGACCCAATCTTCCCTCGCGGTTACACCGCCCCGCGACTTGCACGATCCTCTCCAGGGGGCCTATCGCCCGGTAGACGACGGGGAAATCGAAGTCCACCCCCGCCTCTACGACTTGAGTGCTGATGAGCTTCACGGGCGCACCTGCGGCCAGCCGCTGTCGGATCTCCTCGAGGATCTCACGGCGATGGGCTCCACACAGGAGTGTAGAGAGGTGGTAGATATCGTCTCCCTCTCCCAGCTCCTCCACCAGGCGCACAGCATCCCTGCGGGTGTTGAGGACCACCATCACCTGTGGAAGCTCCTGGATCTCCTCCGCCAGCTCGTTCCAGGATAAGGGCTCTCGGCGATACTCGTACCTAACCCGCTGGAGCAGACGGAAGTGCTCGGGATATTGAGGGACGATCTCGCCCCGCAGCTTGTCCGTGGGAAATACACGCACGAAGCGCTTGCCTTCGAAGGCGGGTTGTGTTGCCGTCGAAAGCACCACCGTGACCCCGTAGTCCTCCACGAGTGCACGGAGTACGTCAAGCGTGGGCTCCAGTATATGGGGCGGCAGCGCTTGTACCTCATCCAAGATGATCACGCTTTTCACGATGTTGTGAAGCTTCCGGCACTTCGAGGGCTTGTTATGGAAGAGACTTTCAAACAGCTGCACGGTGGTCGTCACGATCAGCGGGGCCTCCCAGTTCTCGCTGGCGAGGCGGAGCCTCACCGCTTCCATATCCTGTCGCTCGTCCTCGCTTTCGGGAAACTCGAAGGCGCTGTGATGTTCCAGCACGGCATCCTCTCCCAAGACCTCGCGGTAGACCCGGGCTGTTTGGTCGATGATGCTGGTGTAGGGGAGGGCTACGATCACCCGTCGCAGGCCGTGGATGCAGGCGTGCTTCAGGGCGAAGGCCAAACTGCTCAAGGTCTTGCCGCCCCCGGTGGGCACCGTGAGGCGGAAGATCCCCGAGGGCATTTCGGCGGCTTGCAAACAAGCCTCATACACCTCACGGCGCACTCGGAGCACGTCGAGATCGGTCCGGACGTCAGCTCCGTACCTCCTCCTCAAGTACGCCTCACGGCCGGGCTCGAAGCGTTTCCAAAGCTCATCGATCGGAGGCCAACGGCCCCGAAGCTTGGCATTTTCAGGCTCAAAGTGCGCTTCCGTATCAAGATAGTCTGCATCCACGAGAGCGGAGAAAAGCATGCGGATGAAGAGCTCACGTCTGGTCCCTTGCTTACTTGCCGGATGTCGTATAAGGCGGAACGGGGGCAAGGATGACCGTAGCTCCTCTAGGAACCGCTGCATACGGGGTAGGGCATCCGGCTTCTCGCTGAGGAAGTGCTCCAATGCGCTGCTGAGCTCTCCCGCATCGGGAAGCCCGGCATGATGTCCGTAGACCGGCATCGCCAGTTCCTTCCAGCCTTCGGGATCCCCAATACCCTGAACGACGAGCTTATAGATGAACGCTGCGCCCCAGATGGCATGGGGGACCCTTTTACTGGGCCGTCCCTGGTCCTCCGCTTCCAGATATGTTTGGAACTCCAGGTTGCACTTTCCAATGTCGTGGAGCCAACCGAGCCATGAGGCGAGGGAGCCCGCGCCGAAAGTATCGGCGAACTCTTTGGCCTTTGTTGCAACACGCGTAAGATGTGTGGCTAAATCGTGCCTTTCTCCAATTTTGTTGCGCGTATGTGCGAGAATCCCTTGCTTTTGCATTTTTTAATCCAGGTTTTTTTCGCCGAAAAATATGCGCCCATCCGAGTGGATGGGGAATCTAAACCCCCGGCGGCTCAAAAACCGGATGATCCTGGGGTTATCGGGCACCACCTCCACCAGCACCCTCCGCAACCCGAGGCCACGGGCCACCTCCAACGCCGCCTCGGTGAGTTGAGCCCCCAGCCCCAGTCCTTGCCAGGGGTCGGCCACCAGCACGCAGAACTCCGCAAGCTGCTTCCCCGGGATCACGCACAGCCGGGATTCCCCCACTATCTTTCCCTCCAGCTCCGCCACGATGATGACCTCATGTTCCGGGTCGCATCCGCATAGCTCTTGGGCCCGCGCGAGGAGATATTCCACGGAATGGCCCTCGAACCGCCTCCAGATGGACTCCGGGCTGCAGGCCCGGAGCATCTCGCACCAGGCGGACAGGTCCTCCGGGCAAAACCGCCGCAATGTCGCCCTCCGTCCACCCGGAGGACCACCCGCCGCGGCCGGAATACTAGCATCTCACATGTTCACCCCTCGAGGGGGATAACCTGCACCGCACACACCTTGAGCTCGGGGATCTTGGAGCTCGGGTCTAGAGCGGGGTTGGTGAGGCGGTTGGCCGCCTGCTCCCCGAAGTGGAACGGGATGAACACCGTGCCCTCGGGGACCCGATCGGTCACCATCGCCCGGACCTCGATGGCCCCCCGGCGCGACACCACCCGCACCCGGGCTCCCTCCCGAATCCCGAAACGGGCGGCATCGGCGGGGTTTATCTCCACATACGCCTCGGGAACGCGCTCCTGCAGCCCCTCCACCCTCCCGGTCATGGTGCGGGAATTGAAGTGGTAGAGCACCCGCCCCGTGGTGAGGGTGAGGGGGTACGCCTCATCGGGGAGCTCCGCCGGCTCCCGGAACTCCACCGCGTGGAACCTTCCTTTGCCCCTCACGAACCGATCCTTGTGCAGGTAGGGGGTCCCGGGATGGTCGGGCGAGGGGCACGGCCACTGCAGTCCCTCCCCCTCCAGCCTCTCGCAGGAGATCCCCCCGTAGATGGGGACCAGGGAGGCGATCTCGTCCATGATCTCCCCGGGATGGGAGTAGAAGTCCCGTGACGCGTGACGGGTTGGAAGCCAGGGGGTAGCCGAGGCGGGCGGAGAGCTGGCACAGGATCTGCCAGTCGGGCTTGGCCTGCCCGGGCGGGGGCAGGGCCTTCCTCAGCCGCCGCACCCGCCGCTCGGTGTTGGTGACGGTGCCATCCTTCTCGGCGAAGCTCGCTGCTGGTAGGATCACGTCGGCGAACTCGGTGGTCTCGTTGGGGAAGATGTCGATCACCGCCAGGAGCTCCAACTTCTCCAGGGCCTCGGCCACATGGCCGATATCGGGGTCGGAGACCATGGGGTTCTCCCCCATGATGAGCATGGCCTTGACCTTCCCCTCCAGGGCCGCCTGGAACATCTCCACCACGGTGAGCCCGGGTTCTTCCGGAATCTCCACGCCCCAGGCCCTCTCGAATTTCCTGCGGACGTCGGGATCGGAGAGGCGTTGGTAGCCGGGGAGGACGTTGGGCAGGCCCGCCATGTCACAGGCCCCCTGGACGTTGTTCTGGCCCCGCAGGGGGTTCACGCCCGTGCTCCTTTTGCCCACGTTCCCGGTGAGCATGGCCAGGTTGGCGATGGCGAGGACGTTGTCGGTGCCGGAGGTGTGTTGGGTGAGGCCCATGGAGTAGAAGATCATCGCCCTCTCCGCCCTCCCGAAGGCCCGGGCCGCCTCCACCAAAAGCTCCGCCGGGATCCCGGCGATTTTCTCTACGTACTCGGGGGTGTACTTCTCCACGGCCTCAGCGAACTCTTCGAAGTTCTCACACCTCTCGCGCACGAACTCCCGGTCCCAAAGGCCCTCCTTCAGGATGACATGGCAGAAGCCGTTTATCCAGGCGACGTCGGTCCCCGGGCGCTGGCGCAGGTGGAAGTGGGCGGGCTCGGCGAGCTCGATCCGCCGGGGATCCACCACGATGAGGGTCGCCCCCCGCCGCACCGCCCGCCGGATCTCCTGGGCCACGACGGGGTGGGCCTCGGAGGTATTGGAACCAGTGACCAAGATGCAGTCGGCATCGATGATCTCATCGATGGAGTTGGTCATGGCCCCGGAGCCGAACGCCTGCACCAACCCGGCCACCGTGGGGGCATGGCAGAGGCGGGCGCAGTGGTCCACGTTGTTGGTGCCGATGGCGGCGCGCATGAGCTTCTGGAACAGGTAGTTCTCCTCGTTGGTGCACTTGGCTGAGGCGAGGCCGGCGATGGCGTCGGGGCCGTATTTACCCTTGATCTCCCGGATCTTTCGGGCCACGAGCCCCAGGGCCTCGTCCCAGGAAGCCTCGCGGAACCCGTCCCCCTCGCGGATGAGGGGCGTCTTCAGGCGGTCCTCCCGGTGGACGAAGGAGAGGCCGAACCTGCCCTTCACACACAGCCTGAACCCCCGATATCCCCCGGAGACCTTGACGATCCGGTCGCCCTTCAGGTGCAAGGTGATGGGGCAGCCGCAGCCGCAGAAGGGGCAGACCGTCTCCACCTCCCTCAGCTCCCACTCCCT
>JAJOKL010000076.1:10591-13015 GCA_021129895.1 Candidatus Bipolaricaulota bacterium
GTCGCAGACCCGCACGCACCTCCCGCACAGGATGCACTTCTCGGGCTCGTAGCGGATGAAGGGGTTGTCCTCCCGAACGGGAAGCTCCCTGCGGGCATGGTCCGGGCCGGCGAAGCGGTTCTCCTCTATCCCGAACTCGTAGGCGTAGCGCTGGAGCTCGCAGGAGCCGTTTTTTTCGCATGTGAGGCAGTCCAGGGGATGGTCAGAGAGGATGAGCTCCAGGATGAGTCGCCTGAGTTTACGGGCTCGCTCGCTATCGGTGCGCACCTGTAGCCCTTCTTGTACCGGGGTATTGCAAGAGGTCACCAGCCGGGCATCGGCCTCCACCAGGCACAGCCGGCACACGGCGGCGGGGGAGAGCTCGGGGTGATGGCACAGGTGGGGGATCTCGATCCCCGCCGCCTCCGCCAGGATCGTGGTCCCCTCCGGGACCTCCACCTCCCTCCCATCTATCCGCAACCTGATCGGTTTTTCCATTCCTTTCTCACCCCTCACGCGTCACCCGTCACCGCAGTTCCCGTCACGCGTTACGCGTCACCCGTCACCGCTTGGTAATTGCTCCTTTCGGGCAGACCGCCACACAGCACAGCGGATGCAGAGCTCCGCCAGGATCCGATGGGCCTCCCCCGGCTCCCCCACGATCGCCCCTTGGGGACAGGCCCGGGCGCAGAGGCCGCAGCCCACGCACACCTCTGAATCGATGGCGTAGATGATGAGGGCTCGGCACGCCCCCGCCGGGCAATTCCCGGAAAGGTGGGCGTCGTACTCGTCGCGGAAGTAGCGCAGGGTGGTGAGGACGGGGTTGGGGGCGGTCTTCCCCAGGCCGCACAGGGACGCCTCCTTCACCCCCCAGGCGAGCTCCGCGAGGAGCTCTGGGTCCTGCGGCTTCCCCTTCCCCTCGGTGATCCGAGTGAGGATCTCGAGCATCCTCTTCGTGCCGATGCGGCAGGGGGGCATTGTCCGCAGGATTCGGCCTGGGTGAACTCCAGGAAGAACCGGGCCAGCTCCACCATGCAGATGTCCTCGTCCACTACCACCATCCCCCCCGACCCCATCATCGCCCCGGCCTGGGTGAGGGACTCGTAGTCGATGGGGAGGTCCAGGAGCTCCTCCGGCAGGCACCCCCCCGAAGGCCCCCCGATCTGGACCGCCTTGAACCGCTTCCCCTCCGGAGGCCCGCCGACGATGTCGAAGATGAGCTGCCGGAGGGTGGTCCCCATAGGGACCTCCACGAGCCCCGTGTTCCGGACCTTGCCGGTGAGGGAGAAGATCTTGGTCCCAGGGGAGGTCTCGGTGCCGAAGGAGCGGAATCAATCGGCGCCATTCCGGATGATGTGGGGCACATTGGCCCAGGTCTCCACGTTGTTGATGTTGGTGGGCCGGCCCCCCAGGCCCCGCTGGGCCGGGAAGGGGGGCCGGGGTCGGGGCTGCCCCCGCCTGCCCTTCGATGGAGGCAAGGAGCGCCGTCTCCTCCCCGCACACGAACGCCCCCGCCCCCTCGAACACGTGCAAGCGGAAGGAAAAACCGGTCCCCAGGATGTCCTCGCCCAAAAGCCCCAGCTCCTCCGCCTGCTTGATGGCGATCCGAAGGTGCTTCACCGCCAGGGGGTATTCGGCCCGGACATACACGTACCCCTCGTCCGCCCCGATGGCATAGGCCCCGATCAGCATCCCCTCGATCACCGCGTGGGGGTTCCCCTCCAGGACGCTCCGGTCCATGTACGCCCCGGGGTCCCCCTCGTCGGCGTTGCAGATGACGTATTTCTTGGGGCCCTTAGCCTTGCGGCAGAACTCCCACTTCTTCCCGGTGGGGAAACCGGCCCCGCCCCGGCCCCGCAGGCCCGCCCGCTTCACCTCCTGGATCACCTCCTCGGGGTCCATGGCCAGGGCCTTCGCGAGGGCGGAATAACCCCCGATGGCGAGGTAGTCGCGGATGGAGGTGGGATCGATATGGCCGTTGTCACCCAGGACGATCCTCTTCTGACCACGGTAGAAGGGAACCTCCTCCTCCCGGGCGATCCTCTGCCCGGTGACGGGGTCCACGTAGAGGAACTCCTCCAGGACCTTCTCTCGGGCCACGGCATCGACCAGCCGGGGGACGTCCTCCGGTTTGAGGCCGGGATAGAAATATCCCTGCGGGCGCACCACCACGATGGGGCCCCGCTCGCAGAAGCCGTGGCAGCCCGTCATCTTCACCCGGAGGTCCCCGGAGAGGCGCCGTCGCTCCAGCTCCCGCTCGAGGGCGGAGAGGACCCGTTCCGCCCCGAACGCCCGACAACCCGTGCCCCCGCAGACCGAGATGGTGACGGCTTCCGTCGCCTCCCGCTGGATCTCGTCCCGGAGTTCGAGGAGTTCTTCCGTGGACCTAAGTTTCCGCATGGCCCTTCTCCCGCAGGCCCCGCACCTTGGCGGGGGTCATCCGCC
>JAJOKL010000076.1:13115-17028 GCA_021129895.1 Candidatus Bipolaricaulota bacterium
GTTTCCGCATGGCCCTTCTCCCGCAGGCCCCGCACCTTGGCGGGGGTCATCCGCCTCCAGTACTCCCCGTTCACCACCACCGGCCCCAGGGCGCACGCCCCTGGCTTTCGGAGCTCGATCTTTCCGCCCCGGTGGCGGGGGACGGGATCCTGGAAGCCGGGAGGATCGTGCGGTCTTTCGATCCGTGCCTTGCGTGTGCCATCCAGTAGGGGGTGGGAATGCTCGTTTCGGAGCTGAAGCCGCGTGAGGAACTGTTGGGGTACCTCCGGGAAGGGGAACGGGTCTTCCTTTTGGCTTGCGAGGGATGCGCCGAGGTGTGCGGTACCGGGGGGAGAAGGCCCTGTTGGAGCTCAAGCCGATGTTCGAGGAGGCGGGCCATCCCCTCACCGGGACGCTGGTCCTCCCGTTTTTGTGCAACAAGGCCCCGGTGGGATTGCGGCTTTCCCGCCGCCGGGCCGAGGTGGAGGCCGCGGACCGCGGTGATCGTTGCCTCCTGCGGGGTGGGGGTGCAGGCGGTGGTCCAGGTATTGGATAAGCCCGTGTACCCCGCGGCCAACACCGTCACCATGGGGGGGCTGCAGGGGGTGTGGCTGTCGGAGGAGCGCTGTGGCGATTGCCTCCTCTACTACACCGGCGGGATCTGCCCCCATACAGCGTGCCCCAAGGGGCTCCTGCACGGGCCGTGCGGGGGCTCCCAGAACGGGGAGTGCGAGCTCGAGCCAGGGAGGCCCTGCGGCTGGCAGCGGATCTACGATCGCCTGGAGGCCCTGGGGAGGCTGGACCTTCTCCTCAGGTATCGGCCCCCGCAGGACTCCCAGAAGGGCTTGGACGTGCCCCTGTCCCGCCGTAAGGCCCCCCTTCTGGGCCCTGGAGTACCTGGAGGAGGAATAAATGAGCCTTCGTGAGCTTCTCGCCAAAGGGGAGTTCGTGGTCACCTGCGAGGCCGCCCCCCCAAGGGGACCGCGGTCCAGAAAACCCTGGAGGGGGTGCGGAAACTCGCCCCTTACGTCCACGCGTTCAACGTCACCGACCTCCAGTCGTCGGTACTGCGCATGAGCTCTTGGGCGCTGTGTGCCCTCATAAAGCGCGAGGGGTACGAGCCCGTCCTCCAGATGACCTGCCGGGACCGGAACCGCCTGGCGCTGCAAGCGGACCTCCTCGGGGCCTGGGCCCTGGGGATCGAGAACGTCCTCGCCCTCACCGGTGACTACCCCACCCTGGGGGATCATCCCGGGGCGCGGCCGGTGTTCGACCTGGACTCGGTACAGCTCCTGGCCGCCATCCAGGCCCTGAACGAAGGGAAGGACCTCGCGGGAAACGAGCTCGCCGGTAGCACCGATTTCTTCGCTGGGGCAGTGGTGAACCCCGGGGTGGAGCCCCTGGGACCCCACATCCTCAAGATGCGCCTCAAGGTCCAGATGGGGGCCAAGTTCTTCCAGACCCAGGCCGTTTACGACCCCGA
Source organism: Candidatus Bipolaricaulota bacterium (assembly GCA_021129895.1). Taxonomy (GTDB): domain Bacteria; phylum Bipolaricaulota; class Bipolaricaulia; order Bipolaricaulales; family Bipolaricaulaceae; genus UBA3574. The sequence continues at coordinate 14,578 of JAJOKL010000076.1, forward strand.
CGCGTTCCTCAGGTTCGTGCGGGAAGTGGAGGACCTGAAGGTCCCGATCCTTGTGGGGATCATCCCCCTGAAGAGCGCCCGCATGGCCCGGTTCATGAACGAAAACATCGCGGGGATACACGTCCCCGAGGGGGTGATCGCGGAGATGGAGCGGGCGAAGACCAAGGAGGAGCGAAAGGAGGTGAGCACCGAGATCTGTGCCCGGATCATCCGGAAGGTAAAGCCTTATTGTCAGGGGATCCATCTCATGCCCATGGGCTGGGAGGATCTTGTGCCAGGGATTTTGGAGCTCGCCGGAATTTAAATCCGTGACGCGTGACAAGTGACGCGTGACGGGAAACGAGATGATGCGAATAAAAAGGACACTCGTCACGCGTTACGCGTCACCCGTCACCGTTTCGTAAAGGAGGGGAGAGTGCCGTACGATCCCACGAAGCTCGCCGACTGGGAGATCGCGGCGGAGGCGGAAAAGCATATGCCCACCCCGGAGGAGTGGGCGGAGAGGCTCGGGCTTAAAAAGGAAGAGATCATCCCCTACGGCAGGATCGCGAAGCTCGACTACCTCAAGATCTACGAGCGCCTGAAGGATCGCCCCAACGGCAAATACATCGAGATCACCGCCATAACGCCGACCCCGCTAGGGGAGGGGAAGACCACCACCACGTTGGGCCTCATCGAGGGCCTGGCCAAGCGGGGGGTGAACGTGGGGGGATGTATCCGGCAGCCCTCGGCCGGCCCCACCTTCAACATCAAGGGGACGGCCGCCGGGGGAGGGAACGCCCTCCTCATCCCCATGACTGAGTTCACCCTGGGGTTGACCGGCGACATCGATGCCATCACCAACGCCCACAACTTGGGGATGGTGGCCATCACCGCCCGCCTGCAGCACGAGTTCAACTACTCCGACGAGCAGCTCGCCAAGCGGGGCCTCAAGCGCATCGACATCGACCCCCGGCGGGTGGAGTGGAAGTGGGCCATCGACTTCTGCGCCCAGGCCCTGCGGCGGATCATCATCGGCCTGGGGGGCAAGATGGACGGGTTCATGATGGAGTCCGGCTTCCAGATCTCGGTCTCAAGCGAGCTCATGGCCATCCTGTCCATCGTCCGGGACCTGCGGGACCTGAGGGCCCGGATCGGGAGGATCACCCTGGCCTACGATAAGCGCGGGAACCCGGTGACCTGCGAGGACCTGGAGGTGGCCGGGGCCATGGCGGCCTGGATGCGGAACACCATCAACCCCACCCTGTGCTGCACCGTGGAGTACCAGCCGGTGTTGGTGCACGCCGGGCCGTTTGCCAACATCGCTATCGGCCAGTCATCGGTGATCGGGGACCTCATCGGCCTGAAGCTGTTCGACTATCACGTCACCGAGTCCGGCTTCGGGGCGGACATCGGCTTCGAAAAATTCTGGAACGTCAAGTGCCGCATAAGCGGCCTTGTCCCCAACGTCTCGGTGATCGTGTGCACTATCCGCGCCCTGAAGATGCATGGCGGCGGACCCAAGGTGGTACCTGGGAGGCCGTTGGCCAAGGAATACCAAGAGGAGAACCTGGAGCTCGTGGAGAAGGGCTTCCCCAACCTCCTCCACCACATCGAGACGGTGAAGAAGTCGGGGATAAAGCCTGTGGTGTGCATCAACCGGTTCCACACCGACACAGACGCCGAGGTGGCGCTGGTGCGGCGGGCGGTGGAACAGGCTGGCGCCCGGTGCGCCGAGAGCCAGCACTGGCTGAAAGGTGGAGAAGGGGCCCTGGAGCTGGCGGACGCGGTCATCGAGGCGTGCGAGGAGCCGGTGGATTTCCGCTACCTCTACCCCCTGGACATGCCCCTGCGGGAGCGGGTGGAGCTGATCGCGAGGGAGGTCTACGGGGCGGACGGGGTCTCCTGGACCCCGGAGGCCGAAGCCAAGGCCAAGCGGTTCGAGGAGGAGGAGTTCCGGGACTACTATACCATGATGGTGAAGACCCACCTCTCCCTCTCCCACGATCCCAACCTGAAGGGGGTGCCCAAGGGCTGGGTGCTCCCGATCCGGGATATCCTGGTGTTCTCCGGGGCGAGGTTCCTGTGCCCCATGGCGGGGGACATCAAGCTCATGCCCGGGACGAGCTCCAACCCGGCGTTCCGCCGCATAGACGTGAACGTGGATACCGGGGAAGTAGAGGGCCTGTTCTGATCCCCTGAAGGGAAGGGGCTAGCGGCCGGGTGCCGCTAGCCCCTAGGTTTCCCCCGTTGTGAACCGAAATCAGGGCCCAAAGAGCTCGTTGCCCAAGGCCTTTTCGGTTGGGGAAAGAATGGGCGCCGGTGTTGGTAGGGCTTCCCGCAGCCAGGCCCACCGGCCTGAAAGCTCTGGCGGAAGCGGCAAACGGCCAACTGGTCCAACACATCCAGGATGAACCACCCCAGATGATCCTGGGGTGACCGCTCCCGCCCGGAAGAGGGGACAGCTGGTCT
>JAJOKL010000076.1:17038-27290 GCA_021129895.1 Candidatus Bipolaricaulota bacterium
GTTGACGAAACCCGGCTGGAAATTTCGGTCCTTTCGTGAGCCTGTGGGCTGGTGGGGAAAAGAGTCCCGCTGGCCACGATTCCCTCGACGTGCTTTCTGGCTCACAAAACCAGAAAAATACGGGCCGAGTGCTCCTCGGCCCGTCCCCGCTGGCAAAGCCGGCCCTCAGCCAGAGGTGATGAGGAAGTAAACCACCGCCCCCACCAGGGCCGGCACCAAGAAGATGGCCGCCCACTGGGTCTCCTGGGCGGCCTTGATGGCCGCAAGCTCCTCCTGCATGGCGGCGAGCTGGGCATCGACTTGCGCGGCTATCTCACCCTTGAGCTGGTCCATCTCCCCTCGCACCGCGGAGATCTCCTCTTGGAAGCTGCCCAACGCGGCCTCGATGCCCTCGATCTTGGCTCGGTTGTTCCCGATCTTCACCTGGAGGGCCTGGATGGCCTGCTCCGCGGCCAACATCTGTCGCTGCAGGGCCCCGATGTCCTGTTCCTCCAGGTAGGTGACCCGGGCCTCGATCTCCGTGGCCCAACCTTCAAGCGCGCCGATGCGTCCCTCGTGGTCTGCCGCCTGGGCACACAGGCTGGCCAGCTTGGTGTCCAAGTCTTCCACCCAAGCCGCCAGGTCGGCCAGTGCCCCTTCCACGGAGGCGAACCGGTCGTTGATCTGGGCCACGGAGCCCTTGAACTCCTCGATGAAGCCGGTGAAGAAGCCGATCACTTCCCCGAAGGCCGCTTCCAGGGCGGCGATCTCGTCCTCGGGCGGGGGCAAGTTGATCTCACCTCCACCGGCTTGGGCCAGCCCCAGTCCCCCGATGAGGAGCAGCCCGCACAGTACCGCTATGAACTTTGCCATCTCCGCACCCCTCCTTCTGTTCGGTGCTTCGGATGATTCCAGGGTAATCGGCGCTACGCTCGGCCCCATGGCGTGTGTGCCTCGCCGGGGGCGAGTTTGTCGGCCACCGGGGGGACAGCCGTCGCGCCCCGTATAATCCCACCGTGGCCGTGAGAGTTCGGTTCGCACCCAGCCCCACCGGGGAGCTGCACGTGGGCGGCGCCCGCACCGCCCTGTTCAATTGGCTGTGGGCCAGAAAAGAGGGGGGGACCTTCGTCCTCAGGATCGAGGACACCGACCTGGCCCGCTCCGAGACGCGCTACACCCAGGGGATCATGGATGCCCTCTCCTGGTTGGGCCTCTCCTGGGATGAGCTTTTCTACCAGTCGCAGCGCCTCCCCCACTATCGGCGCTACGTGGACAGGCTCCTGGAGGAGGGGAAGGCCTATCCCTGCTTCTGCACCCCGGAGGAGCTCGCCGAACGGAGGAAAAGGGCCTTGGCCCGAGGGGAAGCCCCGGAGTACGACGGCCACTGTCGGGACCTCAGCCAAAAAGACCGCCAGCTGTACCTGGCCCAGGGGCGAAAGCCGGCCATCCGGTTCCTGGTGCCCGAGGAGGCCAAGGAAACTTCCTTCGTTGACTTCCTGCGGGGGGAGGTGCACTTCCGCCGCCTCACCACCGGGGATTTCGTCATCCAGAAGGCCGACGGCACCCCCACCTACAACCTGGCCTGCGTGGTGGACGACCACGAAATGGGGGTCACCCACGTGCTGCGGGCGGAGGACCACATCTCCAACACCCCCAAGCAGATCTGGCTCTATCAGGCCCTGGGCTGGGAGCCCCCGGCGTTCGGACACCTGTCCATCATCCTGGGGCCTGACAGGAAGAAGCTATCCAAGCGCCACGGGGCCACCTCGGTGGAGGCACTGCGGGAGGAGGGTTACCTCCCGGAGGCAGTGGTGAACCACCTGGCGCTGCTCGGCTGGTCGCCCGATTCCGGGGAGGAGGTGTTCACCCTGGAGGAGCTGGTGGATGCGTTCTCGCTGGAGAAGATCAACCTCTCCCCCCAGGTGTTCGATTTCGAAAAACTGCGCTGGCTCAACAGGAAACACCTGGCCAGGCTCTCCCCTCGGGAGCTCCTCAAGCGGGCGCGGCCGTTCCTGGCACGCTACTCCGGGGTCCCGGAGGACAGGTTGGCGGCGGCGCTGGAGCTCCTGCGGCCGGGGCTCTCCACCCTGGGGGAACTCGCGGATCACCCAGATCTACGATATCTCCTTGCTCCCCCTGAGCTCCCCCCGGAGGCGGTGGAGGAGCTCTCCCCCCCCGAGGCGCGGGCGGCCCTAGCGCGGGTGCTTTCCCGGCTGGGGCCGGGCTTTTCCCCGGAGGGGCTGAGGCCGTTGGTGCGGGAGGTGGCCGCGGAGTTGGGGGTCCCGACCAGGGGGGTGTTCCACCCGCTGCGGCTGGCCTTGACCGGTCGAACTCACGGGCCGGAGCTGGTCGGGATCGTTGGCGTACTGGGCGTAGCGGAGGTGCGGGCGCGGCTGGAGGCGGCCCTGCGGGCGGTTGAGGAAGCCCAGGGAGGGAAGTAAAGTCCTGTTCGGTTTGGCAATTCCACATCCTAAGGGCGGAGAGGAGGCATAAGTGGGGCTCTTGATTGCGATTCCGGCGCTGGTTGCGGTAGCGGCCCTGTTGTGGGCCGCCTATGCGAACTGGTACGTCATCAGGCGGGACCGGGGCACCGAGCGGATGCAGGAGCTGCAGGACTTCATCCGCGAGGGGGCCATCGCCTTCATGCTGGAGGAGGCCCGGGTCATGGCCGTCACCATGCTGGTGGTGGGGGCCATCCTGTGGGCCCTGTTCTACTGGGAGGTGGCGGTCTCGTTCTGGATAGGTTCCATCCTGTCCATGCTGGCCGGGTTCATCGGGATGAACGCCGCCACCCAGGCCAACGCCCGCACCACCCAGTCCGCCCGCCGCTCGTTCAAGGAAGCCCTGAACGTGGCCCTGTCCGGGGGGTCGGTGATGGGGATGGCGGTGGCCGGACTGGCGCTGGGGGGGCTGGCGCTGGTGATCTGGCTGTTCCGCGAGGACTTCAACCCCGCCACGTTGGACATCCATACCAAAACCGCCTTGGGGATCCCCGGTGCTGAGATCAACTTCATCAAGGCGGCCCTGATCGTGACCGCCTACTCCATGGGGGCGTCCCTGGTGGCCCTGTTTGACCGCGTGGGCGGCGGCATCTACACCAAGGCGGCGGATATGGCGGCGGATATGGTGGGCAAAGTGGAGGCCCGCATCCCCGAGGACGACCCCAGAAACCCCGCCTCCATCGCCGACAACGTGGGCGACAATGTGGGCGACGTGGGGGGATTGGGGGCGGACCTCCTGGAATCGTTCATCGGCGCCACCATCTCGGTGATTGTGATGGCCCTGTACATCTTCGTGGGCCGGGGTAACGTCGATATCCAAGGGCTGCTCGCCCAGTTCGGGGGCAAGATCGGCCTGGAGGAGAACTACTGGTGGCTGACGCTTTTGCCGCTGCTCTACATGGCCGGAGGGATCGTGGCCAGCCTCCTGGGGATCGTCTACATCCGGGCCATCCCCCGGCAGGAGAACATGCAAGGCATCCTGATGAACGGGACCAGGCTCGCCGCCGGGCTTACCGCCCTGTTTGCCATCCTGACCACCGCCCTCTCCCCGGCCAACTTCACCCCGTTCTGGTCCATGCTTTTGGGGATCGCCGCCGGGGTGGGGATCGGCTTTGTCTCCGAGTACTACACCTCCTATCGCTACAAACCCACCCGGGAGCTCGCCCAGGCCTACGCCTCCGGCCCGGCGGTAGGGGTCACCGAGGGGATGGCGGTGGGGATGCTGTCCGCCCTGTGGCCGGTGCTGTTCATCGCCGGGGCCACCATCGGGGCCTATCAGCTGGGTGGCCTGCTGGGAGTGGCCTATGCCGCGTTGGGGATGCTGTCCTTCGTGGGGATGACGGTGTCGGTGGACTCCTACGGGCCGATAGCCGACAACGCCGGTGGCATCGCCACCATGGCCAAGCTCGACCCCTCGGTCAGGGAGCGGACCGACGCCCTGGACGCCATCGGCAACACCACCGCCGCCATCGGAAAGGGATTTGCCATCGGCTCTGCCGCCTTCGCCGCCCTGGGCCTGATCGCCGCCTACATGTGGGCGGCGGCCAGCTCTGCCGTGGAGGTACGCATCCCGGAGATCGCCATGATCTCCCCGGCGGTGGAGATCGGGGCGTTCGTGCTGGCGGGCCTGATCGTGGGCGCCATGATCCCCTACGTGTTCTCGGCCCTGCTCATCCGGGCGGTGTCCCGTACGGCCGACGTGATGGTGCAGGAAGTCAGGCGACAGTTCCGGGAAAATCCGAAGATCCTCACCGGGGAGGAGCCGCCGGACTACAAGCGCTGCATCACCATCACCGCCCACGGGGGCGTGAAGAGGATGGTGCTCCCATCGCTCCTGGCGTTGGGCATGCCGCTGGTGGTGGGGCTCATCTTCGGTCGCTACACCCTGGCCGGCTTCCTGGTGGGGGCGCTTTTGTCGGCGGTTCAGCTTGCCATCTACTGCGCCAACGCCGGAGGGGCGCTGGACAACGCCAAGAAGTACGTGGAGGAGGGGCACTACGGCGGCAAGGGTTCCGAGGCCCACGCCGCCGGGGTGATCGGGGATACGGTGGGGGACCCGCTTAAGGACACGGTGGGGCCCTCTTTGGACATCCTGATCAAGCTGATGGGCGTGGTCGCGCTACTGTTCGCGTCCCTGTTCCCGGTGGCCCCCATCTTCATGTAGCTCCAGAAGCCATCTGCGAACGTGGAGCAGGGGCGGGAGAGCCCGCCCCTGCTCAATTTGACGCCCCTTTGAGATCAACGATCGGTTCGGACACCTGATGGGGGACGCGGTGCTCAAAAAGGTGGCAGAGCATCTCCGGAGTAACCTGCGGGCGTCCGACGTGGTGGTGCACTGCTGGGGAGACGAATTTTTAGTGATCATGCCTGAAACCTCAGAGGACGCTGAGGCCACTCGAGACAGGTTGAATCCAGGCCTTTCCGTTACCGACGAGACCGGGAAGACCCTGTCCTTCCCGGTCACCCTTTCCATCGGCACCGCCTATTGGCATCCTGGCGATCCCCGCCCCCTGGAGGAGGCCATCGCCGAGGCCGACCGCAATATGTACGAGGAGAAACAACGGAAACGAGCTGGGCCTGAAGCGGCCCAGTGATCGCCAGGAACTGAACACGGATCGCTCCCTCGCGAATTTGAGCCAGAGGGATAGTGACAGGTACTTGACCGGGCAAATGGGGCTCGCTACCATACTTCTAGGGGCCCGTAGCTCAGTGGTAGAGCAGCCGGCTCATAACCGGTCGGTCGCAGGTTCGAACCCTGCCGGGCCCAAAGGGGAGGAGAACCTGTGCGCAAACTCTTTGTCAACACCTGCGGGATCAGCCACGGCAACCCCGGGGCCGCTGCCATCGGCATCGCCCTCCTGGATGAGCAGGGCCACCTCGTGGAGGAGGTGGGGGAGCTCATCGGCCGGGCCACCCCGGAAGTGGCCGAGTACAAGGGGCTGATCTCCGGGGCCCGCAAGGCCGCCTCCTACGCCCCCGAGGAGGCTGTGTTCCTCACCGACTCCCACCCCCTGGTGAACCAGATCAACGGGATCTCCCAGCCCCGCGAGCCACACCTTCAGTACCTCAACCAGTTGGCCCTGGGGTGCCTAGGGCAGCTCCCCAAGTGGCGCCTCAACTATGTGGATCCCGACGCCAATTCCGTCGCCCACCGGCTGGCCGAACGGGCATTTCGAGAACGGATCCGCTCCGAACGCGAGCGGACCCGCCTTACCCGGGAGCTGTCGGAACTTTTGTCCCTGCTGTCCCTGGACGAGCTAAAAAAGGTGGAGGCGTTCATCCGCTCCCTGCGGGCCAAGACCGCCTGAGCCATGCGCATCGTGCTGCAACGGGTGAAGGAAGCTTGGGTGCACGTGGATGGGGAAGAGGTGGCCCGCATCGGCCCCGGGTTTCTCCTGCTGGCAGGCATTGGGGAAGAGGATACAGAGGAGGAGCTTTCCTTCTGGGCGCGGAAGATCCCCGAGTTGCGGGTGTTACCGGATGAGGCGGGGAAGTTCAACCGCTCACTGCAGGAGGCGGGCGGGGAGATCCTGTGTGTGTCCCAGTTCACCCTGTACGGCGATTGTCGCAAGGGGCGGCGGCCCAGCTTCAGCCGAGCCGCCCCAGGGCCGGTGGCCCAGGAGCTGTTCCACCGGTTCCTGGAGCTCCTGCGGGGGGAGGGGGTAGCGGTGCAGGCGGGGGTGTTCGGGGCACACATGGAGGTGGGACTGATCAACGACGGGCCGGTCACCTTGATCCTGGAACGGCAGCGGGGAAAATAAGCGACCGGAAAAGGAGGTTCAAGTGGCAGCCGTACCCAAATCACGACGTTCGCATCGGGAAGTGCGGCAGCGGCGGGCCCATTGGCGAGCGCACATGGTGCCCGGTACCGAGTGCCCTCACTGTCACGAACTCAAGCTCCCCCACCGGGTGTGCCCTCACTGCGGCTATTACAACGGCATGCTGGTGGTGGAGGTTGAGAAGGAGTGATCCCCAGAGCCTGCCCCGCAAACCTCAAAGGAGCGGGGCAGGCTCTCGCCCGGCCCGGTTCCATGAACCGGGTTAAAGGGGCTTCTGGAGGTTTGGGATTGGAAACCGGCGATCGGGTTGCAGGGCCCCTTTCGGCGCTGCGGTTCGGTGTAAGAGCAATCACCATCAGGCAGGGCTCAAGGGGGTTGGCGTGACAAACTTGATTTTCGCAGCAGGCTCCCCAGTCGGGCCCTAACCCTCCCTCACCAGCGGCCGTGCCTCCACCAGGATCACCGGAATGGTGAGGAACACCACTGCTGCCGCCACCAAGAACGCGGCATCGAACCCCAATGAATCGGCGATGAACCCCCCGGTCACCGCCCCCACCATCCAACCCAGCCCGGTCAGGGCGTTGTAGGCACCCAGGGCGTGCCCCTTCAACCCCGGCGGGGCCAGCCGGGACACGATGGTGGTAGCCGAAAGCTGGAACGTGGCCCAGGTGACTCCGATGAGCAGGAGCAGGGGAGCGGCGGACCAGCTGGGCAGGGCCTTCCCAGCCAAAGCGAACAGGGCGAAGGTAACCGCCCGGCCCAATAGCCCCAGCCCGAAGGCCGGCCGATGCCCCCAACGGAGGATGGCCCGCCTGGCCCAGCGGTAAGCCACCACGCTGCTCAGGGTGGGGGCTGTGTGCGCCAGGTAGATCACGGGGCTTGGCCAGCCCAGCTCCTGCCGCAGGAAGATGGGCAGGGGCACGAAGAACACGGCGAAGGCGGCCATGAGCAGGAACACCCCGTAGTAGAGGAGCACTAGATCTGGCCCGAAAGCTGTCTTCCCTTGGAGGAAGCGCACGATCTGGGAGGGCTTAATCAGATAGTAAAGGTGGGCCGGGCCGTAGCGGAACCGCTCATATAGGAAGCTCCCCACCGCCACCATCACCCCCCGGAAGTCCCGGCGGGCCACCCGCTTCATCGGCTCGGGCATGAGCAGGGCCGCCACCAGCGCTCCCCCCACCCCCAGGAGCCCCACCACGATCCCCAGGGTCCTGAGCCCCACCCCCTCCCCCAAGAAGCTCAGGAACACCCCGGTCCAGACTGCCCCCAAGCCCTGACCCGTGGCCCAGCCGAACCCGGAGTATGCGTTCAGGCGACCGATCTCCCTTTCCCAATCCGCCTCCGGGAACCGCTCCATGATCACCAGTGCCGACACGGTGGAGCTGGCCATCCAGAACAAGCTGGCCGCCGCCCCGATCAGCACCAATCCCTGCACCGTCCCCACCAGGGGGAGCAGCCCGTACATGAGCCCGATCCCAGCGAAGCTCAGGACCACGAACCAGCGCCGCCGGCGGGTGCGATCGGAGATCCCGCCCCACAGGAGGCTGGCCCCCACTCCCACCAGGCTGCCCACCGCGGCGATGATGCCCACATCCGCGGCGGTACCGCCCAGGAAATGGGCATAAAGAGGGATGAGGAGGAAAGCCGCCCCAGCGGCGGCGTTGGCCAGCAGGAACGCCGCGTACCAGCTAGTGGAGCCCGGATCCAAGGGGCGGGTTAGCTTAAGCCACCGCATTCCCGGCATCGCCGCCCCCGCCAGGAGGCCGGAATGAGCACACCCGGGCCACGCTGTCTCGGGCCTGGTCGGGGTCCGGGATCTCCAGGATCACCGCTCCCTGATAGCCGGCCTGCCCCAACGCCCCCAGGGCAGCCTCCCAGGGGACCGTGCCCTGCCCCAGGCCCAAGTGTTCGTCCCGTTCCCCTTGGTTGTCGTGCAGGTGGACGTGCACCAGCCTCTCCCCCAGGGCCCGTACGAAGGCAGCGGGGTCCCCCTCCACCGTGTTCAGGTGCCCAAAATCCAAGCACGCCCCCAGCTCGGGCCGACCTTCCAGGGCTCGTAGGTGTTCTTCTGGAGTGAGGATGAGATCGCGCCCGGCCCCGGCTTGTTTGTTTTCGATGGCCAGCCGAACCCCACGGGAGACGGCCGTGGGCACCAGGATGTCCAGCACGAACCCCAGCCGCTGCCAGGCCCGCTCGTAGGCCCCGGGGAGGCGGGCATACTCCCCGGGCAATCCCCCGGGATGGAACACCACCAGTTTTGCCCCCAACTCCGGTGCCAGTTCGATGGTGCCCACGTGTTCCGCCAGGGCGGCGGCGGCCAGCCGCAGGTTGGGCGATACCAAGTTCATCCCGTGGATGGGCGCGTGCAGGCTGGCCCGCAGCCCTGCCTCCCTCAGATGCTCCTTAAGTCGCCGTCGCTCCTGAGGGGTAAGGTCCTCCGGATGGGCAAGCCCGGGATCGGCCCGCAACTCCAGCCACCCCAGCCCCAGCTCGTGGGCCAAGTCGATCCAATCCTCCACGTCCATCTCCGGACGCAGGAAGGCGGTGAGGCCCAACCGAGTCCGGTCCATGCCCTAGTCCATGCGGATGCCGCCGTTCACCGAGATGGTGGCCCCGGTGATGTAGGACGCCTCATCCGAGCACAGGAACGCGATGGCCGCCGCCACCTCCTCCGGCTCGGCGGCCCGGCCCAGGGGGATCTGGGCGGCGATTTCCTTCCCTCGCTTCTCCAGGGCCTCCCGGTTCATGTCGGTGGCGGTGAACCCAGGGCACACCGCGTTCACCGTGATCCCATGGGGGGCCAAGGCGGCGGCCAGGGATTTGGTGAGCCCCAGCAGGCCCGCCTTGGCCGCCGCGTAGTGGGCCCCGTGGGCGGAGCCGGTCAGGGCCCTCAGCGAGGACACGTTCACGATACGGCCGAAGCCGGCCTCGACCATGTACGGGGCGGCCACCTGGGCGGCCACGAACGCCGCGGTCAGGGTCACAGTGAGCATACGCTGCCAATCCTCCAGGGAGATCTCCTCCCAGGGGATGCGCTGCACGTAGCCGGCGTTATTCACCAGGGCATGGAGGCCTCCCAGGCGTTCGGCGGCCTCCCGCACCACCTCCCGGGTGCGGGCCGGGTCAGCCAGATCTACCTGCAATACCACAGCCCGGCGTCCCATCCGCTCCACCTCGGCAGCCACCGCCTCGGCCGCCAGCCGCTGGCTGCGGTAGGTGATGGCCACGTCGTACCCCTTTGCCGCCAGCCGCAGGGCGGTGGCAGCACCGATGCCTCGTGATCCCCCGGTCACCAGCGCGCAGCGCTTCATCTCCCCCTCCTTCAGGTCCCGAACAGCCGGTCCCCGGCGTCCCCCAGCCCGGGGAGGATGTAACCGTGGTCGTTCAGCTCCCGGTCCAAGGCGGCGGTGTAGATCGGGACGTCCGGGTGGACCCGACGGAAGGCCCGCACCCCCTCCGGGGCCGCCACCAGGCATAGGAACCGCACGTCCCCAGCCCCGCTTTCCTTCACCAGTCGCACCGCCTCCGCCGCCGAACCCCCGGTGGCCAGCATGGGGTCCACCACGATCACCAACGCCTCCGTCACGATGTCCGGGAGCTTCAGATAGTACGTGACCGGCTTCAGGGTGTTGGGATCCCGGTACAGGCCGATATGGCCCACTCGGGCGGTGGGGATGAGGTTGAGTACCCCATCAGTCATCACGATCCCGGCCCGCAGGATGGGGACCAGCACCACCGGCCGGGCCAGCTCCACCCCGGTGGTGCGCTCGAGCGGCGTCTCCACCTCCACCGGCCGGGTGGGGAAATCCCGGGTGATCTCGTACACCATCAGGGCGGTCAGTTCCTCCAGGATCTGGCGGAACTGGAGCCGATCTGTACGGCGATCCCGCAGCCGGGTGAGCTTGGCCTGGATCAGTGGGTGCTCGACGATGGTTACCCCTTCCATAGCGAGCGAAAAGATACGGGCTGGGTCCCCAAACGCAAGCCCGGTTC
>JAJOKL010000076.1:27390-50854 GCA_021129895.1 Candidatus Bipolaricaulota bacterium
CCCGGTTCACGGAACCGGGGCAAGTTCACAGGAGCGCTGGATACCGGTGACGTTCTCCGAGCAGCCGATCCAGGTGTTGTAGCCACAGCTTGAGGCATTTGTAGAGGGAGGCAACCAGCCAATCCCGCACCGGCTCTGGCTCCCCCAACAGGGTATGGATCCAAGCCTCGCTGGGGGACTGGGGGGGCTTTCCTTCTCGCCACCGGACCAGAGCGGCAAGGGTAGTGCGCAGGGTTGCCACGCGGGCCGGTTCCAAGGTTGGGGCCTCCTCCAGGGCGGCCCGGCACACCCGTACCTCCGGGGGCTCCCCGGCGGCGATCCCGGCCACGATTCGGGCCAGGTTCGCCGACAAGTTATAGGTACAGGCGTGGCGGAACAGGAGCGGCAGGGGGGCCTGATCCCCCTCCACCAGGGCGCGGGTGAGGGGGTAGCGGGCCCGGTCCGCCCACCGCTCCAGGTGTTCGTCCAGGGCGGCATGCCCTTGGAGCAGGGCCAGGGCTGCCCCGCCGGCCGCCCGGGCGGCCTCGGCCTGCTCCGGGCTGGGGGAGCTCAGCTCGGCCATGCCCGAATCCCCGTCCAACTCCCGGCCCCGGCTCCAGCGCACTAGCCCCTCCCCCCAGGATTGAAGCGTAAGGCGGCTGGCTAGGGGGAGCTCCCCGCAGCCCCCCACCCGGGGGTAGGCCTTCCCCTGGCCGATCATGGTCAGCACCTGCTCCAGGCCCACCGGGAACAGGGCGGCGCAGGGTTCGAACCCCCAGCGGGGCATGAGGTCGCGCACGGCCAAGGCCCAGCGGGGAAGCGGGAGTTCCCCAGCAAGGCTGTTTAAGTACAGGATCTCCTCGTCGAACGCCTCCCGCCCGTCCACCCCGGGCATCTCCCACCATTCCAACAGCCGCTTGTCCGCGATCCTCACCACCGCCGCCTGAAGAAAGGATTAACCTCGCGAGCCCGCCACCTGCAGGGCCGACACCAGGATGAACGGGGCCACCACCCCGGGGAGCTCCCGTCGCTCCCGGCTCAGCTTGAGCGGTTGTGCCAGCTCCTGATAGATGTTCCCCGCCACCATGGTCCCGGAGAGCCGGCCCACCGGTCGCCCGTCCTCTATGTAAAACCCTAAACCCTGCACGGAGAACTGCCCCTGCAGGTAGTTGGAGGAGTGAAATCCCATGCCGCCGTAGAGGAGGAGCCCCCGCTCAAGAGCGAGGAGCTCCCGCCAGGGGGTCTTCCCGGCCTGGATCACGGGGCGGGCCGGCCATGGATTGGGGCTGGCCCAGGGGCCCCCGCCGAACAGCGCCCGCTTGAACCCGTTTCCCGTGGAGGCCTCCCCCAGTAGGGCCGCCGTGCGCAGGTCGTAGAGGTACCCCCGCAACACCCCCGCCTCCACCAGGGGACGCCGGTGGCAGGGCACTCCCTCATCGTCGAACGCCCGGGTGAACGGATCCCCCTCCCGCATAGGATCGTCCCAGATCGTCAGCGAATCGGAGAGGATCCGCTCCCCCTCCTTCCCAAGTAAGGGGGAGGTGCGCTGCCACAAGGCCTCCCCGGAGAGGCCCGCAGCCAGCGGCAGGGCCAGGAGGAATGCCGCCTCCGGCGCCAGCAGCACCGGTAGCCTCCCGGGAGGTGGGGAGGCCACCTCCCGCCCCCAGCCATACCACTCGCTGAACTCTTCCACCAGCTCCGCCGGGAACTCCGGGGGCCCCGGATAGGCGACGGTCTTGTAGAGGCCGCTCCCCGCCCCGGGGAAGGGGGCGCCGAAGCTCACTTGTACCCGCCCCAGGCGAGCCTCCCGCTCCAGCCCCCCGGAGGCGGCGATGCGGAGTGTGTCCAGGGTGCGCTCCAGGCTCACCACCAGCGGCGCCTTGGGGTGCACGCCCGCGATCTCCCGCACGATGCGGGCTCCCAGGGGGACAAGATCCTCGGCCCCGATCCCGGGGAGCTCGGGGTGGGGCGGGGGGAGCTCCGCGTGGGGGGTGGGCGCGGCGAAGGAGAAGCCGGCCTCCCCGCCCTGCCCGGCGGCGGCCCCTGCCGTCTTTATCAGCTCCGGCCCCGGCCGGGTGCCGCAGGCCATCCCCAGCCGTCCCTTCCGGATCACCCGCACCATGCAGAAATCGGTCACCTCCCCCAGTACGGCCACCGGCTGGCCCAGGCGGAACTGGACCGAGCACCGGTCCCGGGTCACCCAGTACACCTCCGCCTGCCAACCCCGCGCCTCAGCCTGCCGCAGAAGCTCCCTCATCCCCGGCCTCCGATGGTGACCTGGCTGATCAGGATGTGAGGGGCGCCCTTCCCGGATTTGGGGTTGAGCTGCATGGGGCCGATGCCCCCCTTGCCGCAGCCGCCCCGCTCCGAGAACCGTAGGTCGTTCCCCACCATCCGGATCCGCTTCAACGTGGAGAAGAGCTCTCCGGACATGTTGATGTCCCGCACTAGCTCTGCCAGCCTCCCGCCCCGGATCCTCCAGCCCCACTGGGCTCCGAACGTGAACTGGTCCCCCGAGGTCTGCCCGCCTTTCGCCCCCACCAGGTAGTAGCCATCCTCCACCGCGGCCAGCATCTCCTGAAACGAGTGGGGCCCTGGCTCGATGAAGATGTTGGACATGCGCACGATCGGGGTGTAGAAAGCATCCACCGCCCGCATGTTCCCGGACAGGGGCTCGGAGAACTCGGCGGCGGTCTCCCGGGAGTGGAGCCGGCCCGTCAACACCCCGTCCCGGATGAGCTGGGTCCTCAGCCCCGGCATCCCCTCGTCGTCCACCGGATAGCTCCCCGGCAGGCCGGGCAGGGTGGGGTCATCAGCTACCGATAGGGCCGGGGCGGCGATCTCGCTCCCCAGAGTTAGCCGGGCCCGGAAGCTCGGGTTGTACTGGAGCCCATCCGCCTCCGACAGGTGCCCGAACGCCTCGTGGATGAACAGGCCCGCCTCGTCCGGGTCCAGGATCACCGGGAAGGACCCGGCCTGGGCTGGCCGCGCGGAAAGCAGCCGCACCGCCAGCTCCGCCCGTTCCCGCAGTTCATCCTCCCTGCCCACCAGGCGGGAGAAATCCTCGCTGCCGCCGAAGGCGATGTGGGTGGCCTGAATCACCTGCCCTTTTCTCGCCACCGCCCGCACCCCCAGGTTCACCAAAAGCAGCTCGTAGCGGATCTCCGCCCCCTCGCTGGAGAGGAAGGTGCGTACTGAAGACCACTCCTCGTAGTAAGCGTGGGTGGTGACGATCCCGGGGACGTCCAGGGCCAAGGAGTTGTAGTGGGAAAGGAGCTCGACCTTGTCCTGCAAGGGCACCTGCCGGGGATCCTGGCGGGGGCGGACCGGGAACTCCCCCCGCGGGGCCGCGGCCGGGGCGAGTTGGATCGGGCGGGCGCGGGCCGCCCCCAGGGCCCGGGCGGCGGCCCTGGCCCTGTCCAACACTTCAGGCAGGTCCTCGGGGCGAGACACGGAAAAGAGCGCTTTCCCCCCGCCTGCGAAGGCCCGCACGTGCCCTCCGGCGGTGGCGGTGGATTTACACTCGGTGAGCCTTTTCCCCTGGAAGGCGATGCGGACCCGCCGGTTCTCCTCCCAGCGGACGTCCGCATAACCATCCCCCCAGGATGCGAGCAAGGGCTTCACCCGCCCTACCACCTTGCCCCCTTCACGGGGGCATTCTAACCCCCTGCCCCCTCCCAGACAAAACGGGGCGGCCGGGTAAACTGAGGGCCATGCTGCAGGTGTTCCTGCCGCTGTTTTTGGCGGTGGCCGCGGCCATGGTAGGCCTGGGGGTGATCTCCCCCATCCTCCCGTTGTACGTGCGGGAGTTCGGTGCCGGTGGGGCCCAGCTGGGGTTGGTGTTCGCCGCCTTCTCCGTATCCCGGGCCCTGTTGGCCCCCATCCTGGGGCGGCTCTCGGATCGGGTGGGCCGGAGGCGCATGATCGCCCTGGGCTTGGGGGCGTATACGGCCGTGTCCATCCTATACGTGATCGCCGAGTCCCTGTGGCAGCTGGCCGCCTTCCGCCTGCTGCACGGGGCGGCGTCGGTGTTGGTCACCCCCATCGCCCAGGCCTACGTGGGGGACGTGACCCCGCCGGGCAGGGAAGGCCGTACCATGAACCTGTTCTACAGTTCCATGTTCCTGGGGATGGCACTGGGGCCGCTCCTCGGCGGGGGGCTGGCCGAGAGATGGGGCCTGGTGGCCCCGTTCTTCGCCATGGGCTCTCTCACGTTCATCGCCCTGATCGCGGTCTTAGCCTTCGTGCCCGAGGACCGGCACTCGCTGGCCCGGCCCAAGGGGCGGCCCCCCATTCGCCAGGTGGCCCGCTCCCCGGTGGTGTGGGGGATCGTGGCCTACAACGCCACCCGGGGGTTCTGGCGGCAGGGGTTCAACGCGTTCTGGCCGCTTTTGGGGGCGGCGCTGGGGCACGGGGAGGCAGCCCTGGGGAGCGTGCTCACCGCGTATCTTTTCGCCCAGGCGGCCTTGCAGATCCCATTTGGGTTTTTGGCTGATCGGTTTCCGCGGCTGCCCCAGATCGTGCTCGGGGGGGTGGTGGCCCCAGCGGTGCTGTTCGGGGTGCCGGCGGTGGCGGGGTCCCTGGGCTGGGTGTTGGCGGGCGGGGTGCTCATGGGGGCGGCCAGCGCCCTGGGGCGGGCGTCGGTGGTGGCGGTGCGCACTGCCTGCGGCCGGGTGCACGGGATGGGGATCCTGGCCGGCATCCAGAACTCGGCGTTCGCGGTGGGGCAGTCCCTGGGGCCGGTGTGCGCGGGGCTGGCCTACGACCTGGGGGGGATGGCCGCCCCCATGTACCTGGGGGGCACGGTGGGCCTTCTGGGGACGGCCCTGGCCGCGGGGGTGATCTCCCGCGGGACCCCGGGGATCCTCCGCCCCCACGCTGAGCCCATCGCTTCCGGGGATAGGGCCCGGGAGTGTTAGCGCCAAGGCCGCCCTCCTCTCGCCGCCCTCGCCTTGGGCTCAGGAAGCCCGGAGCGGCGGGGCGGAGAGGGAGATCTTCTCTATTTCTCCCACCAGGTACACTGGGGCCAAGCCCAGCTCCAGCTTGAACGGGCCCCGCCACTCCCCCAAGGGCTGGCCGTAGATGTCCAGCGCTTGGACCGTTCCCGCCGGGATGATCCAGAGCGGCCCCTGCCTGAGCCAGGGGTCCTGCCAGAGCACCGAAAACGGCCCCGCTGGCCCCGAGAACTGGAACCAACTCACCCCGGCCTCCTCCCAGCGCGAGACGAGCTCCGCCCCCTCCAGACGATGTGCCAGTTCCCGGTAGGCGAAGAAGGCCCGCTTTTTCACCCCTGCCCCCCGGTCATAAGGGCCGAAGCCGTCGTAGACGAGGCCGGCCTGGTCGAAGAAGCCCACCCCGGTCCCCTCATAGCGGGGCTCCACGAGATAGGTCCAGAAGGCCTTTTCTACGCCCAAAGAGTAGAGGAGCACGAACCTCTTCACCAGGTCCGCCGCCTGCTCCTCTTCGGATTGGGCGATCTCCCCCACCAGGCCGGAGTAGGTGGAGGTCTCGCTGCGCCAGATGGACTTTTCCCCGTAGCCGTACTCTGCCAGCACCCGGCGCATCTTCCTCACGAGCTCCTCCCCGGTGCGGTAGGTCTGGGCAGCGGAGAGCCTGGGGCTAGGCCGAGCCAGCCCGTAATAGTGGAAGTTGAAAACGTCGATCCACTCCCCTCCCCCGGCGGCGATGATCGCCACCCGGCGGGCGAACTCCTCCGGTGGGCAGGAGGTGCCCCAGTCCCCGTTCTCCTCGTTCCCGATCTGCCAGTAGCAGACCGGGGCCCCCACCTCCTCTACTCCAGGTCCGGCGGTGAAGTACTCCACGATGGCCGCCACCGAATCGGTGGCCTCCGGGGGAAGTTCCGGGGCCCAGAAGGTGGGCACGGGAGTCACCCCCAACTCGATGAGCCCCCGCATGCGGATGCGGTCCCGGGGCCGGGCCTGAGGCGGCCCCTGCGGCCCGATGAAAAGCCCGTAAATCACCGCATTCACCCCCAGCTCGGGAAGGTAGGAAAACTCGTCCAGGGACATCCCCCCTGAGTTCCCAAAGAACCCCTCCCCGCCCCGGGTAGGCAATGCCACCAAGATGCATAACCACAGCATCGCGATCGTGGCTTTCATCCTCACCTCCTCGTGGCATTTACACCTGGAGAGGGCCCGGGATACGCAGCCGCCGGGCGCCCCGGCTATCTGGAGTGGCACCTCAGGGGCGAGCGCTTCGCCACCGCCGAATGGGCCGGGGAGCACGCCAGCGCAGCCTAGCTCGCTAACTTCACCATGCGCGGTTGGCCCGCCACGGAAGGCCGCGTATCCTGGGGTCGCCACGGGTCATCGATACTGGTACTGGGGGCGGGCAGGCAAGGGGTGGCGGCGGAGCGGGTGCTCCTGGCCGACGCCCGGGGGGAGGCGGCCGAGGCCGCGCGGCTGAACGCCCTGCTGGGGGAGGAATGGTGGTCCCGCAAATGGTCGACGCCGGGAACACGGCCCAACTCGTGCGCCCGCTCTCGGGAGTGGAGGGACTCCTCTCTGCGGTGCCTTACCGGTTCAACCTGTCCCTGACCCAGGTCGCCATCGCCACCGGCACCCACATGGTGGATCTGGGCGGGCACACCGGGATCGTGCGGGCCCAGCTCCGGTTCGATCGGGCAGCCGAAGAGGTCGGGGTGACGGTGGTGCCGGACTGCGGCATGGGCCCGGGGATGAACATCACCCTGGCCCTGCACGCCATGTCACTTTTGGACGAGGCCGAGGAGGTGCGGATCTACGCCGGGGGCCTACCTCAGGACCCCGCCCCCCGTGGAACTACGCGCTGCTTTTCAACGTGGAGGGGCTGATAAACGAGTACGACGGGGAGGCGATCTTCCTCCGGGAGGGAAAACTGACCCCGGTGCCGGCCCTGAGCGGGCTGGAGGAGCTGGGGCTGCCTCCCCCGGGGCGGCTGGAGGCGTTCGTCACCTCCGGGGGGCTGTCCACCATGCCCTGGACCTTTCAGGGGAAAATGCGGGTGCTTGAGAACAAGACCCTGCGCTACCCGGGGCACTGCCTGATGATGCGGGGCCTCAAGGAGGCGGGGCTGTTCTCCCGGGAGGAGGTCCAGGTTGGCGGCTGCCGGGTGCGGCCGCGGGCCCTGCTTTCCCGGCTCCTGGAGGAGCGGCTCTCCCAGCCCGAGGTGAGAGATGTGTGCCTGATCCACGTGCGGGCCCGGGGGAAGAAGGCCGGCGAGCCCGCGGAGGCGCGGGTGCAGCTGTTGGACTACTTCGACGCGGCCACCGGTTTTCGGCCATGGAGCGGCTCACCGGCTGGCACGCGGCCCTGGTGCTCTCCCTGGCGGTGCGGGGGGAGATCCCCCCGGCGTCACCCCCATCGAGCGGGCCCTGCCGCCCGAGCTGGTCCTGCCCCAGGCCGAGGCGCGCGGCTGGGCCGTGCAGCACTCGGTCCAGCTCGAAGACCTGTAGGGCCTTTCCGCGACGGGGCGGGGTTGTTCTCCCTCGGTTTATCGAATCGGTTCGAGAAATATCCGCGCATCCGGTCGCCGTTTTCGCCGCTTCGGCCGTTTACACCGAGAATCCCGGGCAAAGATTGAACAAGATCAAACAGAAAAAACAAGATCTAGAGGGCATATCTGTCACCGCCCCCTCTTGGCCCCCGCGGGGGCTTGACGAACAACCCAAGGCCTGCTAGTCTCGAAACGGTTCGATGAACAGGTCCCCTACCATCCGGGATGTGGCCAAACGGGCCGGGGTGGCGGTCTCCACCGCCTCCCTCGCCCTGAACGGCAAACCCTACGTGAGCAGGGAAACCCGGTTCCGGGTCCTCCAGGCCGCCGAGGAACTCGGCTATCACCCCCACTCTCTGGCCAAGAACCTGGCGGACGGGCGCACCAGGAACCTGGGCCTGATCACCCCCATCTCCCTGGAACACCTGTTCGCCTCCGCCGGGTTCTTTTCCCGCCTCATCCGGGGGATGCACCGGGCGGCCGCGGAACACGGCTACAACCTGTCGCTCCACATCGCCGAGTCCGAGGAGGAAGCGGTGACCAGGGTCCGGGCGGCGATCCGGGGCCGCAGCGTGGATGGGCTCATCATCACCAACCCCACCGTTACCTGCCCTTACCTCAAGGACCTGAAACGTCACCGCATCCCATTCGTGTTCATTGGCCGACCGCTGGAGGAGGCCACCTACGTGGACAACGACAACGTGGAGGTAAGCCGCATCGGCGTCCGGCACCTCATCGAATGCGGACACAGGCGCATCGCCTTCCTCAACGGCCCGGCCCACTTCACCTTCTGCGTGGACCGGCTCGTGGGCTACCGGGCCGCGTTGGCGGAGGCCGGGCTTCCCTATGAGGAGGACCTGGTCTGGCAATCCGACCTGACCGAAGGGGCCGCCTACCAAGTGGTGTGGGAGCTGGCCCCCAAGCACGAGTTCACCGCCCTGTTCGCCGGAAGCGATGTGCAGGCGGTGGGCGCCATCCGGGCGCTGCAGGCCCGGGGAGTGCGGGTCCCCCAAGATGTGGCCGTGGTATGCGTCAACAACACCGACCTCACGAGCCACTTCATCCCCTCCCTCACTGCGGTGGACCTGCACGAGTACTGGCTTGGCTATTGGGCGGTGAAGCGGTTGGTTCAGACCATCGACGGGGAGAGGACCGAGCACCCGGTGCTCATCCCCGGGGAACTGGTGGAGCGTGAGTCCTGTGGCTGCCCATCCCAAGACCAACAGAGAAGGGGGTGATGGACCGGGGGGATCGCCTGTGGACTAAGCCGACACCTTATTTCAATCAAGGAGGGTGAGAGTAAATGCTAAAGCGCGCGATCGTATGGGGAATGGTACTGGGGCTTGGCCTCAGCGTGGTGGCGTGGGGGGCCCCGGTGGTGGTCAAGCTCTGGCAGTCGGAGGGCTACGGGCTTGAGGCGGTGGAGGAGCTGATCGAGAGCCTGGTCCCGGGGATTGACCTTCAGATCTCGGAGTACCCCTATGGCGAGCTCCGCATGAAGCTGTTCACCACGCTGGCCGTCGGGGATCCCGATATCGCCCCGGACATCGTGATGGTGGACTCCATCTGGCTGGGGGAGTTCGTGGAGGGCGGGTACCTGGCAGCCCTCACCGCAGTGGTGGCGGATGAGGCGGCCGACTGGTTCACCGCCTTCCGCGATGGCTCCCAGTGGCCGGCCGGCGGCGGCACCTACTACGGCCTGTGGTACGACACCGACGTCCGGGTCACCATGTACTGGCCGGACCTGCTCCTCAAGGCGGGGGTAAACGCCGGGGATCTCCTGTACTGGGACACGTTCATCCCGGCGGTCAAGCAGCTGAACGACGCCCTGGCCCCTGAGGGGATCGGTGGGTTCCGGTTCGACATGGCCGGTTCCTGGGCCGCTGACTTCTTCTACTACCCCTTCCTGGTAGTGGCCCAGAGGTACCTGATCGCCGGGCTGTTGGGAGGGGCGATCAAGCGTTAAAGTTTCCGCTCATCCGATGGACGAAAGGGCTCAAGGAGCGTCCGCTATGGATCAAGACAAGACAAGCTGCGACGTGATAGTGGTTTCGCATACCCACTGGGACAGGGAGTGGTACCTCACCTTCGAGGAATTTCGGTACCGGCTGGTCCAGGCCATGGACGGGCTGCTCCAGATATTTCAAGAGCAGCCGGACTATCTGTTCATGCTCGACGGCCAGGTGATCCCGCTGCTCGATTATCTGGCCATCCGTCCGGAGAAGGAGGCCGAGCTGCGGGAGCTGGTCCGAGCGGGGCGCCTACTGATCGGCCCCTGGTACATCCAGCCGGACGAGTTCTTGGCCTCCGGGGAGGCCCTGATCCGCAACCTCATGTTGGGGCATCGCCTCGCCCAGCGTTTCGGGGGGGTGATGAAGGACGGCTACGTCCCGGACTGCTTCGGACACATCGCCCAGCTCCCCCAGATCCTGCGGGGGTTCGGGATCGACACCGCCTTCCTCACCCGGGGGGCAGACCTGGCGACCGAAGGGGCCGGCCACTCCGAATTCCTGTGGCAGGCCCCGGACGGCTCGCGGGTGCTGGCCCACGTGATGGAGGCGGGCTACTGCGCCGGGGCCCTGCTCACGCCCAATCTCCACGCCCCCTCAACCCTTCATCAGGAGTTGATTCAGCGGGAGCTGCTCGGTCAAGATGAACCCCCACTGGTGACCCTGTTCCGATTTTTCCAGGCCAGGAGCTCCGCCGGGGTGGTGCTCATCCCCAACGGGTGCGATCACCTGGCCCCCCAACCGGATATTTTGGAGGTGCTCCGGGCCCTAAACGAGCAGGTGCCGGGGGTTCACCTGCGACAGGGGACCCTGGCGGAGTTCGCGCAACTGGTGCGGGATGCCAGCCCCGACCTGGCAGTGATCGAGGGAGAGCTCCGGGCAGGCAGGCGGCATCCCATCCTGAGTGGGGTGTACTCGGCCCGCATGTACCTCAAGCAGCGAAACGCGGCCCTGGAAACCCTGCTGGAGAGATACGCCGAGCCTTTGGCCGCCTTCGCCCACCTGCTCGGCCGCGACTTCACCCCCTTCTTGTGGGCGGCGTGGGAGCTGGTGCTCCAAAACCAGGCCCACGATTCCATCTGCGGCACCTCCGTGGACCCGGTGCACCGGGAGATGCTGGTGCGTTACCAGCGGGCGGAGGCCATCGCCCGCCAGGTGATCGGGGACGCCCTCCGGACCATCGGGGAACAGATGGCCGCCCCCCCTGCCCCGGAGACGGGGATCCCCATCCTGGTGTTCAACCCCTGCCCCTGGCCCAGGCGGGAGGAGGTGGTGGTGGAGGTGGAACCCTCCCCGGAAGGCAAGAAGAGCCGACCCGAGGAAGGCAACCCGAACCAGGCAAGCTGGACCCTGCTGGATCCAGCTGGCCAGGCGGTGCCGTTCGCCGTCCTGGGGGAACGCCTCGGCTCGGAGGGCGTGCTTCAGGGCGCCAGACACGTGCGGAAGCTGCTCCTGGCCTTCCAGGCGGATCTCCCTCCATTGGGCATCAAGCTGTACCGGCTCGTCCCGGGGAAGGCCCCGGAGGAGAAGCCTGACTCGCCGGTGGTGGACGAGCACACTCTGGAGAACGAGTTCTACCGGGTGTGGGTTGGCCCTGACGGGACGATCTCGGTGCTGGACAAGGAAATCGGGCGCACCTACCGGGGCCTGTGTTTCCTCGAGGACTCGGGCGACGCCGGGGATGAGTACAACTACTCGCCCCCTGCCCGACAGGAGGTCATCACCTCCCAGGGGGGCAAGGCGAAGGTCCGGGTGGCCGAGCGCCTCCCTTGGAAGGGGACCTTGAGGGTGGACCTGGTGCTCCGGCTCCCCCAGGGGCTCACCGAGGATCGGCTTGCCCGCAGCCCGGAGCGGGTGGATTGTCCGGTCACCCTGCTCGTGTCCCTGCAGCGGGGGGTCAAGCGGGTGGATGTGGCCATCGAGGTGGAGAACAACGCCCGGGATCACCGGCTGCGGGTGGGCTTCCCCTTGGGATTCCGGGCTGAGCACTCGTTCGCCGAGGACGCCTTCTGGGTGATCCGCCGCCCCATCCGCCCCCCGGCCGGGGAAGGCTGGGTGGAGGCTCCTCCCACCACCCATCCCCAGAAGTCGTTCCTGGCGGTGGAGGAGGGGGAAGGGGGATTGGCTGTCCTGAACCGGGGCCTGCCGGAGTACGAGGTCACCGAAGAGGGGACGATCTTCGTCACCCTGCTGCGGGGGGTGGGCTGGCTTTCCCGGGATGACCTCACCACCCGGAGGGACCATGCCGGCCCCCCCTATGAGACCCCAGAGGCCCAATGCCTGGGCCGGCACAGGTTTGAGCTCTCCCTCTGTCCCTATCGGGGGACCTGGGAGGAAGCCCGGGTGTGGGAGGCGGCTCACGCCTTCCGCGCCCCCCCGCTCGGGGTCCAGCTGAAAGGCCTGGGGCAGGGGGACATCCCTGAAGAAGTGAGCTTTCTCTCGGTAGAGCCCGCTGGACTCGTGGTAAGCGCGGTGAAGGTGGCGGAGCAGGGGGACGGGATCATCGTCCGGCTGTACAACCCCACCCGCCGCCCCCTGGCCGGGGAGATCAGGATCCCGTGGGAAGTAAACCAGGCCGAGCTCGTCGATCTGAACGAGGAGCCCCAAGGGGCCATAGCCGCCACCTCGCCCCATGCGGTCCCGATCTCGGTGGGAAGCGGCGAGATCAAGACCGTCAAGCTAAGCCCGGCCGCCTGGCGATCCGGGGATCGCAGCCGGCCTGACTAGGAGGGAAGCTGGAGTTCACGTAAAGTTAGCCGGGAAGGGAGTACGACATGCTACAAGGGCTTCAGGTCCCCCTGTTCGATCTGGTGATGGGGCTCTCCTCCGCTGTGGACCTGATCAGCCCGGCGGTGACGGACCATCACAAGCGGGTGGCTTACATAGCTGCATGCCTGGGCGAGGAGCTGGCGCTTCCGGCTGTCCAGAGCCTGCCCCGGAAAGCCAAGCTCCTCATGTCAATCGCCTTGCGCCCTTTTTGGGCGCAGCGTCAAAAGGAGCCCTGCAACCAGATCGCCGGTTCCCAATCCCAAACTTCCAAAAGCCCCTTTAACCCGGTTCCATGGACCGGGCTGGGCGAGAGCCTGCCCCGCTCCTTTGAGGTTTGCGGGGCAGGCTCTTCGGTCCATTGCCCCTGGGGCGGAAAAGTTCATCCACCGGGGCTCGCTTCGCCCTGGGCATATCGCATCACCCCGAACCCGTCATACAACGAGAACGGCGGCCCCGCGGACCTTCCTTTGCTTGAGCTTCATGAGGGCGTCGTTGGCCGCCTCCAGTGGAAAAGTCTCCACCTCGGTCTCGATGGGGATCTCAGCGGCATAGCGTAAAAGCTCCTGGGCGTCCTCCCGGGTGGCGTTGGCCACCGACACCACCTCCCGCTCGTGGTAGAGGAGCGCGTAGGGCAGCTCGGGGATGGGCGTCATGTGGATCCCCGCCAGGGAGAGGCGGCCCCCTTTATCCAACGATTTCAGGGCCTCGGGGACGATCCAGCCCGCGGGGGCGTAGATCACCGCCGCGTCCAGGGGCTCCGGGGGCCTTTCGGGAGCCTCCCCTACCCAAACGGCCCCCAGCTCCCGGGCCAGGGCCTTGTTCTGGGGGCTGCGGGTGAACACGTACACCTCCCAGCCCAGATGCCGGGCGACCTGGATGGCGATGTGGGCCGAGGCCCCGAAGCCGTAGAGCCCGAGTCGCCCCGGCTCTTTCCCCCGGATGGCCAGCACCAGGGCTCGGTACCCCACGATCCCCGCGCACAGCAACGGTGCCGCCCGCTCGTCCGGAAACCCAGCCGGGATGGGGTGGACGAAATCGGCCACGGCCACGGTGTATTCGGCGAAGCCTCCGTCCACGTCCCAGCCGGTGAACCGCGCGTTCTCGCACAGGTTCTCCTGCCCCCGGCGGCAGAAGCGGCATTCCCCACAGGTCCAGTGCAACCACGCGGCCCCCACCCGCTCCCCCACGGATAGCCCCGTCACGTCCGGCCCGAGGGCCGTCACCCGCCCCACGATCTCGTGTCCGGGGATGATGGGCTTCTTGCGGAGGGGGAGGTCCCCCTCCACGATGTGGAGGTCGGTGTGACACACCCCGCAGGCGGAGATCCTTATCAGGACCTGGCCGGGCCTGGGCTCGGGGGTCGGGAGCTCCCGGAGCCTAAGGGGACGCTCCTCTGCGGGTCCCTGCCGCTCAAGCACCTGTGCCCGCATGTGGCCCCTTAGGAGAAGTCGATCACCCACAACTCGTCGTCTTCGATCAGGTAGTACTCCGCCCGCTCCAGGTGCACCACCAGCAGCACGTAATCCGGGTCCTCTGGACCTTCCCAGTACTCACCCCAGTCCTCCATCCACAGCTCCGCCTTGAGCTCGGGGTCCTCCAGGATCTCCGCCCGGCCGAATGCCTGGGCATGGGCCCCTCCCTCCAAAGCGAGAAAACACACGCTCACCTTGGGGTCGCGGTCGATCTCAGACACCTTGCGGGAGGAGCGGCTGGTGGCAAACCAAAGCACCCCTTCTTCCTCGTATCCCAGCAGGGTCATGGGCCGGCTGTGGGGATAACCGTCCTCCCCCTGGGTTATGAGCAGGGAGATCTCAGCTTCGTCCAGGATCTTCCATAGCCTTTCTTCCGCCTCTTTTTCCATGGCAACCTCCTCAGGTTTATATCCCAGGATAGCCCCGCCGCCTGGGGCGCGCTAGGGCAGGGTCAGCTGCGGGGTGGCCGGGGGAAGCTCCAAAAATGTGAGGACCCGGGAGACCAGATGGGGACGGACCGTGAGGATCATGGGGAGCCCGGCTTCCCGGAGCCGCTGGAGCCCAGGGGCGAACCCCCCGCCAGCCAGCTCAAACGGCCCCACCTCGTCCACCACCGCTAGCCGAGCAGTCCGGGCCGCGGCTGCCAGCGCTCTGTTCCCCAGCGCCAGCCCCCGAGGGGAAAAGTAGAATCGCCGGAATCTTATGCCCGGGGGTGCGAGCCGACACAAGACCTCCTCACCGCCGCTGAGCAGGTCCCGCACCCGGTAGCCCACCGTAGCCCCACCCTGGAGTATCCGGGGGGACAGGATCCCCCCAACGGGGACCCCTTGGCCGCGTAGCTCCTCCACCGCCCGTATGGCCAACGAGGTCTTCCCGCTCCCGCTGGGCCCGGTCACCACCAGCGCCGGGATTTTCCCCTCCAAGAGCTCTGTGAGAAATCCCTTAAGGTCAACCGGCGGTCTTGCCAAGGGGGGCTTTGGCGTCTGCCAAGCGTCCATGGTGGAAAGCGAGGAGCTGAGCCAGGATGGAGATGGCGATCTCGCCTGGGGATTTGCCCCCGATGGGGAGCCCCACCGGGGAGTGAAGGCTCTGCACTCGCTCCGGGGGGATGCCCGCCTCCCGCAGGAGCCCTCTCACCTTTTCCGCCTTGGGCCGGGACCCCAGCATCCCCACGAACTCGGGCGGCGGGGCCTGGGAAAGGAGTCCCTGTACCACCTTGAGGTCGGTGGCGTGGGAGTCGGTGCATACCACGGCGTAGCAGGGGCTGGGAAGCTGGGGCAACGACTCGAACCCCGGCAAATACTGGGCCGTGAGCCCGGGGACCAGCTCCTCCCGGCACCGCTCCTCC
Source organism: Candidatus Bipolaricaulota bacterium (assembly GCA_021129895.1). Classification (GTDB taxonomy): domain Bacteria; phylum Bipolaricaulota; class Bipolaricaulia; order Bipolaricaulales; family Bipolaricaulaceae; genus UBA3574. The sequence goes on from JAJOKL010000076.1 coordinate 42,462, forward strand.
CGGTCGTCGTACAAGGCCACCCGGAAGGGGGTGGCCTCCTGGGCCAGGCGGGCCAGGACAGCGCCCACATGTCCCGCACCGAAGATGGCCAGGGTAACGCGGGGGGCCAAAAGCTCGTAATACAGGGTGGCCCGTCCCCCGCACAGCATCCCTAAATCCACCAGTTCATAGGTGCGGAGCAGGGTACGATTCCTTGATCTCAAGAGCTCCATGGCCTCTTGAGTGGCCCGCAGCTCCAAGGCACCGCCCCCCACGGTGCCCTCGATGTGGCCGTCGGGGAACACCAGCATGCGGGCCCCGGGCTCCCGGGGGGCCGGGCCTTCCACCCCCACTAGCTCCACCAACACCACGGGCTGTCCCGTCTGCAAAAGCTCCGCTATCCGGCTGAAGAACTGTGGCTCCACAACTGGGAACTATAACAGCTAAGGAAATCGCGGCCAACCAAAACCCGCGGCGATTCCTTCGAGGCGGGGGGACCCAGGCGAAAGGAGGGCTCATGCCCTCACGTGGAGCGGGGGAACCAGTCGTGCTGGGTAGGCGCCCCGGGGGTAGGGAGCTGGGCCCAATCGAACAGTCGCCGAAGCCACAGCGCCTGACGACGTGCCTCTCGAGCCCGGGCGGGCTTGGTCAAGTAGATGGCTGCCCCATTCTGATAGGCGCGGGAGATGTTCTCGGGAGAGGTGGACACCGACCATATCACCACCGGGATGGGGGCCAGCCGGGGCTCGGCCTTGATCCGCGGCAGCACCTCCAACCCACAAAGCTTGGGAAGCCGCAGGTTCAGTACGATCAGATCTGGGAGCCAAGCGTCCAGGTGTCTCCCTTGTCGGAATAGAAAATCCAGGGCCTCGGCCCCATCTGCCACCCGGGCCACCTCCCAGGCTGGAGGGCGCTGAAACGCCCACTCCATGACTTGGGCGTGTATGTCCTCGTCCTCCACGATCAGCACCCGGCGTGGACGCACCATCTAGATATCGAGCACCGCCACTCGGTGGGCATTCTCTCGAATGAAGTCCCGCCGCGCCCCCACGTCCTGCCCCATCAGGGTGGTGAAGATCTCGTCCGCCTCCAGGGCGTCCCGGATGGTGACCTGCTTCAGGATGCGGGTCTTGGGGTTCATGGTGGTCTCCCACAGCTCCTCGGGGTTCATCTCTCCCAGCCCCTTGAACCGGCGCACCGTGACCTTCCCATCCCCCTGGGCCTGGAACTCCCTGAGCTCCTCGTCCGAATAGAGGTAGATGCGCTTCTTCCCCTTCTGGACCAAATACAAGGGGGCTTGCGCGATATACACGTAACCGTGCTCGATCAGGGGACGAAGATAGCGGAAGAAGAAGGTCAAAAGCAGGGTCCTGATGTGGGCCCCGTCCACGTCGGCATCGGCCATGAGGATGATCTTATGGTAGCGCAGCCTCCCCAGGTCGAATTCCTCCCGGATGCCGGTGCCCAGGGCGGTGATGATGGCCCTGAGCTCCTGGTTATCCAGGAGCTTGGACAGGCGCGCTTTTTCCACGTTGAGGACCTTGCCCCGCAGGGGGAGGATGGCCTGGAAGTTGCGATCCCGGCCTTGTTTAGCGGAGCCGCCGGCCGAGTCCCCCTCCACGATGAACAGCTCCGACCTGGCGGGGTCGGTGCTAGTACAGTCCGCCAGCTTCCCCGGCAGGCCGTTGGAGAGGAGGGCGCCTTTTCTGCGCACCAGCTTCCTGGCCTTGGCTGCCGCAAGTCGTGCTCGATAGGCGGTGATGGATTTCTCGATGATGGCCCGGGCCACCCCGGGGTTCTTCCCCAGGTACTGGGACAGCTGCTCCCGCACTACCTCATCCACATAAGCCCGCATCTCGGGGTTCCCGAGCTTCATCTTGGTCTGCCCCTCGAACTCCGGCTGCTGCAGCTTCACCGACAGGATCGCCACCAACCCTTCCCGGATCGCCTCCCCGGGGATGGAGGCGTCCTTCGCCTTGAGCATCCGCTTCTCCCGGGCGTAGTCGTTGAACACCTTGGTCAGCGCGGCCCGGAACCCGGTGAGGTGGGTACCCCCCTCCCGGGTGTTGATGTTGTTGGCAAACGTGAAGATCTCCTCGTCCATGGCGTCGGTGAACAGGAGCGCCGCCTCCACGGTACGATCCCCTCGGTCGTCGGCGATGAAGATGGGCTCCTTGTGGAGAGGCTCCCGGCCGGTGGCCAGGTCCTTGACGAACGCCACGATCCCACCCTTGAAGTAGAACTCCCGCTTGACCCCGGCGATCCGGTTGTCCAGGCGGATCTTGAGCCCGGGGTTGAGGTAGGCCAGCTCCTTCAACCGGTGGGAGAGCTTGGAGAAGTTGTAGCGGATCTCCCCGAAGATCTCCCGGTCCGGCAGGAAGGTGATGGTGGTGCCGGTCCCTTTCGCCTTCCCCACCGGGGTCAGCTCACAGGTCTTGCGGCCCCGCACGAACTCCTGCCGATATACCTTCCCGTCCCGCCAGCGCACCTCCACTCGGAGGTACTCCGACAAGGCGTTCACCACCGACACCCCCACCCCGTGCAGCCCCCCGGACACCTTGTAGCTATCGGCGGAGAACTTGCCACCGGCGTGCAGGGTGGTGAGGACCAGCTCCACCGTGTTGATCCCGGTCTCCGGGTGGACCCCCACCGGGATGCCCCGACCGTTGTCGATCACCGTGACCCGCTTGTCCTCGTGGATGATGACGTCGATCTCAGTGCAGTAGCCGGCCAGGGCCTCGTCCACCGCGTTGTCCACCACCTCGTAGATGAGGTGCAAAAGACCATCCGGGCCGGTGGAGCCGATATACATCCCCGGCCGTTTTCTGACCGCCTCGATGTCCTCCAGGACTTGGATCTTACTGGCGTCGTAGTCATGCCCCTTCATCGAGTGCACCCCCTCCCATCAAGTTTATTCGATCCCAGAGAAATCCTCAATTCATCGGAATTTGCTACCTGTCAAGCTCCCGTTTGTCCCCCTGGTAGGAGGGGGGAACTGTGGGTAAGCTCCCTGCCAGGGAAAGGAGGACCGGTGCGCCTATTGGAATGGCAGGGGAGGGAGATCTTCGAGCGAGCGGGGATTCCCGTGCCCCCGGGGGCGCTGGTGAAGAGCCCCCAGGAGGCCCGCAGGGTGGCCGAACGCCTGGGAGGGCCAGTGGTGCTCAAGGCCCAGGTGCCGGTGGGGGGCCGGGGGAAAGCGGGGGGGATCAAACTGGCCGCCACCCCCATCCAGGCCGAGGAGCTCGCCGGGACCCTCCTCGGCGCAAGGCTGAAGGGCGTGCCGGTGGAGGCACTGTTGGCGGTGCGGGCAGCGGAGATTCGGTCCGAGCATTATCTGGGGATCACCATCGACCGGGACTCCCGGCAGCCGGTCTTCATCTATTCCCCCTCCGGGGGGGTGGACATCGAGGAGGTAGCCCGCACCCGGCCGGAAGCGGTGGCCAAGGTCCCTATCCCCCCGTTGGAGGGGCTGTACCCGTTCCGCCTCCGGCGCCTGTTCGCCCTGGCCCCGGCGCACCTGCGAAAAGAGCTGTTTCGGCTCGCGGGAAAATTGTACGGGGTGTTTCTGGAATACGAGTGCAATCTAGTGGAGATAAACCCCTTAGCGGAGACGGAGGAGGGCCTACTGGCGCTGGACGCCAAGGTGATCATCGATGACGACCACCGGCCAGGGGAGCAGTTTTCTGGCCTGGCGGAGGCGGCAGAGGACCCGCTGGAGGCGGAGGCGAAGGAGGCTGGCCTGTCGTTCGTGCGGCTGGATGGTGACGTCGGCATCATCGGAAATGGGGCCGGGCTGGTGATGGCCACCCTGGACTTGGTGGTCCAGGCCGGGGGGCAACCGGCCAACTTCCTGGACATCGGTGGTGGTGCCCGGGCAGAGCGGGTCCAGAAGGCGGTGGAGCTCGTGGCCCGCTCCGGGCAGGCGAAGGTGCTCTTGGTGAACGTGTTCGGGGGGATCACCCGCTGTGACGAGGTGGCCCGCGGGATCGTGGAGGCGACCGGCGTGCTTGGGATTCCAGTGGTAGTACGCCTTACCGGCACCAACGAGCGAGAGGGCAAGGAGATCCTGGCCCGTGCCGGGTTGGTGCCGGTGGACACCATGGAGGAAGGGGCTGCCCAGGCGGTGGCCCTGGCCAAGGGGGGAGGATGAAGTATCTGACAGCGATTTCGGCGTTGGTCATCGGGGGCGTGGCTGGTCTGGGGGAGATCCCGGAGATCATCCCCCTGGCGCAGGTGACGCCTGGGATGCGGGGCTACGGGCTCACCGTGGTGGCCGGGGAGGAGATATCCCAGTTCCAGGTGGAGGTAGTGGGGGTCATCGACCAACCGGGTACGGCCAACGATTTCATCATCGTACGCGTGTGGGGGGATGCCATCGAGCGCTCCGGTGGCATCGCCCAAGGGATGTCCGGAAGTCCGGTGTACCTGGAGGGAAAACTGGCCGGGGCCCTGTCCCGGGCCGCCCGCTGGTCCGCCGAGCCCGAGCGGCCGTTGGGCCTGGTCACCCCGATAGAGGCCATGCTCCCCGTGTTGGAGGAGGTGCGGCGGCTGGTCCCGGAGGAAACCCCGCCGGGGGAACTGGCCCCGCCCAAGGAGCTGGAGAAGTTGGGGATCGACAAAATAGAGCTCTGTTCCATGCCCCCGGCCGAACTCGCCCCCGGGGTGCTCTACGCGTGGCCGGTCCAATCCCCGCTGGTGGCCACCGGCCTCTCCCCCCGAGCGCTAGCGGTGCTGGCCCAAGGGGTGGAGCTGGACCTTGTGGACCATCCCTTCCTCAGGCTGCGGCCCAGTTGGCGAGCTGGGATCCCGGGGCTGTCCGGCGAGGGGATCAGGAGGATCCAGGCCGTTCCCTCTGCCCCCCAAACTCCATCTTTCACCGGGTTCGCCCCAGGAGGCCCGGTGGGGGTGGGGCTCCTCTCCGGGGACGTGACCTTGGGGGCGCTGGGAACCGTGACCCTGGTGGACGGGGACGCGGTTTTGGCCTTTGGCCATCCGTTCCTGCACACCGGCCGCACGGACTATTTCCTCACCTCGGCCTACATCTTCGATACCGTGGCCGCCCTGGACGCCCCCTACAAGCTGGGCACCCTCGGGGAAAACCAAGGGGCCATCTTGGCCGACCGGTGGGCGGCCATCGGCGGCCTGCAAGGGCACTCCCCCCGGCCCGTGGCCCTGAACTTCTCGGTGTGGGACGAGGTGCGGGGGGTGGGGGAGGAGTTGGCCGCCCAGATGGTCAGGGAGCGGCGGATCGCGGCGCTTCTCTTCTACTTGGCCGGGCTGGAGGCCACGGACCGGGCCCTGGACCGCATCGGCCCGGGCACGGCCAGCGTGCGCTACACCATCTTCGGGGAAGGGATGCCCCGGCCACTCACCCGCCACAACGTGTTCCTCTCCACCCGGGATATCGCCCTGTACGTGCCGTTTGAGGCGGCCATCGTGGCCGACATCCTGGAGTACAACGAGTTCGCCGACCCCGGCCTCCTGTCCATCGCCCTGGACGCCAGCATCACCGACACCTTCTCCGCCACCCACATCGTGGCCTTGGAGGTGGACCAATGGAGTTACGGCCCCGGAGATGTGATCCGGTTCACCGTGTACCTCCAGGACTGGCGGGGGGAGCTCAGCACCTGGGAGGGGGAGCTGGTGGTGCCCCCGGACCTCGATACCCCATACATCGAGGTGCGGGCCTACGGCGGACCGCGCCCCCCCGAGAAGGGCGAGGGCTACCCGGTCATTACCTCCCTGTCCGACCTGATCGACTATTTGGAGGGGGTGCCCGCCTTTGACACCCTGACGGTGGAACTGTTCGCCCTGGACCCCATCTCGGACGTGATCGGCGAGCCCTGGCTGTATGGGGTGGGCGAGAGCTCGGTGTCCCTGGGTCGGACGGTGGTCTACGACCAGGTGTCGCTGATCATCCCGTTCGGAGGCGGCTAGGGGGATGTGGGACCTGCGCGAGGCGGCCAAGCACCTGGGGGCAAAGCTCCTACGCCCCCGAGCACCATATTCCGCGTCCGGGGCGGAGTGTGACTCCCGCAAGGTGGGCCCCGGGGACGTGTTCGTGGCCATCCGGGGGCGGAGGCATGACGGCCATGATTTCGTGGGCGAGGCGTTCTCCCGCGGGGCGGTGGGGGCGCTGGTGGCCCGCGATCCCGGGGAGGGCCACAACCTGATCCTGGTGGAGGATGTGGAAGGGGCGCTGTGGAAATTGGCGGCCTGGCGCCGGGATCAACTCCCGATTCCGTTCGTCGGGGTGGCCGGCTCGTTCGGGAAGACCACCACCAAGGAACTCCTGGGAGCGGCGGTGGCGGTGCGCTACCGCACCTTCCGGGCCCGGGAGTCCTACAACACCGAGATCGGGGTACCCATGGAAATCCTGTCTATCCCCAGCGATGCTGAAATCGCGGTATTGGAGCTGGGAGAGGAGGCCCCCGGGGACATAGCCCGGCTGAACCAGCTGGTCCAACCCTGGGCCGGGGTGATCACCGGGGCCGGGGAGGCGCACCTCGCCACCCTGGGCAGCGTCGCAGGGGTGGCCGACACCCTGTGGGAGCTGGCTGAGGCCATCCCCGAGGAAGGGGTGTTGGCGGTGTGTTGGGACTCCCCCGAACTGCGGGCCCAGGCCGGGAGCTGCGCCGGGGTGTGCCTGAGGTTCGGCAGCACCCCCGAGGCGGACTTCTTCCCCCGGGAGGTGCGGGCGGACGATCCTCAAGGGGTGAGGTTTGTGGCCGTGACCCCAGAAGGGGAACTGCCGGTCCAGCTCCAACTGCTGGGTCGACACGTGGCCACGCTGGCCTGTGGCGCGCTCGCTGCCGCCTGGGGGCTGGGGATCCCGGCCCAGGCCGCCGCCCAGGCCATGGCCAAGGTTCGGCCGCTGCCTCATCGCCTCCAGCTCCATCCCGCCCCGTTCGGCTGGGTGCTGGATGACTGTTACAACGCCAATCCCCTGTCGACCAGGGCGGCCCTACGGGCGCTGGTGAACCTGAACCTGCCGGTGGAAAAGCGGACGGCCCTCCTGGGGGACATGTTGGACCTGGGCCCGGAGGAGGAGAGGTATCACCGGGAAGTGGTGAAAGAGGCCCGCTGGCAGGGGGTGGACGCCCTGTTCGCCTTCGGGCCCCGCATGTGTGCCGCCCTCTCCGCCTGGGAGGGGCCGGGAGCAGGGGAGCCGGAGGACCTGGAGGCGCTGGTGGCCAAGATAAAGGAGGAGGCGGGGCGTCTGCCCACCCTCATCTTGGTCAAGGGGTCCCGGGGGCTGGCCCTGGAACGGGCAGTGGAGGCCCTCACCGAGGGGTAACGATCGGGCTGCTCTGCGTGTCCGGTCGGAACGGGACGTAGGGAGTAGCCCAGGTTACCCAGGCAGGGGACAAAGGCGCTGGGAAGCCAAAACTGACCCCCGTATCCTGGTCCAGGGTGATTGGGGATGAAGAAACTCCTGGTTATGTGTGTCCTTTTGGCCCTGGCGGCCCCCGGGGCGCTGGCCGACCGGCAGGAGCGTGGCCCGATCGTGATCCGCTCCAACGCGGACTTCACCTACGAAAACGGGGTGATCGCCGGGCGGGGCCTTCCCGAAGATCCCTACGTCATCGCCGGTTGGGAGATCGAGGAGATCGGGGCCCGGTTCGGCATCCTCATCCAAGGCACCACCCTGCCGGTGGTGATCAGGGACGTGGAGATCGGCGGGGCCAAGGTGGCCGGGATCAAGATCATGTCCGCCCGCAACGTGCGGATCGAAGGGTGCTTGGTGCAAGGGTCGGCCCTGGGGATCGGCGTGTTCATGTCGGAGGACGTGCAGATCCGCGACACCACCATCCGGGAGTGCGAGGACGCCCTGCATGTGTACTTCTCCAGCGGGCTCGAGCTCTCCGGCCTCCACGTCTCGGAGAGCATTGTTGGGGCTTGGTTCACCGGCGCCCAAGGGGTGCTCCTCACCGGCTCCACGTTCCGGGAATGTGCCCTGGGGGTGAAGCTGGAGCTGGGAAGCGAGGGCAACCTGATCTACGGGAACGCTTTCCTGGCCTGCCGCATTCCGGCGGTCTCCGAGGGGGGAAACGCCTGGGACGACGGGGCCCGGGGGAACTACTGGGAGGGCTTTGCCGCCCCGGACGAGGACGGAGACGGGATCCTGGATCAGCCCTATTCGCTGGGGCTGGACGAGGACCGGTTCCCGCTGGCGACGCCCCCGGAAGGGTGAGATCGTCCGGCCAGCCAGGTGAGGCCGACCAAGGCCAGCAGCCACAGGAAGGGGAGCGCTACGGTCAGGGCCCACCAGGAGGCGGCCAGCCCCATCCCCTTGCCGGCCAAGGCCAGGGCCCGCCGGGCGTGTAGCCACAGGAGCCGTCCTCCCAATCCAGGGATACCACGGCGGCCAAGCCCAGGGTCCACGCGAAGGCGCCCGCCCCCAGCCGAGGCCA
>JAJOKL010000004.1 GCA_021129895.1 Candidatus Bipolaricaulota bacterium
GGCGGTCCGGGGGCGGATCCGGCCGGGCGATATCCTCGTGGCGGGGGAGAACTTCGGCTGTGGCTCCTCCCGGGAGCACGCCGTCCTGGCCCTCCGGGGGGCGGGGATCGCGTGCGTGGTGGCGAAAAGCTTCGCCCGGATCTTCTTCCGGAACGCGGTGAACCTGGGGTTCCCGTCCTGCTACATCCGCCCCCTGGTCTTCCGGGGGCTGGGGAGCTTCAGCCTCGATGCCCGCCGGGACTGCCCGGTGGAGGTGGCGATCCTCACCATCGAGTGGGGGGCGTACCTGGGGACGGAGGCGCTGGAACAGGGGGTGGACGTGGGTGTCTCCACCTGGGCTCGGATGGCGCCGAACACCTATCCCTCCCTGGCCAAGGCCGGGGGCCACTACACCAACTCCCAGCTCATCGTCATGGAGGCCCATGACCGGGGGTTCTCCGAGGGGATCGCCCTGGACGTGTTCGGGTAGGTGAGCGAGGGGAGCGGCGAGAACCTGTTCATCGTCCAGGACGGGGTCCTCTACACCCCGCCGCTCAGCTCCTCCATCCTGGGCGGGGTGACCCGGCGGTGCGTGATGGCGCTCGCGGGGGACCTGGGGATCCCGGTGCGGGAGGAGCCCATCTCCCGGGAGCGCCTTTATCTTGCGGACGAGGCCTTCTTCACCGGGACGGCGGCGGAGATCACCCCCATCCGGTCGGTGGACGGGATCCCGGTGGGGCCCGATCACCGCCAAGCCGCAAAGAGAATTCTTCGGGATCGTGCGGGGGGAGATCCCGGACCGCCACGGCTGGCTCACCCCGGTAAGTTAAAAAAGGCAATACGCTGTCTGGTGTGGGAAGGTTCAGTCAGCTTTGCCTCACCTCTGCCCCCCATGCCGGGGAAGGGTTGAGGGGCAACCAGCAACTACCCTCCGGGGTACCCACACAAGGGAGCGAGGAGACCGGATTACCTTTGGCCGGGGGCGTTACAGGTCACCCCAGTTGGTGCCCAATTTGATGTCCACCTTGAGGGGCACCTTGAGCTCCCACACCCCCTCCATCGCCTCCCGGATCAGCCGCGCCGCCCCCTCCGCCTCCCCTTGGTCCACCTCGAAGATGAGCTCGTCGTGGATCTGCAGGATCATGTCCGCGGCGAGCTTTCCCGCCTCCCACAGCCGATGGACCTCAAGCATGGCCAGCTTCATCAGGTCCGCCGCCGAGCCCTGGATGGGGGTGTTGATGGCGTTGCGCCGGTCGTAGCCCTGCCGCCTGCGGTCCTTGGAGGCCAGGCCCGGAAGGGGCCGCCTCCGGCCCAGGATGGTCACCGCATAGCCGGTACGCCTCGCCTCCTCCACCTTGCGGTCGATGAACTCCCGCACCTTGGGATAGGCGGCGAAGAACCGGTCGATGAACAATTTGGCCTCCTCCTGAGGGATCCCCAGGTCCCGGGCCAGGCCGTAGGGGCTGATCCCATACACGATCCCGAAGTTCACCCTCTTGGCCACCGTGCGCATGCGGGGATCCACCTCGTCCGGGGAAACGCCGAAGATCTCGGCAGCGGTGCGCCGATGCAGGTCCTCCCCGCTCCTGAACGCCTCGATCAGCCCCTCGTCCCCGGAAAGATGGGCCAGGATCCGGAGCTCGATCTGGGAGTAATCCGCCGCCAAGAGCAGCCTCCCCTCCGGGGCCACGAACGCCCGCCGGATGTCCACCCCCACCTCGTGCCGGGCTGGGATGTTCTGGAGGTTCGGCTCGGAGGAGGAGAGCCGGCCGGTGGCGGTGCCGGTCTGGTTGAACGAGGTGTGGATGCGGCCTGTCTCGGGGTTCACGTGGCGCGGGAGCTTCTCGATGTAGGTGTTGCGGAGCTTCTCCAGCTCCCGGTAGGCGATAAGCTTCGCCGGAAGCTCGTGGTAGGCGGAGAGCTCCCGCAGCACCTGGGAGTCGGTGGAGGGGCCGGTCTTGGTCCTTGAGAGCACCGGGAGCTTCAGCCGCCCGTAAAGCACCTCCCGCACCTGGGGCACCGAATCCGGGTTGAACTCTCCCCCGGCCAGGGCGAACAGCTCCTCCCGGAGCCGCCCGATCATCGCCTCCAGCTCCTTACCCTGCTCGTGCAATACCTCCGGGTCCAGGAGCACCCCCCGTCGCTCCATCCAAGCCAAGACCTCGATGAGCGGCACCTCCACCTCCTGGAACAGGGGGAGGAGCCCGGCCTCCCGGAGCCTGTCGGTGAGGGGGCGCCGCAGTCGGCACACCGCCTCCGCGTCCTCGCCGGCGTAGCGGCCGGCCCTGGCCAGGGGCACCTGGCGCAGCTCCCGCTCCCCGCCCTCGGCCAGAAGCTCCCGATAGGACTGCACCCGCTCCCCCAGCTCGTCCCGGACGATCACCTCCAGGGAGTGGCTGGGGGCATTGGGGTGGAGGAGCCAATGGGCGATCATGGCGTCGAAGGCGATCCCCCGCACCTCCACCCCATAGCGGGCCAGGACCTCCAGGTCGTACTTCAGGTTCTGGCCGATCACCCGGGTTTTTTCCCCTTCCAGAAGCGGCCGCAGCAGCTCCAGTACCTCCGGCAGGGAGAGCTGGGCCGGGACCCCGAGGTAGCTATGGCCCACCGGGATGTAAAAGCCCTCGTAGGGCCGCATGGCCAGGGCGATCCCCACGATCTCGCACCTGAACGGGTCCACCCCGGTGGTCTCAAGGTCCAGCGAGAACTCCTCCGTCTCCTCCAGGCGGGCCACCAGTTCCTCCAGCTCCCCCCGCTCGGTGATCACCCGGTAGCGGGGCTCCGGGCCCTCCACCACCTTGAGCTCGGCCAGGATGGACTTGAACTCAAGTTCGGAAAGGACCTGAACGAGTTCATCCGGGTCGATCTCCCGGGGGATGAGATCGGGGAGCTCCAGGTCGAGCTCCACCTCCCGCAGCCGCACCAGCTCCCGGGAGAGGAGCGCCTCCTCTCGGTGCTCCACCAGGGCCTGGGCGGCGCGCTTGTTGGCCACCTTGTCCGCGTTCGCTAGCAGTGCCTCCAGGGAGCCGTATTCGGCGAGGAGCCTTTTGGCCGTCTTGTCCCCGATCCCCCGTACTCCCGGGACGTTGTCCGAGCTATCCCCTACCAGGGCCAGGAGGTCCACGATCCTTTCGGGGGGGACGCCGAACTTCTCCTCCACCCCCTTCCGATCCAGCAGTGCCAGGCCCTCGCTGGGTTTTCTGCCCGGCCGGAGCAGGAACACCCGCTCGGAGACGAGCTGAGCCATGTCCTTATCCCCGGTGAGGAGGAGAGCCGGCACGCCCTGCCCCTCCGCCAGCCGGGCCAGGGTGGCCATGATGTCGTCCGCCTCGTAGCCGGGGAGCTCCAGGCGCGGCACCCCCAAGGCGTCCAAAAGCTCCTTGCCCCGGGGGAGCTGCTGGGCGAGGGCATCGGGCATCTCCTTGCGGGTGGCCTTGTAAGCGGCGAACTCCTGGTGCCGCACCGTCACCCCGCCAGCGTCGAATGCCACCGCCAGGTACCGGGAGGGGTACTCGCGCAGGGCCATGAGCAGCGTGCGCGTAAAGCCGTACACCGCATTCACCGGCTCCCCTTTGGAGGTGGTGAGCTCGGGGATGGCGTAGAAGGAACGGAACAGGGCGGAGTGCCCGTCGATGAGGAGCAGTCGCTCGGGCACTTCCTCGATCCCCAGCGCCTGGTAGATGTTCATCTCCGATCGAACAGCGCGCACACCGCCACCGCCAGGGCGTCGGCAGCGTGATCGGTGCCCAGCTCCCGGGTGGAAAGGAGGTGCTCCATCATCCGGATCATCTGGTCTTTGGGGGCCGAGCCGTTTCCGCAGATCCACTTCTTTATCTCCCGGGGGGCGTAAGAGCGGAGCTCGCAGCCGTGGGCGGCCAGCTTCACCACCCCCAGCACCTGGGCGGTGAGCATGGCCGAGGGGGCGTTGCGGGCTAGGTACACCTCCTCCACCGCCACTGCGTCCGGCCGGTACTCCTCCACCACCTGCCTGAGGGCGCGGTAGATCTTGGCCAGCCGGTCCGGGAGCGGGGCCTTGCTGGAGGTACGGACGGTGCCGCGGGCCACGGGCCGCAAGCCCTCGTCCTCCTCCTCCACCACCCCGTAGCCGGTGGCGGTGAGCCCCGGATCCACTCCCAATACCCTCATAGCAAGTCCCGGAGCTTCTCCAGGCGGGGATCCCCCTGGGGGCGGGTTGCCTCGCAGCCGGGCCGGTGGTCCTCCCGGTTGAGGTCCGCCCCGCAGGAAGGGCAGATACCCTTGCAATCCGGACGGCACAGGGGCCGGGAGGAGAGGGCCAGCTTGACCCCCGACTCCACCAGCGGCCGCAGCTCCAAATAAGCCCCGGCCTCCTCCACCGGGACCTCGAGGAAGTCCCGATGATGGAAGGCCTCCACCATTTCCGCCAGGCACCGGGAGCAGCGGCGGCGAACCCGGCCGCTCACCTCCAGGGTGACGAACACCCGCTCCTCCTGGAAGAAGGCGCTAGCTTGAACCTCTACCGCCCCCTCCAAAGGCAAACCCTCACCCCACCACTCCACGGTGGGGAGGGTTTCCTGGCCCGACAAGCGAAACGGCCGGCCCGGGGCCGTCCGCATCCTGGAAAGCTCGAACCTCATGGCTCTCCCTCCTTCGCCTCTCCCTCCATGAGTATAGCACGGGCGAAAGTTGAGCCCGAGCCCCCTTGCCCCTACCATTGGCGGACAAGGGGGGTCGACATGAAAGTGCTGTTGGTGAAAGAAGTGCCCGGCCTGGGGATCCCGGGCGATGTGGTGGAGGTAAAGGACGGGTATGCCCGCAATTATCTGCTTCCCAGGGGACTGGCCACCATGCCCACGCCCCACGAGATGGCCCGCTACGAGAAGCTCCGGGCGCAGTATCAGGCGGAGCTCGCCGACCGGCGCACCCGGGCCCAGATGTTGGCGGAGAAGCTCCAAGGAGCCGAGCTCTCCTTCGCCCGCAAGGTCCACGACGAGGACAAGCTATACGCCATGGTCAAACCACAGGATGTGGCCAAGGCCATTGAAGAACAGTTCGGGGAGAAGGTCGATCCCCATCGGATCAAGATGGAGCCCATCGAGTCCCTGGGGGAGTACGAGGTACAGATCGGCATCTATGAGGACATCACTGCCACGGTCAAGGTCACGGTGACCGCGGCCGACTGATGCCCCCCGCCCCCCTCCGGGGCCGACTGCGCTCCCTGAGCGGGATCATCGCCGGGGGGCGCGAGTTTTTGCCCCCCCTTTTCGGGGGAGCGTTCTCCGGGGCGGTGTTCCGCGGGGCGGCGGGGACCGCCCTGTCCCGGTTGGTGGGGTTGGGCCGGGAGGTGACCCTGGCCCACGTGTTCGGGGCTTCCGCGGCCCTGGATGCGTTCTTCATCGCCTACTTCGTGCCGAATCTGTTGCGGCGCCTGCTGGGGGAGGGGGGGATGGCCGCCGCCTTCCTGCCCCTGTATGTGCAGGCCCGGGGGGAGGGCGCCCCGTTCGCCCGGGCCGCGCTGCGGGCGTTGGTGGCGGTGCTGGTCCCGGTTTGCGCCCTGGGGGCGCTTTTGGCGCCCCTCTACATCCCCGCCCTGGCGGCCGGCTTCTCCCAGGAGAAGCTGGCCCTGGCCATATCCCTGGCCCGCTGGACGTTCCCCTTTCTGGCGTTGGCCTCACTTTCCGCCCTGGCCGGGGCGATCCTGAACGCCCACGGCCGCTTCTTCCTGCCGGCCGCCGCCCCCAGTGCCTGGAGCCTGGGACTGATCCTGGGGGCGCTGTTCGGCTCCCGGCTGGTCTCACCGCCGGTGCTGGGCCTGGCGGTGGGGCTCCTCCTCGGGGGCGTCGGGATGGTGGTCATCCAGGCACCGGCTGCTCTGCCCCATCTGCGGGGGCCGGGCCAGTCCTCCCCGCGGCAGCTGGTGGAGCTAGGACGCCGGCTCCTCCCGGTGCTGGGGGGGCTGGCGGTGGCGGAGGTGAACCTGCTCGTGGACAACCGCCTCGCCTCCTACCTCGCCGACGGGTCGGTGGCCATCCTGCAATACGCCATGCGCCTCTTCCAGCTCCCATTGGGGATACTGGCGGTGTCGGTGGCCACCGCCGCCCTGCCTCGCCTGTCCGCCCACGTGGCCCAGGGGACGGAGCACGGGTTCCGGCAGGCCCTGGGGAAAGGAGTGGCGCTGGGGGCGGCGCTCCTGCTCCCGGCCACCGCCGGCCTGCTGGTTCTGAGGAGGCCAGTGGTGGAACTGCTGTTCCAGCACGGGGCGTTCACCGCCGCCGACACTGTCCGCACCGCCGCGGCCCTGGCCGCATACCTTGCCGGCCTGTGGGGATATGGGCTGGTGTACCTGTTCTCCCGGGGCTTCTATGCCTTGGGCCGGCCGGTGGTCCCGGTGCTCACCGCGGCGGTGGCGGTGGGGGTGAACGTGGGGTTGGACCTGGCTTGGGTGGGACCGTGGGGCACCTTCGGGCTGGCCCTGGCCACCGGGGTGGCCGGCTGGGTGGACGCACTGCTGCAGGGGATGCTGCTGTGGCGTCGGGGAAGGGGCTGGGTGCCCTGGCGGGCCGTGGGCGCCGCCGGGCTGGCCGCCCTGGGGATGGGCCTCTTGCTGTGGGGCTTTGACCGGGTGGCCCTGGCCGGCCTCGGGCCTTGGGGCCGGGTCCTGTTGGGGGTGCCGGCCGGCCTCCTCCTCTACCTCTCCTTTGGCCGCCTATTGGGGCTCGACCGCGCCCTCAGGGGCGCAGGATGATCCCCGAATCTTCCGGCTCCTCTGGGGGATAGGTGCCCAAAAGAGCGGTCACGAACCGGTCCGGCTCCTTTCGGGAGAAGTGGTCCAGGAAGGCCGCCAGCCCCTCACATGCCTCCCGCAGCCCCTGTGGGTGAAGCCTCCCCTCCCGCACCAGCGGCAGCAGCCCCCGCTCCAACAGCTCCCCCAGCTTGGGCACGTACGGCTCCACTAGCTCAATGGGGGAGAGGCGTCGGGCCAGATACCCCAGGGCGGCGGCCACGTCGGCGTCCTGGAAGGGGTAGCGGTGAAGGAGCTGAGCGAGGGCGTACTTGAGGACCTCCAAGTGAGGGAGGAGGCCCTCCATGCCCCGGCGGGCCAGCGCCTCCTCGTACTCCTGCCAAGCTTGAGCCAGCTCCCGGGCCTTCCGCTCCCGCCGCCGCCGCTCCGCGGCTACAAGATAAGTGCAGCCGGTGGGGCAACCCAGCGCCTTCCCCCGATGGGTGCCACAGCAGGTGCTGCAGATCAGGGCATCCAGTGCCGGGCAGCGGCGCTCCCCCAACCTCTGCCCGCACAACGGGCACCGCTCGGCGCTCACAGGCCGCTGAAGTGCCTACGGGCCTCCTCGGACATCATCTCCGGCGTCCAGCGGGGCTCCCACACCAGGCTCACCTCCACCTCGTAGCCCTCGAACGCCTGCCGTAGGGCCTGCTCCACTTGGGCGGCCAGAGTCCCGGCCAGGGGGCAGCCCGGGGTGGTGAGGGTCATGTCCACCGCGATCTTGCCCTCGGAGATGTCCACATCGTAGATCAGCCCCAGGTCCACCACGTTGATCCCCAGCTCGGGGTCGATCACCTGCTCCCGCAGCACCTCTCGCACAGCATCGGTGGTGGGCTTCATGTCAGTCCGCCTTCCTCGCCATTCTCACCACGTCTGCCAGGGTGAGCCGGGAGAGCTCCTCCTGGATCAGCCGCTCCAGATGGCGCCACAGCGGGGCGGTAGGGCACCCATCGTCGATCTCGCAGTCCTCGCCTACGATGCAGGCGAGTTTGGGCATCGGACCCTCCAGGGCGGCCAGCACCCGGCTCACCGAGATCTCCTTGGGGGCCAGGGCCAGCCGATACCCTCCGGTGCGGCCCTTCTGGGTGGCCACGATCCCCGCTTGCCTGAGATCCTGGAGGATCTTGCGTAGGAAGGCCTCTGGAACCCGATGACGATCGGCCAGCACCCGGGCTGAGTGCCACCGATCGGCCTCCACCGCGAGCTCGTACAGTATCCGCATCCCGTAGTCCGAACGCTTGCTCAGGATCATGGCCCCATTTTATGCCGCCCAGCCCGCTCCATCCACAAACTCGCGGGCGAGGGCCCGGGCCCACGAATCGGCCGCCTCGATATCGGATAGGGACCGGACTTCGCTGGGGGAGTGGCGGGCCAGCACCCAGTCCAGCCCGGCGGCGATACCCGTAAACGGGAGCCTCCCGGCGAGGAACGCCTCCACCAGCACCTCGTCGGCGGCGTTGGCCACCGCCGGGGCGGTCCCCCCCGCCTGCCCGGCGGCCAGCACCGTCCAGTAGGCCGGGTACCGCTCCCGGGGGAGCTCCCGGAACTCCAGGGACAGGCCGGGCAGGGACAGCCGGCTGGGGGGAGGGCCGAGGCGGCGGGGGTGGGTGAGGGCGGCCTGGATGGGGATGCGCATGTCCGGCGGGGCGAGCTGGGCCACAAACGAACCATCCCGCAGCTCCAGCAGGGCATGGACGATCGACTGGGGATGGAGTACCACCCCGATCTCCTCCCAGGAGAGGCCGAACAGGAAGCGGGCTTCGATGACCTCGAACGCCTTGTTCACCAGCGTGGCCGAGTCCACGGTGATGCGGGGCCCCATGCGCCAGGTGGGGTGGGCCAGGGCCTGCTGCGGGGTCACCGCTGCCAATTGTTCCGGCGCTAGGTCCCGAAACGCCCCCCCGGAGGCGGTAATCCAGACTTTTTCCACCTCTTCCCTTGCGACACCGGAGAGGAGCTGGTATAGGCCGGCGTGTTCTGAGTCCACCGGGATGATCTGCTCGGGGTGCCGGCGGGCGGAAAGGACCAGCTCCCCCCCAACCACCAAGGACTCCTTGTTGGCCAAGGCCAGGGTCTTGCCGGCCTCCAAGGCGGACAAGGTGGCGTAAAGGCCCAGCGCCCCCACCACCGCGTTCAGCACCAGGTCCGCCTGGGGATGGGAAGCGGCTCGGGCCAGCCCCTCTCGCCCCCGAGCGAGTTCCACCCCGGCGGGGAGCAAGGGTCGGATCGCTCTCGCCTCCTCCTCCCCGGCCACCGCCACCAGGGCGGGGTGGAACTCGCGGGCCAGTGCGGCCAGGGCCTGCACCCTGCGGCCGGCGGCCAGGGCCACCACCTGCAGGGGTTCTCCTTGCGCCCGCAGCCGGCGCACCACCTCTAGGGCTTGGGTGCCGATGGAGCCGGTGGCGCCCAGGATGGCCAGGCGCCGGGGGGAGGGGGTCATGTGGCGGGCTGGAGGACGATGTCCGTGAGCGCGGCGTCGATCTCCTCGCCCTCGAGCACCTCCCGCTTGAGGAGCTCCTGGGCTAGCCTGTCCAGGGCCTGGCGGTTGCGCACAAGCAGGTCCTTGGCGCGGGCGTACGCCTGGCGCAGGAGCTTGATGATCTCCCGGTCCACTTGGGCTGAAAGCTCCTCCGAGTGCTCATCGCTTTTGACGATCTCCTCGCCCAGGAAGATGTTGACCCGTTCCGCCCCCAGATTGATGGGCCCCAGGGCCTCGGACATCCCGTACTCCACCACCATCCGCTTGGCGATCTCAGTGGCCTGCTTGAGGTCCTCCGCGGCACCGGTGGTCTGGGAGCTGAACTTGATCTCCTCCGCCGCCCGACCACCGAACAGCACCGTCAATTTATCGTACAGCTCATCGCGGCTGACGATGTACCGATCCTCGGTGGGCAGCTGCAGCGTGAACCCCAGCGCCCCTTCCCCGCGGGGGACGATGGAGATCTTGTGTACCGGATCGGCATAGGGCAGGAGTTTGCCCACCAGGGCGTGCCCGGCCTCGTGGTAGGCGATCTGCTCCTTCTCCCGCTCGGTGATGTAGATGCCCCGTCGCTTGAGCCCGGTGAGCACCCGGTCCAGGGCCTCCGCAAAGTCGGCCATCTCGATCCGGTCCTTGTGCTGGCGGGCGGCAAGCAAAGCCGCCTCGTTGCACAGGTTCTCCAGGTCCGCCCCCACGAACCCCGGGGTGCGGCGGGCCAAGATGGACAGGTCCACGTCCGGGGCCAGCCGCTTGTTGCGAGTATGGATCCTGAGGATGGCTTCCCGGCTGTGAAGGTCCGGCCTGGGGACCACGATCTTGCGGTCGAACCGCCCCGGCCGAAGCAGCGCTGGATCCAGCACGTCCGGGCGGTTGGTGGCCGCCAACACGATCACCCCGGTATTGGCCTCGAACCCGTCCATCTCCGCCAGGAGCTGGTTGAGGGTCTGCTCCCGCTCGTCGTGCCCCCCGCCAATCCCCGCGCCGCGCTTACGGCCCACGGCGTCGATCTCGTCGATGAAGATGATGCAGGGGGCGTTGGCCTTGGCCTTGTTGAACATGTCCCTGACCCGGGCCGCCCCCACCCCCACGAACATCTCCACGAAATCGGAGCCGGAGATGGAGTAGAAGGGGACCGCCGCCTCCCCGGCGATGGCCCGTGCCAGCAGGGTCTTGCCCGTCCCCGGGGGGCCTACCAAAAGCACCCCTTTGGGGATCTCCGCCCCCAGCCGGGTGTACCTGCCCGGGGATTTCAGGTACTCTACGATCTCCCGGACCTCTTCGATGACCTCGTCGATCCCGGCCACGTCCTTGAACGTGACCTTGGTGAACTCCTTGGTCACCAGTTTCGCGCGGGACTGGCCGAAGGACAGGGCCCCCCCGCCCTGCATCCGCCGCATCATGTAGGTGAAGTAGGCCACCACCAGGATCACCGGCAGCATGTACACAAGCAGGGGCACGAACCAAGCCCTGCCCCCGCTGGGCCGGAAGGTGTAGGTCACCCCCTGGGCGTCCAGTTCCTTGGCCAGATCAGCGTAGATGGGGGAGCCCTCCGGGGGCCCCTGGGTCACGAACCGCTCCCCGGAGGCCAGCAATCCCTCGATCCGGCTCCCCTCGAACACCACCTCCCTGATCTGGCCAGCGGCCACCAGCTCCTGGAAGTGGGAGAAGGCAAGCTCGTTCACGCCCCCTTGGAGCGAGGGCCTGAACGTCTGGACCAGGATCAGGCCCAGTACCACCACCACCAGGAGGAAGGTGAGGGTACGGAGGTTTCGCGGCGGAACCGTTCTTCTATCCATGTCTCACTCGTAGCCCCACGCCGCGGTCCCCGCCTTCGGAGGGGGAACGGCAGCCGTTCGGACTTCAGCCGATGCAAGTTTACCTGGCCCCTCTCCCCACTACAACGGCGGTTTGGTTGGCCCTGCCGCCCCCGGTTACAATGCCGTTTCGATGAAACGAAATTTGGTCCTGATTGCCCTGGTGTTGCCACTCGCCATCGCCCTCGGCGGTCCGGAGAAACTAGCCCCCGACCTGCGGCTCCTCTTGCAACACGACCTTTCCTCGCCTCTCGCGCAGGGCTTGGGGCTCCAGGCAGAAGATGGCCTGCGGGTGCTCATCTGGACCCGCGAGGCGGGGGCGGCCTGGGAGCTCCCTGGGTTCACCCCCTCCGGAGTGTGGGGGACGCTGGCCACCGGCTGGGTGGACCCGGCGGCGCTGTCCCGGCTGGCCGAGGTGCCGGAGCTGCTGTACATAGAGCCGGCCCGGCGGCTCCGTCCCAGCCTGGACGTGTCCGTGCCCGAGGTGGGAGCCCCGGTGCTCTGGGCCGGGCCTCCGGGCACCCGCGGCGGGGGGACCTTGGTGGCCATCGTGGACTCCGGCATCGACCCCCTGCACCCGGACTTCCGCGTGGACCGGGACGGGGATGGCTGGGAAGAGGGCTCTCGCATCCTGTTTTTGTGGGATCAAACCCTGTCCCCGGGCGGCAGCACCGCCCCCTGGGGGCTCTCCTACGGTCGGGTGTTCACCCAAGGGGAGCTGGAAGCCCAGATCGCCTCAGGATACTCCGAAAGCAGCGACACCTTGGGGCACGGCACCCACGTGGCGGGGATCGCCGCCGGGGACGGGAGCTCCTCCACTGCCGGCTACGTGGGGGTGGCACCGGAGGCGAACCTGATCGTGGTAAAGACCACCTTCTACGAGGACGCGGTGCTGGATGCCGTCTCCTTCGCCTTCGACCGGGCGGAGGAGCTGGGGCTTCCCTGTGTGGTTAACCTGTCGCTGGGGGGGCATTCCGGACCACACGACGGGACCAGCCTGTTCGAGCGAGCGGTGGACGCGTTCCTGGACCGCCCCGGGCGGGCGATCGTGGTGGCGGCGGGGAACGAAGCCCAGGAAGGGATCCACGTGGGGGCCGAGGTGCATAGCCCCACCACCTGGCACCTGGTGCCGGAGGCCTCCTCGGTGACGGCCCGCTTCTGGCACCCGTTTCAGCTCGGATTCACGGTGGAGGTGGCCGCCCCCGGCGGGGAGCGGACCAGCGTGCTCCCCGGGGGGCAGGGGTACCTGGCCACCCCAGCAGGGCAGGCCTGGATAGACAACTCCGGCTACCCCGATCCCAGGAACGGGGACCGGCAGATCTTTCTCCAGCTTACCGGGGTTTCCTCCGGGGCGAGCTGGGCCATAACCTCCGCCCTGTCCGCTGCGGCCAGTGCGCCGGACTGGTTGCGGCTCCCGGACGGCCGCCACTTCATGCTCCTGGGGACCAGCATGTCCGCCCCCCACGTGGCCGGGGCGTGTGCCCTGCTCCTATCTTTGGAGCCGAACCTGTCTTGGGATGAGTTGTGGGACGCGTTAACCGGCGGCGCCAGGGTGGACGGGTTCGTGGGCCAGGTCCCCAATCCGGGCTGGGGTTGGGGGAAGCTAGCCCTCCCCGGGGCCAGTGAGGGGATCGTGCCCTCGCCCAGCGGGGCCCGGCCGCGGCTGTGGCTCCTGGAGTCGCCGGTGGACCGGGAGGCCCGGTTCCTGTACCAACTGCCTAGGGATACCGGCTGGGCGGAGCTGCGGGTGTACACGATCACCGGCCGGCTCCTGTGGCGCCAGGCGCTGGAGCCAGGCGGGGGGGAGATCCATTGGCCCCTGATGACCTCCCGCGGGAACCCGGTCGCCAGCGGCTTGTATCTCGCGGTGATCGTGAGTGATCGGGGCACTTCGACTATCCTGCGGGTGGTGGTCCAGAGATGAGATGGGCACGGGTACTGGTGCTGGGCCTGGGGGTCCTGGGGCTGGGGAGCTACGTGGGCACCGGAGAGCTGTTCTCGCTGGGCCTGGACGCTTGGGATGCCGGGATGGCCGGGGCGGGCCTGGCGCTGGCTTCCGGGCCGGGAGCATTGCTGGCGAACCCGGCCGGCCTGGCCGGGGAGACTGGGCTCCAACTCTCCTCCACCTTCGGCAGCACCTTCGGGCAGGCGTCCGCCTCCACCGCGGCGGTGAGTCTGGCCTGGCTGGGGGTGGGCGGGGTCAGGTTGAGCCTCCCCCCCGACGGGGGGACCCCCTTCCTGCAAGAGGGGGCCCTGCTGGGGGTGGGGATTCCGATCAGTCCCGACTTTTCCATCGGGGCCAGGGGGCGGCTTCTGCACCTGGTGTATCCGGAGGAGCATACCGGGGGGGCCCTGGATTTGGCCGCCCTGTATCGGGGGCCGGTGTCCGCCGCCCTGGTGGTGGAAGGAGCCCTGGCCAAGGACCCCACCCCGAGGGAGGAGTGGCCCCCCTCCTTGTCCTTGGACTCGCTTTCCAGCTTCCTTTGGGGGATCAGCTCTCCGGCCACTTGGCCCTTGCCGCCACCGGGATCGGGGCGGATGCCCCTACCCTCCGGCTGGGGGCCGAGCTGTGGGTGGGGGAGTTGGGGCTGCGGTGCGGGCTATCCCCGGAGCTTGCGGCCGTTGGGGTGTCCGCCGGCTGGCGGAATTTCAGGCTTAACTTGGCGGTGAAGCTGAGCACGGCCCTGTCGGCCTCCTTCTTCGCCACCTTGATCGTGAGGTTTTGAAACCCGGTTCCTTGAACCGAAGTGTTAGAGGTGTAGTGAAGCCCGGAGAAGGGGACAATGGCGGGAGTGGAGCGATTGGCAATCCTAGCCATAATCTCTACGGATCCAGGGGGGAGAGCGAGATGGTGGATAGCTTCACCCCCTGGATCCCCGCGGCCCCAGGAGGGTGGTGTTAGATGGGAAGGGTAAAAGAGGGTTATGCAAACCTGGATCCTCACCGATCCAGGTACAAGATCTTGATCGCGGCGGTACTCCTCTTCGGATGTTGGGCCCTGGCGGAGGAGCAGACCGAGTCGTTCGCCTTGGAGGTGTCCGGCCAGAAGACCTGGACCATCCGGTATGGGATCGGTGATCCCACGGTCTTGGCCGGGGAGAACCTGTACCCCGGCCAGCTGTATTTGGATCAATCCCTGCGAGCGGACATCACCGGCACCGCCCCCGGTTTCCTGACCCTGGAGGCGAGCTTCGACGACCAATTGGGGCCGCACTTCCAGCACTTCGTGCTCAAGTTGGACCAGACCCCATGGCATGGCCTTTTGGGGGACTTCCATGTGGGTCGGGGGGAGCTGGGGGTGTACAACAAGAAGCTCCTGGGGGTAAAGCTCACCTACGAGGGGGAGGACTTCACCATCTCCGGCTTGGCCGCTCGGCTGGAAGGTGTCTCCGAATCCCGCGTGTTCCGGGGGCAGGCCGCCCAGGCCGAGGCCACCTACTCCTACCAGGATCCGGAGCGGCCATGGCTCCCCGCCCCGTACGCCAGGCACCTGGAGGGCCCCTACTTTTGGACCCTGCGGGCACCCTACGTGGAGGGTTTCTCCCAAGTGCAGCTCGCCCTGTCCACCGGGCCGGAGCTGGCCGCGTTCCTTACGGATTACGGGCTGGGCTACCTCGGCGAGGTGCTGGAGGAGGAGCCCGCCTCCGAGCTCAGGGAAGGCGAGTACCTGGTGCTCAGGGACGCCGGAGACGTGCTCCTCCTCAAAAGCCCCCCGGATGGCCTCCTGCGCAGCCGGATCCGGGACGCCATCGCGGAGTACAACGACCTGCATGGGCTCACCGGCGCGGACCGCAAAGACTACCCGTTCGTCTTGGGAAGCGAACTGGAACGGGCCTTCCTGGCCGGGCTGGAGGTCTATGCGAAGATACAAGTGGACGGGGAGGACTATCCCTTTCCCGAGGCCGGGCGAAGGCGGTACCTAGTCCTGCCCGAACGGGACGTGATCGAGGGGTCTTTGGAGGTAAAGCTCCTCCCCCCCGGCGGAGACGAGTTCCGTCCCCTGGACGACCCGGAGTTCGCCGGCTACCAGGTGGACCTTTATCCCCAGCAAGGGATCTTGAAGCTTGAATTCCCCGCCGAGTTCTTCCAGCCCGGGGCGGCCGTCCACGTGAGCTTCCGCTACCGGCGCACCGGCGATCTGTTCATGTTGGGGTTCTCCATCGTGCCGGGCTCGGAGCGGGTGTACCTGAACGGGGAGCCCCTGACCAAGGGAACCGACTACACCATCGATTACGAGACTGGCGCCTTGGTGTTGTTCATGACCCTGACCGAAGAGGACGAGCTGCGGGTGAACTTCGAGCGGCAGCGAGGTGGGCTGGGGGTGGCCACGGAGTACGAGCGGCTGTTTTTTGGGGGGACCCTATCGGTGCCGGGATACGAGGAGCTGGAGATTTCGGTGTGGCGGGCCCTGGACGTGGGGCGGCCCGGCCCGGACACCCGCATCATGCCCAACACCCACACCGTCGGCGCCCTCCGCATGCGGGGGGAGTCGGAAGGATGGCGGTACTCCCTCAACTTCGGGGCCTCGGAGAACGTGTTTCCCCCTGGTGACAACGACCGGATAGCGGCGCCCAACCGGATAAACAGCATCGCCTTCGCCTGGGCCCCGGACGGCCAGTACGTGGTGTTCGCCCATCAGAACGGGCTCACCGTTTACTACCAGGATGGATTCGCCCCCTACGGGGGCGCCCAGGGCCTGGGAGGGCGGGCGGTACGGACGGTACTGGCCCTGCCAGGCGTGCTCCTTTGTGCCACCGACGCCGGGCTCACAGTGGTGAGGCTCACCGATCCGGCGCCGTTTGACCGGGTGGCGAGCTGGGTCAGGCTCTACCCGGAGGATGGCCTGCCTGGGCAGGAGGCGTTCGCCCTGGCGGAAGGGGAGGGCCTGGTGTACCTGGCCACCGACGAGGCGGTGGCGGTCTTCCCCCTGGAGGAAGTGGAAAACCCGGAGCAGTGGGAGAGCTGGCCATTGCCGGAGGGGGTGGGGCGGCCTTGGGTGCTGCTTCCCTCCCGGGCCGGGCTCCTGCTCGGTGGGGAAGGGGGACTGTTCCGGCACGGGGAAGGAGGGTGGACCGAGATCGCAGAGGTGCCCGAGCCGGTATATGCACTGCTGGAGGTGGGGGAGGAGCTGTATGTGGCCACCGGCCAGGGGGTGCGCCTGCTGCGGGCCGGAAGCCCGGCCGGCTGGCTTTCCACGCAAGGGCCGGTGTACGCCCTGGCCGAATTCGCGGGAGAGCTGTGGTGGGGCGGGGAAGGGGGCTTGTTCCGCCGGTCCCAGCCCGGGCCAGTGCTGGAGGTTCGGGTGACGGCCTTGGCCGCGGACCACGCCCTGTGGGCGGGCACTGGGGCCTCAGCCGCGGGAGCCGAACCTTACCAGCTGGATCTCTGGCGCTTCAGCCCGGAGCCGACCCGGTTCCCCCAGGAGGAGACCCACATCGATGGCCGGGACCTGGGGCAGTTCACCGATGCCCCGGCGGCTCTGCACACCGCCCGCGGGGTCACCGGCAGTCTCAGCCTCTCCCGCACCGTGGGGGATTGGGACCTCTCGCTGGAGGCGGGGACAAGGTGGCCGGGCTATCAGGCCATCGGCAGCGCCGGCGGGGGCGACAACCACGGACTCGGGCTCACTGCCCGCTACGAGACCCAGACCCTATCCGCTACCCTGTTCGGACGGTGGGAAGTGCGGAACCTGTTCTCCCGGCCCCAGGGTAGCCTGCGCGGGGGGGTGGAGGTTACCTGGCGGGGCATCCCCACCCTCAGCCTGTCCCTCACCCCTACTTACCAGCCCCGGGAGGGGAAGCTGGAGGCCGGCTACCGGCTGGGGGCGAATTGGCAGGGGCAAGGGTGGTCCGGGGCCCTCTCTCTGGGCGGCAACCTGGCCGGACCGGACTGGTATTTGGGAGGGAAGCTGAGTGCCCAGGTCGCCTGGCAGCCGCTTCCGGAGTTGGAGCTGGGGGCGCGCCTCGTGCGGCCATTTCGCTCCCGGGGAAACCCCGGGCAGGAGGAGGCCACCCTCACCGTCGACCTGACCGGCGGCAGCGAGGCGCTCTCCTGGCGGGTTTCCACCACCGGCACCCTCACCCACCGCATCGGGGCGGAAGAGTGGACCCCGGCAGCCCAGCTGAGGATGGACCTCAGGTGGAAGCCCTGGTCGGTTGACGGGGGGAGGCTCACCCCCAACTCCACCTTGCGGGCGAGCTTCACCCCCCAGGAGTGGAACTGGACGGTGCAGGGCGGGGGGCTATGGCAGGTGGGGGAGGCCAACCTGAGGTTGGCCGTGACCTTCGGCCAAGGGTACCGGCCGGCGAGCCAGCGGGAAAGCCGTACCCTGAACCTGTCCCTGCGCTGGGAGTACCAGGGCTGGGAGGGGGTGACCCCCAGCCTGAGCTGGCGGCGCCAGTGGCAGCTCCTTTCCCACCCCCGCTACGGGGACAAGCTGACGGGGAAGACCCAGGCCACCCTGCGGGTGTCCTGGCGCCCGGACGCCCCCTGGCAAAACGACCTCACCGTGAACTACCGGGGGGAGGAAGGCGGGATAAGCTTGACCAACCGGCTCAGCTGGCCCTTGGAGGTGGGGTCCCTCTCCGCCCAGGCCTCCGCCACCTGGAAGGGTGGCAGGCTGGAGGGGAAGGCGACGGTGGGGTATGGACAGCCGGTGGCCGAGGGCTGGGACGTGAGCGCGGAGCTGGGCTACGCGTTCGGCGGGGCCCTGGGGGGGGGCCTGAAGCAGGGCCTGTTCGGCCAGCTGTCCCTGGTGGCTACCTTCTAGGCGTTTCCCCGGCTCGACCCCCATTCAGCTCCGGCTTGCCCACCGGGTTTCAATCCGGTTTACGGAGCCGGGTTGGGACCACGTTTGACCGTGTTTGCTCCCGGACACCGCAGCACCCCGGTTGCCCGGGTTGTGGGCCGCCGCCCCCGTGGTAGGTTTAGAAAAGGCGAATGGTAGAAAACACGGTGCTGCTCATTATCGGCCCCACCGCAGTGGGGAAGAGCAGGGTGGCGGCCTTGGTGGCCGAGGCGGTCGGGGCGGAGGTCATCTCCGCCGACGCCCGCGCCGTCTACCGGGGTCTTGCGATCGGTACCGACCGCCCCCCCGCGGAGCTGCTCCGCAGGATCCCCCATCACCTGATCGGGGTCCTCGATCCCCGGGAGTCCTACGATGCGGCCCGGTTCCGGGCCGACTGCGAGCGGTTGGTGGAGGAGATCCACGCCCGGGGCCGGCGGGCCATCGTGGTGGGGGGGGGCACCCTGTACGTGCGGGCCCTCACCCGGGGGCTGTTCCCAGGACCCTCGGCCGACCCCGCGCTCCGCCGGGAGCTTTCCGCCCGGCCTACGGAGGAACTCTATCAGGAGCTTATGCGCGTGGACCCCCAGGCGGCGGGCCGCATTCGACCCCGGGACCGGGTGCGCATCGTGCGGGCGCTGGAGGTGTACCGGCTCACCGGCCGGCCCATCTCCGCCCACTGGGGACGGGAAGAGCCGTTCCCGTTCCCCCTGGTCAAGGTAGGGTTTACCCTGGACCGCGGGGAGCTGTATCGCCGCATCGAGGCGCGGGTGGAGGACATGTTCCGCCGGGGCCTCTTGGAGGAGGCGCGCCGGCTGTGGGAGCTGGGGCTGCCGCCGGCGGCCCCGGCGGCCCGCACCATCGGCTACCAAGAGTTGTTCGCCTACTTCCAGGGGAAATGCACCCTGGAGGAGGCGAAAGGGAGGATCGTGGCCAACACCAAGGCCTACGCCCGGCGGCAGCTCGCCTTCTTCCGGGCAGAGGAAGGGGTGCACTGGCTCGACGTCACCGCCCGCCCCCCGGAGGAGGTGGCGAGGGAGGTGCAGCGGATTTGGTCTCAGAAGGATCCGACCCTAGAATGTCGCTGATGAAGCCGGTTTTGTCGGGGCAGGCGATCGGGGAACTGGACCGACGGGCGGAGGAGCTCGGGGTGTGCTCCCTGCTTTTGATGGAGGCGGCCGGGCGGGGGGCGGCCCAGCGGGTGCGGCACCTTTACCCCGAAGCCGCCCGGGGGCGGGTGCTGGCCCTGGCCGGGAAAGGGGGAAACGGCGGGGACGCCCTGTGCATGGCCCGCTGGCTGGGGCTGTGGGGGGCGGAGCCCACCGTGCTGCTTCTGGGGAAACCGCAAGGGGCGGCGGAGGCCCAAGCCCGGGCCTTCTCCGCCTGTTTCCCGGACCGACTCATCAGGATCAGCTCCCAAAAAGAGCTTGAGGACCGGGCCGGGGAGCTATCTCGGGCGGACCTGGTGATCGACGGGATCCTGGGGGTGGGGGTGAAGGGCCCGGCGCGGGGGCTGGCCCGGGCAGCCATCGAGCTTCTGGCCGGAGCCCAAGGGCCGGTGGTGGCAGTGGACCTACCCTCCGGGCTCCTGGCCGACAGCGGGGAGGTCCCCGGCCCGGCGGGGTGGGCGGACCTGACCCTGGTCATGGGGGCCCTCAAGCCCTGTCACCTGCTTCCCCCGGCCGCGGAGCGGTGCGGCCGGCTGGAGCTGGTGGAGGTGCCCTATCCCCCCGTGGCCTGGGAGGAGATCTCCCCCCTGGCCTACGTCCTCACCCGGGATGAGGTCCGCAGGATGATCCCGGCCCGGGCCCGGTTCGGCCACAAGGGCACGTTCGGCCGGGTGCTGGTGATCGGGGGGGCGGTGGGCATGGCCGGGGCGGTTGCCCTGGCTGCCGAGGCTGCCCTGCGGGCCGGGGCCGGGCTGGTACACGCGGCGGTGCCGGCCCCCATCTACGGGGTGGTGGAAGGGGCTGTCACCGAGGCGTTGGTCCATCCCTGCCTTGATGAGGGGGGCACCTTCTCGTCGGAGGCGGCCGCCCAGGTGCTGGAGCTCATGGAGGGGATGGAGGTGGTGCTGTTGGGCCCAGGGCTGGGCCGGGGGGCGGGCCCGGCCGAGTTGGCACAGGCCGTCCTCACCTCGGGGCACCCCAAATTGCTGGTGGACGCCGATGGCCTATTCGCCCTGGCCCAGGCCCCGAAGCTCCTCAGAAAGCGTCGAGGCGAGCTCATCCTCACCCCCCACCCCGGCGAGTTCGCCCGCCTGGTAGGAAAGGACGCTAACCAGGTGGTAGCGGGGAAGATCGAGGAGGCCCGCCGGGCCGCGCGGAAATGGGGGGCGGTGGTGGCCCTGAAGGGACCGCCCACCGCCATCGCCTCCCCGGCCGGGGACGTCTACCTCAGTACCACTGGCAACACCGCGCTGGCCCACGGCGGGGCCGGGGACGTGCTAGCGGGCCTCATCGCCGGCCTGTGGGCCGGGGGGGCAACAGCCCTGGAGGCGGCCTGTGCCGGTGCCTTCGTCCATGGCCTGGCCGCAGAACTCCTCTCAGAGGCCGGGGCCGCACGGGCCCTGCTCCCCGGGGATCTGTTCCAGGTGCTCCCCCAGGCCTTCCGGGAGCTGGAGGCCGCCCGTGGCTAGCGGTCCGGTCCGGCTGTTCGATACCCACACTCACCTCGATTTCTCTCAATTCGACCGGGATCGGGAGGAACTGCTCGCCGAGCTCAGGGAGCAGGGGATTGCGGCAGTGAACGTGGGGCTGGACCTCGATGCCTCCCGCGCTTCGTTGAGGCTGGCGGAAGGACATCCCCACGTGCTGGCCGCCTGCGGGTTCCATCCCCATGAGGCCAAGGCGTTTTCCCCTCAGGCCCAAGAAGCGCTGGAGGAATTGCTCCGCCGGGGGGCGGTGGCGGTGGGGGAGATCGGCCTGGATTACTACCGGAACCTGTCGCCCCGGGAGGCCCAGCTTTCGGCATTCCGGGCTCAGCTCCAGCTGGCCAAGAAGCTTGACCTGCCGGTGATCCTCCACTACCGGGAGGCGGGGGAGGATTTCTTCCGGGTGCTGAGGGAGGAAGGGCCGCTACGGGGGGTGTGGCACGCCTTCTCCGGGGACGCTGCCCTGGCCCGGCGGGCCCTGGAGCTGGGGCTGCACCTCGGGATCGGGGGTCCCCTCACGTACCGGAAGAACGAGCCCCTGAGGCAAGCGGTGACGCTGGTTCCGTTGGATCGCCTGCTCATCGAGACCGATGCCCCCTTCCTCCCCCCGGAGCCCTTCAGAGGCAAAAGGAACGACCCCCTCAAGCTGCGGCTGGTAGCCCTGAAGCTCGCTGAGCTTCTGGGGATCCCTTTGGAGGAACTGGCGGAGGCCACGTTCGAAAACGCGTGCCGGCTGTTCGGCGTCCGCCCCGGTTTCTGAGGAGGTAAAGGTGAAGATCTTTCTCGACACGGCGAACCTGGATGAGATCAAGGAGCTGGCGGATCTGTTGGACGGGGTTACCACCAACCCCAGCTTGGTGGCCAGGGAAGAAAAGCCCTTTCGGGAACTGCTTTCCGAGATCTGCCGCTTGGTCCTGGGGCCGGTATCCGCCGAGGTGACCGCCTTGGATGTGGAGGGCATGGTGCGCCAGGCCCGGGAGCTC
Source organism: Candidatus Bipolaricaulota bacterium (assembly GCA_021129895.1). Lineage (GTDB taxonomy): Bacteria > Bipolaricaulota > Bipolaricaulia > Bipolaricaulales > Bipolaricaulaceae > UBA3574. Next base: position 21,453 of record JAJOKL010000004.1, read on the forward strand.
GCCAAGGTGGCGGACAACGTGGTCATCAAGATCCCCATGGGGCTTCCTGGAGTGCGGGCGGTCAAGCGACTGGCCGCCGAGGGGATCCCCACCAACGTGACCCTGGTGTTCTCCCCAGTGCAAGCCCTGTGGGCAGCCAAGGCCGGGGCCACCTACGTGTCCCCGTTCGTGGGCCGGATCGACGACCGGGCCGGGGACGGGATGGAACTAGTGGCCCAGATCCTAGGGATCTACGAGAACTATGGCTTTGACACCCAGGTGATCGTGGCCAGCGTCAGGCACGTCCGGCACGTGGTGGAGGCGGCCCTGCTCGGCGCCCCCATCGTGACCGCACCCTACCGGGTGGTGCGGCAGCTATTCGACCATCCCCTCACGGATCTCGGGATCGAGCGGTTCCTGGCTGACTGGGAGCGGGCAGCCGGCTGATGTCCCGCTGGGCGAGGGCCCTGTTGCTCATCGTCTTCGCCGTGGCCCTGTGGGGGGCCTTCGCCCCGGGCTGGGGGTGGCTGGCCTGGCTTGCCCCCGCCCCGTTCTTCCTGGCCTTGAGGGGATCGGGCCTAAAGCGCGGGTTCCTGTGGGGCCTCGCCGGTGGACTTCTATTCTTCCTGCTGGAGCTTTCCCCCATACTGGTCCTATGGCCGTTCCTGGGGGCGCTGTCCGTCCCAGCTTGGCTCTCCCTTTCCCTGTACGGGGCGCTGTTTTTCGCCGTGCTGGGGGCGATGGTGGGGTGGCGGAGGCGGCGGGGGAGCTGCGGGTGACATTGGTGCAGCCGGGCTTTTCGCAGGAGGAAAAACTGGACCGGGAAAACCTCCCCCAGCTCCTCGTTCGCTACCGGGAGCTCCTCTCCGGGATCCAGGGCCCGGTGGATCTGGTGGTGGTGCCGGAGAACGCCCTCCCTGCCTTCCTTCTTGAGGAATCCCAGTACCTCGCCCCGTTCCGGGAGACGGCCCGCCGGCTATCCTGTGATCTTTTGGTGGGGACCGGGGTGAGGAGGGAGGAGGGGGTCTTCAATTCCGTCCTCCTCATCCGCCCCAGCGGGGAGGTGGCAGGGGCTTACGACAAGGTGCGGCTGGTGCCGTTCGGGGAGTATCTCCCCGCCCGGGGGCTGTGGCGGGCGCTGGGCCTGGGGCCGTTGCTTGCGCGCCTGCTTCCCTACGATCTCGTCCCAGGGGCCGGACCTCAGCCTCTTGGGCCGTACGGGATCATGATCTGTTTCGAATCCCAGTTCCCCAGCCTGGCCAGAGGCCTGGCGGCGAAAGGAGCCCCGGTGTTGATCGTCCCCACCAACGATGCCTGGTTCGGAAGGAGCCGCTTTCTCCGTGAGCACTTCGCCATGGGGGCGCTCAGGGCGGCCGAGTGTGGCCGTGCCCTCCTGCAGGCAGCCCAGACCGGGGTCACTGGCGGCTTTGATGGGAGAGGTCGCTCGCTGGGGACACTGCCCCCCGGGGACGAAGGGACTTTTGAGATTGCGGTGCCGCTCTGTCAAGGCCGCACCCCGTTCGTCCGCTGGGGGGACGCACCTGCCCTCCTCCTGGCAGGGGTCCTGGCCGGGGTGGGGGGCGCCTTCCGACGGCGTGGAGGGCGATAAAAAGGAAGGTGGCCCCACCGCCGAGGGCGGCGGGGCCGGCCGGGAACGCTTCCTGTCCCTTCAATCCCCCTTACGGGGCTCCGTCCGCAGGCCCGATGATGGAGTCAGCGGCGCTAGAGAGCTGGGTAACGGTGCCCGTGTTCAGGTCTACCAGGTAGATCTGATAGCTTCCGCCGCCCACATCGCGCACGAAGGCGATGGCGTCCCCGGTCTCCACCCACCACGGATCGAACTCGTCCGCGGTCGTGTTGGGTGAGCCACCGGAGTAAGCGTTTAGGTTTTGAGCGGTGGCGGTGGCCACGTCCAAGATCCAGATGTCCAGGCCGCCGCGGCCGCCCCCCCGGTCCGAGGTGAACGCGATCTTGGTCCCGTCCGGGGACCAGGCCGGGGTGGAAAGGCCGCCTCCAGCTGGGAGGCCGGCCACGATCCCAAGGCCTGGATCGATGGCCCCATCGTGGCCACCGGAGTCAAAGAGGAGCTCCGGGGCGGCCGCCCCCTCTCGCCAGATCCAAAGAGCCGAGCCGCCTTTGGCCGGCCCGCCCGAGCCCTTGTTGGATACGAACACCAGGTCCCCGTTCACCGGAGAGTAGGCCGGGGCTAGGGCCCAGGCCGGGGTCTGTACGGTGAGTTGGGTGACCGCGGTGGCGATGCCCCAGGGATAGTCCACGGTCCAGATCTCCCAGTTTCCGGCCTGATCCGAGGCGAACGCGAGCTTGGTCCCGTCGTAGTACCAGGTGGGCTGGATCTCTGAGTAGGTCTGGACGTCCAGGTGCTCCAGGGCCAGGTCACTCACATCCGCCACCCCGATGTCCCAATCGCTCCCGCTCTCGTCCCAGAAGGACACGGCCAGCTTGTCCCGAGTGTTCCAGTTCAGGGCCGGGGTGATGCCATCGAACCGCAGCCCCTCTTCCTCGGTGCCGTCCAGCTTCACCCGGAAGATCTGCCAATCGAGATTGCGGTTCGAGGAGAAGTAGACCCGCGGCGCCAGCACCGTGATCACCACCGAGGCCTGGTCCTTCTGGCCCGCGTTGTCCTTCACCTCCAGGGTGGCGATGTAGGTCCCCTCGGCCTGGTAGGTGTGCTCCACCGGGACGGTGACGTCGGTGCCGGTGGCCGGCGGCGTCCCGTCCCCGAAGTCCAGGGTCCAGGCCACGATCTCCCCATCCGGGTCCCGGGAGCCCGACAGGTCGAAGGTGATCCTGATCGGGGCCTCGTAAGTCCTCTCCGGCTCATAGATGAGCACCGCCACCGGGGCCTGGGTGAAAAAACCTCTACAGGCCGAAAGCCCGATGGCCAGGCTCAACAGCAGCATTCCCGCCAATAACTTCCTGATCATCTCTTCCCTCCTTACACGCAAGATTGCACCGTTACCTTAGCTGTCGCCACCTGTGTCTCTGAGGACCGGAGGAAGTGGGGGAGGGTGGGTCCGTCCGGCGCAAGGGTGACGGCTGTCCGGGGGGAACCCCCCGGGCCGCTGGGTGTATATTGGGGTGGAAGGAGGGCGGGGTTGGTTCTCGGTGAACTGGAGCTGGTGCAGAGAAGCCTAGAGGGTGACCTTGAGGCATGGGGGGAGATCGTGAGGCGCTACAAGGAGGCGGTGTTCGGGGTGGCACTCGCCATCCTGCGCAATCGAGCGGATGCCGAGGACGCCACCCAGGAAGCGTTCATCCGGGCCTACGAGCGCCTCCACTACTACGACCTCTCCCGCAAGTTCTCCACCTGGCTGTTCGCCGTGGCCGCCAATGTGGCGAAGAACATGTTGCGCAAGCGACGGCGCCCTGACCCCCAACCCTCCCCCGGTCGGCTCCCGGATCCGGCCGAGGTGGTGTGGAAAGAGGAAATGCAAGAGGCGGTGAAGGAAGCGGTGTGGTCTTTGCCCGACTCGTATCGGGCACCACTGATCCTGCGGTACTGGCATGAGATGGACCTGGCGGAGATCGCACAGGTGCTCGGCCTCCGGGTGGGCACGGTGAAAACCCGGCTGCATCGGGGGCGAGCACTGGTGAAGATGCGCCTGGCTGAACAAGGGGTGATACATGATGTGGTCCAGTGACCTGGAGGAACGGATCCGAGAGGTTCTGGCCCAAGAAGCGGAAGCGGCCCGGGAGGGGCTGGAAGGCCTGGAGGAGCGGGTGATGCGGGCCATCGCCCAGCGCGCCGCCCAACCCAGCCTGTGGCAGCGCCTTAAGGGGCGGTGGGGGCTCACTTTCTCCCCCCGCTGGGCACTGGCCGGGGCGGCTTCCCTCGCCCTGATCCTCGGGTTCGCGCTGGGTAGGATGTTCGCCCCCTCCCCTCTGCCCCTGTCCGCCCAGGCGGGCACCCTGTTCGCCGTGGTAAATCCCCAGGCCCACTCGGTGGCGGTGATGGGGGATTTCTCCGCCTGGGAACCCATCCCCCTCACAGATCCGGATGGAGACGGGATCTGGACAGCGGTGTTGGAACTCCCGCCGGGCCGGTACGCGTACGCGTTCTTGGTGGACGGCAGGTGGGTAGGACAGGATCCGCAGGCGGATGAGTACGTGCGCAGCTTCGGGGAGTACGCATCGGTGCGCTACGTGGGGACCGGAGGTGGAGCGTGAGGAGCTGGGGCCTGGTGGGGCTGGTCCTCCTGATGGGAGGGCTCGGTTGGGCCCAAGTTCCTTTGGCCCCACCTGCCACCCCCGATCAGGTACTGGAGCTTCTCCAGACCCTGCCCGCTCCCCCTGACCTGAAACAGTCCTTGACCGGGGAGTTGATCGCCGCCATGCAGGAAGCCCGCCTCACCCCTGGGGTGGCCCTGGCCTTCCTCAAGGAGGTGGCGGAGCTGTCCCAGGCGGATGGGGAGGATGCGCTGGGGATACTCAACCACGCCCTGGCAGGGGGATACATCTTGGACCCACTTTTGAACGCGGCTCTGAAGGGGCTCCGGCTGGGCAGGCCCTGGTCGGAGGTGGCGGGGGTGTTGAAGCTGCGGATCAGACTACTTGACACCACCCAGCAGGTGTTTCAGCGGCAGGGGGTCCTCCTTATGCCCCTGGGGGAGGCCCAGCCGTCCGTGCTGCGCGCCCCCCAGCCCGGGCCTCTACCCGAGGCGAAGTTGGTGTTGGAGACCGCTTGGGCCATCGGGGATTTCTTGGTGGCGGGGGGAAGCCCGGCCGATGCAGTAAGCATGGCGAGAGAGGTGGAAGAGCGGCTGTTGCGGCTACGAGGCTGGTTGCTGCCGGCCGACCTGGTGGACCGCCTGCTCGCAGAGCTATCGCCAGCCCTGATCCAGCAGATCGTGGGGCTGGCACTGAGTCCGGAAAGGAGGTAGTGATGAAGAAGTTGGCGCTGTTGGGATTGTTGCTTGTCACCTTGGGGGTAGTGGGATTCCCCCAGGTGGAGCCGTTGGGGATCATCATCGAACCCCCGGATGAGGGGTTGACCGTCAGCATCTGGGTGGACAAGCCCGTCTACGTCCTGGGTGAGCACATCACCATCCACTTCGAGGTCAACCAGGATGCCTACGTGTACATCTGGGACATCTCCCCGGATGGGGTATGCCTGATTTTCCCTAACCAGATCGAGATGGACAATCACGTCACGGCAGGGCAGCACACCGTCCCCGGCCCCGGGATGCCGGATTACCTGCGGGTGGCCCCGCCGGTGGGCACGGAGTGGCTTCAGATCGTGGCCACCAAACAGCCCGTGGACGCCATCGTCCAGCTCTTCGGGGGCTTCGCCCCCGGGTCGGAGTTCGCTTGCTCCCCGGCCGGCCGCCAAGCTGTGTCCCAGCTGGACCAGGTGAAGGCGATGATCGACGCCGCGGTCCCTGAGGAGGAGCGGGCGTTTGACTTCACCGGCTTCGAGGTGGTTTCCGGAGCCCCGCCGGCCTATGGCACCCTGCAGGTGAGCACCAACCCGCCGCTGGCCCGGCTGTACGTGGAGGGGGTGTTCCGGGGTTGGACCCCCAAGTCAGTGAACCTGGTCCAGGGGTTCCACGATGTGCTGATCCGCAAGACCGGGTACGAGGACTACTCGGCCCGGGTGTACATCATGGGCGGCCGCACCCGGACCCTGAACGTGACCCTCACCCCCCTGGCGATGAACCAACCGCCGGTGGCCCAGTTCACCTTCTCCCCTGCTAGCCCCCAGCCCGGGCAGTGGATCCAGTTCGACGCCACGGCTTCCTACGATCCTGACGGCACCGTGACCGATTACCGCTGGGACTTCAACGCCGACGGGACGATCGACGCCACCGGCCCGGTGGTCTACTACCGGTTCATGGCAGTGGGGGTGTACCCGGTGAGACTACAGGTGATCGACGACGATGGGGCTACCGGGGAGATCACCCAGCCGGTGACGGTGACCGCGCCGGCGCCCAACCAGCCGCCGGTGGCTCAATTCACCGTCTCCCCGGCCATTCCCCTGGTGGGCATGGCGGTGACGGTCGATGGTTCCGCCTCTTACGACCCCGACGGCACGATCACCAGCTACCAGTGGGATCTGGACGGGGATGGGGCGGTGGACCACTTCGGCCCGGTGGTGACCACCACCTACTACGCGCCGGGGGTGTACACCGCCACCCTGTACGTGACCGACAACCAGGGGGCTACTTCCCAGGCCAGCCAGCCGGTGCAGGTGGTGGTGGGCCCGCCCGGGATGCCGCCCATGGGCGGGGTGCCGGGCATCTACGTCTGGGGCACTGATTCCTGGAACATCACGGTGAACGGGGCCTCCACCTGGACCACCGCCCATGCCTACCGGCTGGAGCTGCGCACCGACGGGGAGTTCGTCAACCTTTCCACCGCGGCGGGGCCGGCCCCGCTGGGGTTGGTACCTGAGCCGGTCAGCGAGGGTTGGAGGATGGTGCTGGAAGGCGTGGTGACCTCAAACTGGATCACCTACACGTTCCAGGTCAGGAACGCCCAATCCATCCACTTCGACCTGCGGCTGGACATCGATGGCGACGGGGATCTGGAGCGCTCGGCCGGGTTCGTGCATCTGCGGCAGCTGATGGTGAGCCCGCCCACCAACCCGTTCGTGGTGGGGATCCCCGAGGGCTACACCGGCCCGTTCGTCCCCTCCATCAACTTCCGGGTCGGCCAGGCTTATGCCTACTCGGAGCACGTGAGGATCGTCTACTACCTCACCACCATCGAGGCGCTGGAGGGAGGCTCCTAGGCCTCCGCGGGAGCCGCGCTGGGGACCCGGCCGCCGGGGAGGCGGCCGGGTCCCTTTCCGATCGCCCCTTCCAGCTCCAGCAGCTTGAGCTTCCACTCAAGGCCGGGGCCGAACCCGCCCAGCCCCCCATCGGCCCGCACCACCCGGTGGCAGGGGACAAGGATCGGCACGGGATTCGCTCCCACCGCCCCGCCCGCGGCCCGGGCCGCCCGGGGATGGCCGATCCTGCCGGCGAGTTCCCCATAGCTGACCACCTGCCCATAAGGGATCTTGCGCAGCTCCTCCCATACCGCCAGCTGAAACGGCGTCCCGGCGAGGGACAGGGGCAGGGAGAACGCCTGCGTCTTCCCGGAAAAATAGGCATCAAGCTGCCGGCCAAGTTCGAGGAAGGGGCCGCCCCGGACGAGCGGCGCCGGCGGGGGGAAGCCGGGGAAGCGTAGGGTGCAGAAGCCCCGTCCGTCCCAGGCGGCGTAGAAACATCCCCAACGGGTAGGCACCTCTCCCCAGTGCATGCCCGGAGTTTATCCCCTTTGGAGCCTGCCGGGCAGCGTCCGTACAATGGTTTGCCCATGAGGATCATCTCGATCGGATGGGAACTGGAAGGGCCGGAACTGGAACGGGCGGAGCTGTTCTCCGCCGAATCCCTTGCCAGCTACGACGCGGTGCTTTGGGATCCGGAGGCGGTTCCCCAACTCTGGCGCGGCCACGCCCAGCTGGAAGGGGAGGGCATTTGGCGGATCTACCCGGGCCGGGATTTGGGCTTGTCCAGGGCATTGGAACGCCTGCTCTCCCTGCGCCGGGACGAACTTTCGGACCTGTTGCAGCGTGGCGGCGGGCTGCTGGTGGTGCGGGTTCGGCCCGAGGAGGAGGAGCTGGAGATCGCAGGCAACCCGCCCCGGCGGATCACCCCTTATTCATTGCTGCCGCACCTATCCCTGGTGGCCGATCCCCATCACCTGGCATTGCCCCAAGGGCTTAGGTTCGTGCCCCGCCGGGGGAGGGACATCGCCTGGGTGGAAGCTGCCCATCCCCTGACCCCTTACCTCGAGTCCTTCCGACCGCTGGGCTATCAAGCGGTGCTGGCAAGCTCCCTGGGGGCGCCCCTTTCCGCGTTCGGGCGGGTGCTGGTCACCAACCGGGTGGGGGACGCGGTAGCGTGGGACCTGCCGGTGGGGACGGGGCGGATCCTGTTTTTGCCCGCCTTCCCCGGGGCAGACCCTCGGCGGGCCTGGGAGCTCCTCCTCCCGGCCCTGGTCGAGCTTTTAGAGAGCCCCCTGCCGGAGGAGGGGCCGGACTGGCTCTCCCACTACTCCCTCCCGGAGGAGGAAGAGCTTTCGGCCAAGCTCTCTCAGCTTGAGGATGAGCGCCGGCGGCTGGAGGAGGAGGCCTTGGGGATCAAACAGCGATTGGAAAAGGTCTCCGGGCTGCGGGGGCTCCTCTATCCCCGGGGCCTGGCCGGCCTTAGGGCGGCAGTTAAGCTAGCTCTGGAGCGGCTGGACTGCTCGGTTGCCCCTCACGGGGAGCGGTTCCTGGCTGCCCAGGCGGGGAAGCGGGAGCTCCTCATCAGACCGGCCCTGTCCCTCTCCGGCCCGGTGGGCCCGGAGCCGTATCGAGAACTGCTCCTCGAGCTAGATCGGCTGGCGACGGAGGAGGGGCGGGAGGTGCATGGGGTACTGGTGGCGGTGGCCGAGCCGCGGCTTGATCCCCGCCGGCGGGGCCTCCAGTGGACAGAGGCGGTGCGCCGGGGCTGCCGGGAGCACGGGATCACCCTCATCTCGGGGTACCAACTGTTCCAGGCCCTCCAAGTGGCCCTGGCCGAGGACCGGGCCGGGGAGGTGCGGGAGGCGCTGGCTGAGACCGAGGGCGAATGGCGGCTGAAGCTTTAGGATTGAAGGTTTTCTGGGCCCGGCTCGGGCGCCAGAGAGGAACTTTCCTCTCGGGGGGCGGAGGCGGCGGTGATCACCTCACCCCGGGCCATCGTTTGGCTCACCGGCTACTTTGCCCTGCCCACCGAGCGCCCCTTCGCCCTGGTGGTCCCCCAGCGGGGCGGGCCGTTCGCGTTCGTGCCGGGGGTGGAGTGGGAGGCGGCAGCCCAGGTCCCCACCCTGGAGGAGGTGTGGCGCTACTACGAGTATCCGGGGCCCCTTCCCCCGCTCTCAAGGAACTCCTCCCCGGGGTGGAACTGGTCGTGGATCCAGGGTTGGTAGCGAGGTGCTGGCAGGAGAAATCCCCGGAGGAGATCGAGCTCCTCAGGATCTCCGGGGAGCGGACCGGGCCCATGCCATGAGCCAGGACCGGAAGCTGGAAGTGGGGGACGTGATCATCACTGGGGTGGCGGTGCAGGTGTGGGGGTATTCGGTGGAGCTTGAGCGGACCTTGATCCTGGGGGAGCCCACTTCCGAGCAGGCCCGCCATTTTTCCGCCATGCTCAAGGCTCAAGAGGCGGGGCTCTCGGCCTGCGGCCCCGGGGTCCCCCTGCGGGAGGTGGACCGGCGGGTGAGGCAGGTGCTCCTCGCCGAGGGCCTGGGACGCTCCCTGCGTCACCATACCGGTCACCACCTGGGCTGGGAGGGGCACGAGCCACCGTACATCGACGCGTTCGCCGCCGGGGAGATGCGGCCGGGTCAGGTGTTCTCCATCGAACCCGGGGTGTACGTGCCGGGGCTGGGGGGCTTCCGCCACTCGGACACGGTGCTCATCACCGAGGACGGGGCAGAACTCCTCACCCGCTACCCCCGGGACCTGGGTTCCCTCACGGTGGAGGCGTAGATGGGCTGGCCGGTCCTGGTCATCGCCCTGTTGGAGTTCCCCCTGGTGGCCTGGGGGAGCTACCACTTCGCCCGGCGCCTGCGGGCCGGGCAGTACATCCGCCCCGAGGGACCGCAGGGGCACGTGGCCAAGGCCGGCACCCCCACCATGGTCGGGATCGTCCCCTTGCTCGGCCTCTCCGCCGGCGCCCTCCTGTGGTGGGCCCTGGGCGGGGCTTTCAGTGCTCGGGGGGGATTCGCCCTGGCCTCCGCCTGGCTGGCCGGGGGGATCGGGCTGTGGGACGATCTCCTCTCGCAGCGGCGCCGTTCCTCCCAAGGCCTTTCCCCGGGCCAAAAGCTCTTTCTGGGGCTGGGGGCGGCCGCGGTCCTGTTCCTCTTCTTCCCGGCCCTGAAGGGGGTGGAGCTCGTGGTCCCCTTCTCCCAGGCCCGCCTCCTCCTAGGCTCCCTCCCCCCTTGGGCGGCCTTCTTACTGTTGCTGTTTGGTTTTTGGGGCACCACCAACGCGGTCAACCTGACCGACGGCCTGGACGGCCTGGCCCCCGGGGCCACGGGCATCGTGCTGCTTGGCCTGGTGCCCCTCCTCTGGGGCCAAGGGGAGCTTTTCGGCTTGGCCCTGGTCTCGGCCGGGGCGGTGGCTGGCTTCCTGTGGGTGAACGCCTATCCTGCCGGAGCGTTTTTGGGGGACGTGGGCTCCCTCGGCCTGGGAGGGCTCCTGTTCGGCCTCGCCTTCTCCGGGGGCCTTGTCTTCCTCTTACCCATCCTGGGCGGGCTGTTCGTGCTGGAGGCGTTGTCGGTGATCGTCCAGGTCCTCTCCTTCAAGCTCGCCGGGGTGCGGCTCCTCAAGATGTCCCCCCTGCACCACCACCTGGAGGAGGGGGAGGTCCCCTGGCGGCACCTCCTCCCGGGGGCGGACTGGCCGGAGCCGAAGGTGGTGGTGCGTCTGTGGCTCCTTTCCGCCCTGTTCGTCGCCTTGGGGATCCTAGCCGCCTGACCTCCGATCAGCCCCCTTCGGCCAAGCTGGCGGCCACGTCGGGGAGCTCCTCAGCCCCCACCGGGATGGTGAGGCTCGCGCCCCGGAAGTCGTCCCCGATGGGCTCGGCCCGCCCCCCCAGGAACCTCCCCAGGAAGGCCTCGGCGATGGCGGAAAAGGAAAGGCGGTTCTCCTGCCGCAGGAAGCCGTGGCCCTCGTCGGGATAGAGGACGTAGATCACCGGGATCCCCTTGCCCTGCAGGGCCTGGACGATCTGGTCCGATTCCTGCTTTTTCACCCGGGGGTCGTTGGCCCCTTGGCCGATGAGCAGGGGCTTTTGGATTCGATCGGCGTACTTCAGGGGGGAGCGGTCCCAAAGGAATTCCCGGTCCTCTGGGTTCTGGGGGTCGCCCACCCGCACGGAGAGGAGGGGCCGCATGGGCATCCAGTACGGGGGAATGTTCTCGAGCAGGGTCACCAGGCTCGAGGGCCCCACGATGTCCACCCCGCAACAGAAGACCTCCGGGGTGAAGGTGAGCCCCACCAGGGTGGCGTAGCCCCCGTAGCTTCCCCCCATGATGGCCACGCGCTCCCGCTCGGCGATCCCCTCCCGGACGGCCCACTCCACGGCGTCGATCAAGTCCTGGTGCATCTTACCCGCCCACTCCCGATTTGCCGCGTTGACGAAGGATTTCCCGAAGCCGGTGGAGCCGCGGAAGTTCACGCTCAGGACGGCATACCCCCGGTTGGCGAGCCACTGATGCCAGGGGTTGAAGCCCCACTTGTCCCGCCACCAGGGACCGCCGTGGACGAATAGGACCATGGGCAAGGGCCGCTCGGGCCTTCCGCCCCGGTCCTCCCCGGGGGGAAGGGACAGGTAGCTCACCAGCCTAAGTCCGTCCCGGGCCTCGATCACCACCGGGTACATCCGCGCCAATGTGTAATCCTCGAGTTCCGGCCGGTCGGAGAACAGGAATTTTTCTGCTCTTGCCTCGCGGTCGTAGAGGTAGTAGAGGGTGGGACCATTGTCCCGGACGTAAGCAACCAGCCACAGGCGGTCGTCCAGGGAGCGGGATAGCACCTCCAGCTCCCCGTCCACCAGGGCGGAAAGCCGGGAGAAATCCTCGACGATCTCCCCGTCAACTACTTCCCAGCGGCGGCGGTCATAGTCGAAGGCCACCGCCTGGGGTCTCCTGGTCAGGGGATGCTCCAGAACCCCTTGAGCATCGCAACGGGGGTCCGCGGCCAGCTCCCGGAACTCTCCTGACTCGAAGTCCAAAGCTACCAACGCCGCGGTGTCCCGGCCCCGGGAGTCCACGAGGTACAGGGTCCTCCCCTCGGCGTCCAGGCCCACGGGCTGGGTCGCGGCGGCGTCCTCGGGCCCTATCCGGGCGAGTTCTTCCCGCCCCCCGTCCCGCAGCGCCAGGAGCTCGAACCCCCCGTCTGGAAGGAACCGCAGGGCCACCTGTACCTCAAGGGCATCATCAGCCAGGAACTGGAAGAACCCCTCCTCGTTCCGGAGCACCAGTTCCCGGGCGCCGCTTTCGAGGTCCAATGAGAAGACGTCGTGGAAGCGGGGGTCCCGCTCGTTCAGGGCCACCAAGATCCTCCCCGGGTGCCGGGGGCTCAGATGGACTAGCCTCGCCTGCGTCCCTTCCTCGGGGGTGAGGGCCCGGGTCTCGCCGCTTTCGAGCTCCACCCGATAGAGACAGAAATTCTCGTCCCCGCCCCGGTCCTTGAGGTAGAGGATGTGCCGGGAGTCGTAGGCCCAGTGGTAGGAGAACACCCCGCGCTCCCGCTCCCGGGTGATGACCCGGGCCGCCTCGGGTTCCTCCGCGGGGGCGACCCACACGTTCCGCACTCCCTCCCAGGGGGCGAGGAAGGAAATCCAGCGCCCATCGGGGCTCAGCCTGACTAAGGACCGCTCGGGATCCCCGAACAGGATCCGCCTCGGGATGAGGGGTACATCCGCCATGTTTCACCTCCTCGTGGTCTTCAACGCCGCAACCCTGCAACCCTAGGGGCCGCCTCAGGGGAGTGGGTCATGCGGAAAGGGCGGCCTCCAGGGCGTAGGCGGCCCTCAGGAGCTTTTCCTCCCCGAGTCTTGGGGCGATGAGCTGGAGGCCAAACGGAAGCCCCTCCACCTCCCCCCCGGGGATGGAGATGGCCGGCAGGCCCGCCAGGGCCGAGGGCAGGGTGAACACGTCCGACAGGTACATGGAGAGGGGATCCGCCTTCTCCCCCAGCCGGAACGCCGGGGTGGGGGAGGTGGGCCCGAGGATGAGGTCCACCTCCTGGAAGGCGGCCTCGAACTCCCGGGCGATCAGGGTCCTGACCCGTTGGGCCTTGCCGTAATATTGGTCGTAATAGCCTGCGGACAGGGCGAAGGTGCCGAGCATGATCCTCCGCTTCACCTCCCGGCCGAAGCCGGCGGTGCGGGTGGCGGCCATCATCTCCGCCATCAGCTCTCCGGGCACCCGGAGGCCGTACCGCACCCCATCGTAGCGGGCCAAGTTGGCCGAGGCCTCCGCCGAGGACACCAGGTAATAGGCCGGGAGGGCGTATTCGGTGAGCGGCAGGGAGATCTCCACCACCTCCGCCCCCAGCTCCTGGAGGGCTTGACACCACCGGTCCACCAGTCCCCGGGCAGCCGGGGAGAGTCCTGGCGGCACGTACTCCCGGGGAAGGCCGATCTTCAGGTCCTGAAGATCTTTAGTTTCTAGGTTTTCCGTGTAATCATGCGGGGGGAGGGGCAAGGAGGTGGCATCCTTAGGGTCGTGGCCGGCGATGATGGACAGGACCAGGGCCGCATCCCGCACGGTCCGCGCCAGCACCCCCACCGTGTCCAAGGAGGAGGCGAACGCCACCAGGCCCCAGCGGGAGACCCGCCCATAGGTGGGCCGCAAGCCCACGATCCCGCACAGGGCCGCAGGCTGCCTGACCGAACCCCCGGTGTCGGTGCCCAGGGCGGCCAGTGCCTCCCCAGCGGCCACCGCCGCCGCGCTCCCCCCCGAGGAGCCCCCCGGGACCCGGTCCGGGTCGCAGGGGTTTCTAGTGGAGCCGAACGCGGAGTGTTCGGTGGAGGAACCCATGGCGAACTCGTCCAGATTGGTCTTCCCCTGCACCTGGGCCCCGGCGGCCTTGAGCCGGGTCACACAGGTGGCATCGAACGGGGGTCTGAAGCCGGACAGGCTCTTGGAGCCGCAGGTGGTAGGAAGGTCCACCGTAGTCAGGTTGTCCTTGATCGCGATGGGCAAGCCGCGTAGCGGCTGGGAGGAAAGCGCTTCTTCCCGCCTCATGAGGGCTTCGGGGTCTGCGAGCCGAATGAACGCGTGGATTTCCGGTTCTCGCTCCTCGATCCTCTTCCAAAGGGAGGCCACGACATCGGCCAGGGCTAGCTCCTTCTGGTTCAAGGCGGTCAAGGTTTCGGTCAAGCTCATTCGGGCTCCTTTTTGCCTGCAGGGATCCCGGGTAGCTGGTCCCCCGCTATGTGGCACCCAATCTTACCGCGTCTGGCCGCGGGGGTCAACATCCCCGCCTGGGGGGACGAAAAAGCGCCCCGGCCTAAGGAAGCTGGGGCGCCCTCTTGGTGCCGGGGGTGGGACTCGAACCCACACGGGGGTTACTTCCCCACTGGATCCTGAGTCCAGCGCGTCTACCAATTCCGCCACCCCGGCCGACACCGCAATTCTATGGCCCCGGGCGGGCAAGTCAAGAACATTTGACGGGCATGGGGGAAATCCGGTAGACTGCGATCCGGGTGAGGGGGATGCTCGAACTGAAAGATTTCAAGGTGTTCGCGGACCTGAAGCCGGAGGATGTCGACAAGCTCGGGCAGCTGGTACGAAGGATCGATTACGGAGCGGACGAGCTCATCTTCATGGAGGGGGCGCCTGCGTTCGGGTTCTATCTCGTTTTCGCCGGTGCAGTCAAGGTGGTTAAGCGCTCCGCTAAGGGCAAATCCCAGATCCTCAAGATCGTGGGCCCGGGGGGGCTGTTGGGGGAGACCACCCTGTTCGATAAGGGTGTGCACAACGCCTACGCCAAGACCTTGGCGCCCTCTACCGTGGGCTTCATCGAACGGGGGGACTTCTTCTACTTCCTGGAACATCATCCCAAGGTCATCTTCCGGTTCTTCGAACGGCTTTCCTTGGAGATAAAGGCCTTTCAGAACAAGCTCGCCGAACGCTCCTACGCCTCCAGCAAGGAGAGGTTGGCCCGGCTGATCCTGGCCCTGGGGCGATCCGGGATCGAGCTCTCCCGCAGCGAGCTGGCCGAGATGGCCGGCGTGTCTTCCAAGACCGCCATCCGCACCCTGGGGGAGCTTGAGTCCCGGGGCATCATCTCCTTGGACAACCGCAAGATAAACGTGCTCAAGGAGGATTACCTGCGCCGCCTGATGGAACCGTCCGCCGTGTCGGTGGACGAGGCCGTCATCATTTAGCTCGGTCGACAAACTGGGAGGGGGCGGTGATGGGTGTCCTTGGCAGTGGACCGGCCCGGCGGGCATCCTTTCCCGAGGTATTCCGGACATGAGGCGAAGAAGAAGGGTTCGGTGGAGCCGGTGGGCCCCGGCGCTGATTTTCTATGCCCTCCTGGGCGGGGTATTCGGCGTCTGGGGGGGGAAGCTAGAGGTGGGGGCAAGCTTTCTTCTGGCCTCCGTCCCCCTGATGGTGGCCGCCTGGATGGTGGGGCGGTGGGGCGCGGCCCTGGGCCTGTGTGGAAGCCTGGGGCTGATCTTCCCGGCTCTCTTACGCCAACCGCCCGGGGTGGGGGCAGCGGCGGCCTTGCTCTTGGCCGGAGTTGCCCTGGTGGCCCTGGGGGCAGAGCATCTGTGGCGCCGGCGCGTTCATACCTCACGGGTGGCCCGCAAGGTCGACGTGTGCTACGGGGAAGAGGTGTTCGAGAACTCCCTGAATATCGTCCACGTCATCGACCGAGAGGGGAACGTGATCCGCCGCAATCGGGCCTCCCGGGAGCTGTTGGGCTGGAACCATAAGAAGACCCTTCACCTCACCGAATATGTCCATCCCCAGGACATCGGGAAGTTCAAGGCGGAGCTGGAGCTCCTGTTCGAGCGGGGAGAGGTGCGGGGAGTGGAGCTGAGGTTCGTGTCCGAGGGGAAACGCTCCATCCCTGTGGAGCTGCAGGCCAAACGGGTCACGGGCAAGGTGGCGGTGCTGGAGGCGAGGGATCGGCTGGAGGTGGCGGCCTGGGAGAGGAAGCTGGCCGCCGAGCAGGCCCGGTACCGGTTCCTCATCGAGGAGGGCATCGACACCATGGACCTGGGGGTGCTGCTGGTGGACCAGCAGGGGCAGGTCCTGTGGGCCAACCGGGCGGTGGAAGAGTTCTTCGGGGTCGCCCGGGATGACCTCATCGGCCGGGCTGCCACCCGGGCCCTCCAGATGTTCACTCACGTGTTTGAGCACCCACAGGAGTTTTGGGCCACCGTGCGCGAGGCCTATCAACAGGGCACCGAGGTGGAAGGGCTCATCCTGCGGGTGCTGCCAGGCCTGGGACGGGAGGAACGGGTGCTCCAGTACCGCTCCATCCCCATCCGCGCCGATGACGGTTCCCCCGGAGGGAGGATCGATTACTACGCCGATGTCACCGAACTCAAGAAGCTGGAAGCGGAGCTGCGGGCCCGCAACCGAGAGCTGACCGAAGTGAACGCCAAACTGGGGGAGTTCACCACCGTGGTGTCCCACGACCTGCGCAGCCCGCTCGTCACCGCCCTGGGGTTCATGTCCACCATCCTCTCCAACTACAACGGACAGCTCCCCAGCCAGGTTCGGGAGGACCTGGAGAAGATGCGGGGAAGGCTGGAGTACATGGACCGGTTGGTGGATGACCTCTCCCGTTACTCCTCCATCAAACCCCGAGCGGCGGACTTCGAGCGGGTGGACCTACGGCGGGTAGTGCGAGAACGGCTGGAGGACCTAGGCCCCATGCTACATGGGGTCAACCTCCGGGTGGCGGAGGACTTGCCGGTGGTGTGGGGGGTGCCCACCATGATCGGTGAGGTGTTCTCCAACCTGGTGCGCAACGCGATCAAGTTCAACGACAAGGCCTTACCGGAAGTGGAAATAGGATGGAGGGAAGGCGAAGGCGGCACTTACCTCTTGTTCGTTAGGGACAACGGTCCTGGTATCGAGGCCGAGTGGCAGGAGAAGATCTTTGGGCTGTTTGAGAAACTGGATCGTAACAGGGAAGGTACGGGGGCCGGGTTGGCGATTTGCAAGAGGATCGTGGAGGAACATGGAGGAAAGATCTGGGTGGAGTCGAAGGTTGGAAGCGGGAGCACCTTCTACTTCAGCTTGCCCAAGGTACCCGTGAAAAAAAGGGGTGGAACAGCATGCCCAATGAACGCCGAATGATCATCCTGGTGGTGGAGGACGAAGATCTCCACTACGAGCTCATCGAACGGTCGGTGAAGCAGGTGGAGAAGGAGACGAAGGCCCGTTACGAGCTCTTCCGAGCCATTGACGGCGCTGAGGCACTGGAGTTCCTGTTCCGCAAGGGGAAATACGCCGATGCCCCACGGCCCAACTTGATCCTCCTTGATCTGCGGTTGCCGAAGGTGGGGGGGATGGAAGTGCTGGCCAAGATCAAGGAGGACGAGCGCCTGCGGAAGATCCCGGTGGTGGTGCTCACCGTCTCCACCAACGAGGAGGAGATGGTGCGGGCCTACGATTCCGGGGCGGCTGGTTTCCTGACCAAGCCGGCCAAGCCCGAGGACTTCGAGCGGCTTCTCACCACCGTTTGGGAGTATTGGCGCATCGCCCGCCTGCCTGAATAGGCCCCCTGTCCCCTTCCGGGCCGACAAATCACCCCCCGCAGGGTGCCGCACGTCCTGTAACCCCCACCCCGGCAGGAGTGTATTTTAAGTGAGAGATGGCCACGTGCCCAATGGCGTGGTGCCGACCGAGAGGGGTTTCCGACCCCCCGGACCGGGGCCTGAGGGGATGAAGACGTGGGACCGCCCGGTTGCCCCGGTCCGTGAGGTTGCCGTTCGAATCGGCGGGGCACGTGGGAAACTGGGCCCACTTTTATGGCTCCCTTTCCCGCCCGGGGAGCCTCGGTTCCGCGAGGGAGGGACGAAGTGTCCCTCCCTCGCCCCATTTTTACCCCGGCTCCCGGTGCAGCAATCCGTCCAGGACGGCCTGTGCCGCTGCCCGGGCGGCTTCCTCCTCCTCGGGCGAAAGCCTCCGGTTGGCTAGCGCTAGGAGTTCTTCCAGCGCGGACAGGACCCCAGCCGGGGTCCAAGGGGGGGCGTTATCGCGGAGGAACACTGCCCACTCCTGCTGGATCCTCAGGTACATGGGGGAGGGGGACAGGAGCACGGTCTGAGCCAGGAAAGCGGTCTGAAACTCCCAGCCCTCGCCGGCGGCAGCCGCGGCGTCGGTGGCCGCCAGAAGAAGCGCGTCCAGTGCCTCTCGCCCTTTCCCGAGCGCGTCCATAAGCTCATCTAACCCTCCAGCCGGCAGCTCCTCCGCCTTCGGGCCCTTTTCCCCGAGAACGGCTGTCAGCCGGGAGAGGACGGTGGAGGCCGTCTGCAGGGCAAGGGAGGCCGGTCCCCCTTCGGGCAGGGCCTGGAACAGCTCCCCCAGTTCGCCAAGCCCTTGCCGCACTTCCGCGAGGCCAGCCAGGGCTGCCTCTACCGCCGGCGGTTCTCCCCCCCTCAATCGCCACAGGGCGAGGCGCTGCCTGTACAGTTCCACCGGAGCGTAGGAGGAAAGAAGAGAGGCTAGGTCCTGACCTGCCTCAGCCCACCCGCCGGCCAGCTCCCCCAGCCCCGGCAGCGTGAGGGCCAGGAGCACCAAGCTCACGGTCAAGCTCGCTTTCATGTGCACATTGTACCAAGGAGCGCAGAGGGACTACCATAGCGAGTCCTACCGAAGAGGCCGACTTCACCAGCCGTCCGCCGGGGAGGCCTTGAACCCGAGGAGAGAACCGCGTAAGAATAATTGCCATGGGGATCGAACGTGAGGAGGGCTGCCCGGCCCTCCAGTCGGTCTGCCCACTTCCCCAATTCAATTCCCGTTTGGCTGTCCTTGGGAGGCACTCGACATGAGGCTTGTTCACCATCCGATCTTGGAGTTCAAGCGCGGGAAGAGGATCACCTTCTCCTTCGACGGCAGGGAGATCGAAGCCTACGAGGGCGAGACCATCGCCGCGGCACTGCACGCCGCCGGGGTTCGTGCCCTCTCCCACACCAAGCAGGGGAGCCCAAGGGGGCTCTTTTGTGCCATCGGGAAGTGCTCCTCCTGCTTGATGACGGTGGACGGTATCCCCAACGTGCGCGCCTGTGTGACCCCGGTGCGGGAGGGGATGGAGGTGTGCTCCCAAACCGGGCCTGGGGCGATCGATCCCGGCTTCCGTCCCCGCCACCGCGCCCCGGCGAAGCGGCGGGCCGTGGAAGTGGCCATCGTGGGGGCGGGGCCGGCCGGACTGTCCGCTGCCCACACCCTCCTGGAATGGGGGGTGCGTCCTTTGGTGGTGGACGAAAACCCGCACTTGGGTGGGCAGCTCATAAAGCAGACCCACAAGTTCTTCGGCTCCCGGGCCGAACGGGCCGGGACCCGGGGGGTTTTCCATCGCCCAGGCCCTGGTGGAGGAAGTGAAGGGGAAGACAGAGGTCCTTAGGGAGGCCCGGGTGGTCGGGCTCTATCCAAGGGATGGGGGGAGGATCCTCGTTGTCCAACATGGGGACGATTTGCACCTCGTCGAAGCCCAAGCACTGATCGTGGCCACCGGGGCCGAGGAACGGTTCCCCCCCTTCCCGGGGAACACCCTTCCCGGGGTGTACGGGGCCGGGGACTGCGCGGGGATCGGGGAGGCCTCCACGGCGATGCTGGAGGGGCGGCTTGCGGCCTTGGCCATTTTGGGCCAGCTGGGGAAAAAGATCGGTCAGGCCAGAGCGGGAACCCGGGCCAGTCTGGAGCGACTCCGGGCGGGGCCGTTCGGGACCCGGCCCCGCCAGGGCAAGGGAAAGCTCCGGGCCCTGCTGAAGGAGGTGGCCTGTGGCTAGCTTCCGGGAGACCGGGGTGCTGTCTTCTCAGGACTTGGCGGGGAGGCTCCCATCCCCAGAACGACTGGGGCGGGGCCCCTGCGCCCTGATCGAGTGCGTGGAGGAGATCCCCTGCAACCCCTGTGAGGACGCGTGTCCGGTGGGGGCCATCTCCGTGGGCGATCCCATCACCAACCCCCCTGTCCTGGACTTTGAGCGCTGCACCGGTTGCGGCACCTGCTTGGGGGTGTGTCCTGGGCTCGCCATCTTCCTCCTGGATCTCTCCAGTGGGACCGCCAAGGTGACCCTGCCTCATGAGCTCCTGCCCGTCCCCCAGCCGGGGGAGGAGGTGGAGCTCCTCTCCCGGGCGGGGGAGCCCTTGGGAAGAGGCACGGTGGTGCGAACGCGCAGGGCCGAGACCACTTGGCTCGTCACCGTGGAACTCCCGGGAGAGGGGCTTTTGTGGGAGGTCAGGGCAATAAGGAGGCCACTGTGACCCGTCACGCATCACGCGTCACGCGTCACGTTCCCCAAGATGATCCCATCGTCTGCCGCTGCGAAGAGGTAACGGTATCGCAGGTGGAGGGGGCGATCGCCGAGGGCTACGACTCCCTAGAGGAGCTAAAGCGACACCTACGGGTGGGGATGGGGCCTTGCCAAGGGAGGACGTGCCTTCCGCTGGTCGCCCAAATTCTGGCCCGGAAGACCGGCCGACCTTTGGAACAGGTGTTCAGCGCCGTTTCTGTGCGGCCCCCGTTGGCCCCGGTGCCGGTGACCCTGTTCTTGGGAGGGGATGATGAAGGGTAGCGCGGACGTGGTGATCATCGGGGCCGGGGTCACCGGGGCGGCTCTGGCCTACACCCTCGCCAAGCGGGGGCTGCGAGAGGTGGTGGTTTTGGAACGAAGGTTCCCCGGGGCGGGGGCTACCGGCCGCTGCGGCGGCGGGATCCGGCAACAGTTCACCACCGCCCCCAACATCCGCCTGGCCATGGGCTCAGTGCGGATCTACGAGCAGCTCTCCCAGGAGCTCGACTGGGACATCGAATACGTGCAGGGAGGCTACCTGATCCTGGCGGAAACGGAGGAGGAACTGGAGCTGCAGCGGCGGGCGGTGGCTCTCCAGAACGAGCTGGGCCTTCCCTCCCGCTGTCTTGCCCCGGAGGAGGTCCCGGAGATATTCCCCTTGTTCGACCCCACCACCATCGCCGGAGCCACCTTCTGTCCCACCGACGGCCACGCCAACCCGTTCCGGGTGGTGGAGGGATACCTGCGGGCAGCGAAACGGCTC
Source organism: Candidatus Bipolaricaulota bacterium (assembly GCA_021129895.1). GTDB lineage: Bacteria > Bipolaricaulota > Bipolaricaulia > Bipolaricaulales > Bipolaricaulaceae > UBA3574. The sequence goes on from JAJOKL010000004.1 coordinate 42,219, forward strand.
GGGGTCACGCTGGAGAAGTTCACCGAGGTGACTGACCTGGTGGTGCGGGGAGATCGGGTAGCCGAGGTGGTGACGAGCCGCGGCCGGATCTCCCCCGGGGTGGTGGTGAACGCGGCCGGGGCTTGGTCGGGGGAGATCGCCCGCATGGCCGGGATAGAGCTCCCCAATCAGCCGGTCCGACACGAGATCCTGATCACCGAGCCGGTGCAGCCGATCACCGAGGTGATGGTGATCTCCCTCCATACCGGCCTCTATTTTTCCCAGACCGTCCAGGGGCAGATCCTGGGCGGGATCGGGGATCCGGAGGAACGGCCGAGCTACCACTTGCATTCCAGTCTCCGGTTCCTGCGCCGGTTCCTGAGGGAGCTGGTCCGGCACGTGCCGGCGTTGGGACAGCTTACAGTGCTCCGGCAGTGGGCGGGCTTTTACGATGTAACCCCGGATGCCCAGCCGATTCTCGGGCCCACCCCTGGCCTCGCGAACTTCATCCAGGCCAACGGCTACTCGGGCCACGGGTTCATGATCGCTCCCAAGGTGGCGGAGATTTTAGCGGACTACATCGAGCACGGGACGGTGTCCGCTGACCTGGCCCGCCTGTCCCTGGCCCGGTTCGAAGGGGAGGTGGAAGGGGAAGCGTTCGTGGTAGGCTGACCAGCGGGCTCTCGGATATTGCCCGTCCCTGGAAAGCCCGGTAAAATAAGTCTTGCTCTGGCCTTTCGTGGAGAGCACCCTAAATGCCAGCCCACATGTCCTACCAACCCGTTACCGAGGAGGTGATGGGAGATGGTGGATGTGATGGACTGGTACCTGCTAGAGCGGGGCGAGTGGGAGCTCCTGACGGAGACGGAGCAGGCCCGCCTCGCCCGCCAGGGGAACAGGGCGTTCCTGCCGTTGCTCGTGTGGCGGTGGGTCGCTGCCTGCCGGGGAGGCGGGCCTTGTTCACGCCCGGCCTTCCGGTGACGAAACCCGCCAAGGGGGCCTGCTTAAATCCCGGTCCCGGCGACATGTACCTCCTCAAGCTGGTGCAGCTGGGCAGTGCGCTCCGGTTTTAGAATCACCCGGGGAGCCCCCGGGAGCACGATCGCCCCCGGAGGCACGTCCTCCCTCACCACCGCCCCGGCCCCGATCTTGGCCCCTTTCCCCACCCGGATCGGCCCCAGCAGGACCGCGTTGGCCCCGATGATCACCCCGTCCTCGATGGTGGGGTGGCGCTTTCTCCTTTCCCGGGACACCCCGCCGATCACCACCCCGGAGTACATGTGCACATCGTCCCCGATCTCAGCCGTCTCCCCGATCACAATCCCCATGCCGTGGTCGATGGTCACCCGCCGGCCGATCCGGGCACCGGGGTGGATCTCCACCCCGGTGTGCCGGCGGACGATGTGGGCGAGGAACCGGGCCAGAAGCCGCAACCCGTGTCGCCACAGCCAGTGGTTCAGCCGGTGTGCCCACAGGGCATGCATCCCCGGATAACAGAGGAGCACCTCCAGGGGGTGGCGAGCGGCCGGGTCTCGCTCCAGGATCGCCCGGATGTCCTCTCGTATCCGCCGGATCATTCGCTACCTCCGTAAAGACCGGTGGACAGGTACCGCTCCCCGGTGTCCGGCAAGATCACCACCGAGGTCTTGCCGGCTGACTCGGCTCGGTGGGCCACCCGGAGGGCCGCGGCCACCGCCGCCCCGGAGGAGACCCCGGCCAGGATCCCCTCCTCCCGCGCCAAGCGCCGGGCCGTCTCCATGGCCTCCTCATCCGTTACCCCGATCACCTCGTCGATGAGGTCCCGCTCCAACACCTTGGGGACGAACCCGGCCCCGATGCCCTGGATCTTGTGAGCTCCGGGTTTCCCCCCGGAAAGGACCGGGGAGGCCGCTGGCTCCACCCCCACGATGTGGACCTTGGGGTTCCTCTGCTTGAGCACCCTACCGACCCCGGTGATGGTCCCACCGGTGCCGATCCCAGCCACGAAGATGTCCACCCTGCCCTCGGTGTCTCGCCAGATCTCCTGCGCTGTGGTTTCCTGGTGGATGGCTGGGTTGGCTGGGTTTTCGAACTGCTGGGGCATGAACGCGCCGTAACGGGCGGCCAACTCCTGGGCAGCCCGCACCGCCCCGGCCATCCCCTCTTCTCCCGGGGTGAGCACGATCTCCGCCCCCAGGGCGGTCAAGATCGCCCGCCGCTCGCGGGACATGGTCTCGGGCATGGTGAGGATAAGCCGATACCCCCGGATGGCACACACGAAGGCCAAGCCGATCCCGGTGTTGCCGGAGGTGGGCTCCACTACCACCCCGCCGGGCGCAAGGACCCCCCGCTCCTCCGCCTCCCGGATCATGGCCCAGGCGATGCGGTCCTTCACGCTCCCCAGCGGATTTTGGGCCTCAAGCTTCCCCAGAATGACTGCCTGAGCCCCGTTGCCTATCCGGGACAGTCGCACCAGCGGCGTTTCTCCAATAATGTCAATTAAACTTTCAGCTATTCGCATAAATTAGCTCCTTTCATGGACGATTAGCACCTACGCCAACGCATACCCAGGCTGGCGTTCGGGTAGCTGGCAGATAAGCTAAGGGAGGATCAACAGCTACAGGGGGAGAAAGCGCCCTGAGGACAAAGGCGACCACCCGTGTTTAAGTCTCGCAACTTCACCATCGCTTTCACCCCCTTAAGGTTTGAGATAAAGCTCGACGCGAAACTGTAACCCTTTTGGTGGCGTAATGTCAAGTGGCGCGTGTTACACTCGAGGGAAAGGACGGTGGACATCCATGGAACGGTGGCTAGGGGCGATAGCGCTGACGTTGGTGGTGGGGCTGTTGGCGGCCATCTTGGTGGTGTTGTTGGGGTTGGGGGGCGGGGGGATCCAGATCCGCCTGGCAGGCCCGATCGCGATCCAAGGGGCGTCCGGACCGCAGGAGCTACAGGTCGTGCTCACCATCCCCGAGGGGGTGAGGGTGGAGGCCGGGGGGGAGGCGCAAGCCACCCTGCGCACCAGCGTGGAGGGGCCCCCCTGTCCCGCTTGTGAGGACGGGGTTATGGTACCGGTCAAATGGAACCCGTTTACCGGCGAGATCACTTGGCGCTGCACCACCTGCGGCTACACCCTGGAGGAGCAGGGGTGAGGGGAGGGAAGGCGCATAACCCGCAACCGAGGCAACCGTTGCCTCCGGTTGGTTCAGGCCTCTTGTCGCGGAGGCTCACGTCGCGGTATACTTTTTCTTGTGATATCGACAGCACAAGGGGGTGATGAGGGAGCCGAGGATTCGTGTGGGGCATCTGATCCGACCTGATTTGGTAAAAGGAGGAGGCTGATGCGAAGGATGGGCCTGCGCCCGTGGAGCGGAAACAC
>JAJOKL010000155.1:0-17762 GCA_021129895.1 Candidatus Bipolaricaulota bacterium
GCCTCCAGGGGTCCGGGGTCGATGTGCTCCGCCTGCTCGGAATAGAGCTTCCCCAGGGCGGCCACGGTGTGGATGAGCAGGGCCATGGTGCCGGCGAACGGCCCCCATCCCACCCACACCGCGAAGATCGAGGCCCAGAGGACCGATTCGACCGATCGGAATACGTTGAAGAACCCCCGGACAAGGCGATACACGGCCATCCCCACCGGGTTGCGCGCCATCAGGTTCCGCGCCCCCAGGAAACTCAGGGGAAAGGCCACCGCGGCCCCCAGGACCGTGGCCAGAAGGGCCATCAACACCGATTCCACGATGGCCCCCAGGACGGAATCCTCTAGCCAGGGATCCGGGGCCAGGAAATAGGAGAAATCGGGACGTATGAAGCCGCCCCACAGGCGCCTCGCCTTCCCCGCCTCCCCCATCAACACCTGAAGGTTGGCCTCGGTTATGTGCCAGCCCAGGGCCGCGGTCATCGCCAGGACCAAAAGGGAGGTGAGCCCCCACAGGGTCCTGTACCAGGGGCGCGGGGGGGCCACGGCGATCTCCGGGGAACGCCGGGGTTCCCTTCCGGAAAGGCCCTCGGGGAGGGGGAACCGGACGAGAAGGATCGATACCCCGAGGGCGACAGCCAGGGCGGCCAGGGCCTCGGGGGCGAAGCGGCCCCCCAGGGCCCGCCCCACAACGAACCCCCCAATGGCCCCTCCGCCACAGAGCGCCAGCGAAAACAACGCCCCGAGGAGGTAAAGGGCCCGGCTCCCCGGGGACGGTTCCAGCCCGAACGCCCGCAGGCCCACGCTCCTGCCGGTGGCCCGGCTGAGGAGGGCGACCAACAGGGTCCCCCCGGCCGCCGCCCCCCAACCCCAAGGGGGCAAGGTAAGGATCCCGTACCAATCCACGTGGACCCTGTACCAGTAATGGTTGAGGAAGTAAACGACCCCATAGGCCATATAACCCCAAACGGCCCAGTCCAGAAGGAGCGAGAGGAGCCGAACCCTGGGGGGAACCTTTCCCTCAGCGGACCTCGACCTGTTCGGCCTCCTCTCCATAGATCTCCTTGAAACGGCGGTCATCTATCTCCTCGGGCGGCCCGTTGAACACGATCCTTCCGGCCTTCAGGGCGATCACCCTCTGGCCATACCGGCGGGCGAGGGAGAGGAAGTGGAGGCTCGCGATCACCGTGACCCCGTCTTCCCTGTTTATCTCCTCCACATACTTCATCACGGAATGGGAGGTGGCGGGGTCGAGGGCCGAGACCGGCTCATCCGCCAAAAGGAGCTCGGGCTCCTGCATCAGGGCGCGGGCGATCCCCACCCGCTGCTGCTGTCCCCCGGAGAGCTGGTCCGCCCGCACGTACATCTTGTCCAGGAGCCCCACCCGCTCCAGGGCTTGTCTCGCCCGCTCCAGGTCCCCTTTTGGGAAACGACCGATGAGGCTCCTCCAGGTGGGGGTGTACCCGAGCCGCCCCGCGAGCACGTTCTGCAGGACCGTGGCGCGCTTGACCAGGTTGAACTGCTGGAAGATCATCCCGATCCGCCGCCGCACCAACCTCATCTTCCGGGGCGGGAGGGCGGTGAGCTCCACCCCATCGAGGGACACCTTCCCCGAGGTGGGCTCCACCAGCCGGTTTATGCACCGCAGGAGGGTGGACTTGCCCGAACCTGACAGCCCGATCAACACCAAGAACTCCCCCTTTCCCACCTCGAAGGAGACATCATCCAGGGCCAGGACCCGGCCCCGCTCGTAGACCTTGGTGAGATGCTCTACGACCAGGTGCGTCATCTTCCCGCGATTTTAAAAGGGAGGGGGAGGAAGTTCCTCCCCCTCACCTCCGGACCCACGTCGATGTCTATTCCCTCGGCGGGATGGGATACCCCACCAGCTCCCGGTATGGGTCGTAGAAGGAGTCGTCTATCTCCACCACGTCGTCCCATTCGTAGAAGTTCGGGTCGCCCCACAGCTCCCTGCCCCGCGCGGTCTTTATATGGGACTTGACGGGCTCCACAATCCTGTCCTCGATATCCTTGGGGAAGCCGGCGGAGAATGCGAGGCAGCCGTTGGGGATAGGACCGATGGTGTCCAGGATCCCGATCTTCTGGATTATATCCCAATAGGTACCGTAAGCCTTGGTGGCCTTGGAGACGGAGTAGCGGACGTCCTTAACTATGCCGCGCAGCTCCTCGGGCATGAGCTCGTCCTTCCAGGGATCCCAGACCCAGAGCTCCGGGTAAAAGCCGTATTCCCAGCGGGCCTCACATGCGGCGAGACACTTGTCCACGAAGACGGCGCATGCGACGGGATCATCGCCGGCCTCGAGGCAGGAATGGCAGAGGTGCAGGCAGCTTCCGGTGCAATGCTCGGGCTTGATCGGCGGGGAGCCGGAGCCGGTGGCGAAGTCGCCCTGACCCTCCAGGAGCGCGATCACCGAGGCGGTGTGGCCGCCGGACTCCACCGTGCCGGCGAAGGTGATCCCGAGCTTCTCGAAGAGCAGCCGCGGGATCTTGTGGCCCGAGGTGGAGCCGGGATCGTTGTAGATCCAGATCTTGCCTCTCAGGTCCTCCACCGAGGTGCAGCCCGCCTCCCGGGGGACGTAGATGGTGGAGAAGTAGTAGTGGTACCCGTACCGGACCGCGGCCAGGCGGGCGTGGACCCCGGGGTTCACGTTGGTGATGGCGGCGTACTGCTCGGTGGTGGGACAGGCCATGGTATCGCCCTTGGCGGCGATCATCGCCTCAACCAACGCCGCATAGCTCGGCATCACAACCGGTTGGCCGCTCTTGCAGGCTCATCGGGTTCGGAGGGCGGCGATGCGGGCGGCGACCGCCTTGACGCGAGCCGGATCCACCGCCCCCTCCACCTGCCCCCCCTCCTTCAGCGCGGTGCCCACGATGAACCCGTCCGCCATGGCGAACTTTTCCACCGATTCTGGGGTGATCCCGCTTCCCACCAGCACCGGAAGCCCAGAGGCGGCCTTCACCTCCGCCAGATCTTGCGGCGAGGCAGGCTGGCCGGTGCCGGCCCCCGTGACGATCAGGGCATCCGACAGGTTGCGGGCGGCGTCCTGGGCCGCCTGGGAGAGGGGTTGGGGGTGCCAGGCGTGCTTCACGTGCACGTCTGCTAGGATGGCCACCTCTGCCCCCAGGGCCCGGCGCAGGGCCAGGAGCCGGTGGGCCTCCCCCTCGATGATCCCCTGATCGGTGAACGCCACCCCGGAGAACACGTTGACCCGGATGAAGCTGGCGCTTGCCGCGGCGGCGATGGCCAGGGCCGCCTCCCCATCCGAGCGCAGCACGTTCACCCCGATCGGGATCCTGGCCCGCCCCACCAGCTCTCTCACCACCGCGGTCATGAGCGCCACGGTGGTCTTGGAGGCCCGCTTGGGAAAGGGGGCGTCCCCGAAGTTCTCCACCAACGCGGCGTCCGCCCCGCCCTCCTCCAGGGCAGCCAGGTCCGCCAGGGCCCGCTCCAGCACCTCGTCCAGCCCCTCCCCCCGATGGAGGTAGCTCCCCGGGAGGGGCAGGAGGTGCACCATCCCGATGAGCGGCTTTTCCATGCCCAGAACCCTCGCCATCTAACCCCCTCCTTCCAGGGCGGCCTCCAGCGCGGCGACGCTCCCTGTGGCATCCCCCTTGTCGAAATCGAGGTAGGTGCCCGCTACCTTCCCTCGCAATAGCCCAAACAGGATACCAGGGCCCGGCGCGGGCGAAAACCGGCGGGCGAGCTTTCGCGCCAGGACAAGCCGCTCCCCCTTGGGCAGTTTTTTGAATTCCTCGATCAGGTGGTGGGGATAGGTACCTGGGTCGCCGGAGGTGGTGGTGAAGGCGGCGCAGGTGGGGGAGCCCTTGACGCCGACGAGCACGACGCGTCGGGGCTCTTCCTCGGCGATGACCCGCTCGATGAAGGCCGCCACCCGGGCCGCCACCTCCCCCAACCCCAGCCGCTTGTACATCTCCACCGTGGCCGGGGGCCGGGGGAAGCCGAGCAGGATGAACTCCGGGCAGGGGTAGGCCAGCACCTCGACCTCCGGACGGCGCCCGAGCAGCCCCCGGACCGCGGCCGCCGCCTCCAGGTCCCTCTCCACCGCCCCCCGGTACACGGTGTAGGGGGAGAGGAGACAGGGGGCGATCACCAGCATCGTGCTTTTCACCGGCTCACCTCCACGGTGTCTCCCCGGGGCGGCTGCCGGGCTTCTCCAGCGGGACCCCCTGGCGGCACAGGGGGCAGTCCTCCGGGGGGTAGGTCTCGATCTCCAGCCTCACCAGGGAGACCAGGGTGAAGGGGAGCTCCCCTCCCACGCGGCGGTCGGCCAGGCAGGCCGTCCCCACCACGGTCCCCCCCAGGGCAGCCACCAGCTCGGCCACCTCCAGGGACGAGCGGCCGGTGGTCACCACGTCCTCGGCGATGAGGACCCTCTCGCCGGGGGCGACACCGAAGCCCCGGCGCAGCGCCATCCTCCCCTCCTCCCGCTCGGCGAACATCCCCCGCACCCCCAGGGCCCGGGCGAGCTCGTGGGCCACGATGATCCCGCCCAGGGCCGGGCCGATCACCGCATCCACGGGCCCCAGGCACCCCGCCCGTTCGGCCAGGGCCCGGCAGGCCCGGGCGGCGAGCTCCGGGTGCTGCAGAAGCCGGGCGCACTGCACGTACCGCGGGGAGTGGAGCCCGGAGGAGAGCAGGAAATGCCCCTCGAGCAGGGCCCCGGTCCCCTTAAGCAGCTCCAGGAATTCCGCCTCGGTGAGCACAGCCACGGACCTCCTCCCAGCTTTCCATCCCCCGCTCCGCGAGGAACTTTTCTAGTCCTCGGACAAGCTTGGGGGCACAAAGGGGGTCGATAAAATTTCCGGTGCCCACCTGTACCGCGTGGGCGCCGGCCATGATGAACTCCAGCGCGTCCTCCCAGCCCGCGATCCCCCCGATCCCGATCACCGGGATCCGGACCGCCCGGGAGAGCTCGTAAACTAGCCGCAGGGCCAAGGGCTTTATCGCCGGCCCGGAGAGCCCCCCGGTGACGTTGGCGAACACGGGCCGTCCGGTACGGATGTCGATGGCCAGGCCCCGGAAGGTGTTGGCCGCCGAGATGGCGGTCGCCCCCTCCCCTTCGGCCGCCCGGGCCGCCGCGAGCACGTCCCCCTCCGGGGGGAGCTTGGCCCACAGGTCCAGCCCGGTGGCCCGGCGGCACAGGCGCACCACCCGGGCCGTGCCCGCGGGGGAGCTCCCGATCAGGCCCTTCCCGGGCACGTTGGGGCAGGAGAGGTTGAGCTCGATGGCGTCCACCCCGGGGACGGAGAGCCGCTGGGCGAGCTCGGCGTACTCCTCGGGGGTCTCGCCCCAGACGTTGACCACCACCGCGGTCCCCAGGGCCCGCATCCGGGGGAGCTCCTCCCGGAGGAAGGCCTCCACCCCGGGGTTCTCGAGGCCGATGGAGTTCAGGAGCCCGCAGGGGGTCTCCCACAGCCGGGGTGGGGGGTTCCCCCGGCGGGGCTCCAACGTGATGGCCTTGGTCACCACCCCTCCCAGACGCGAGGGATCGTAGAGCCGGGCGTAATCGGCCCCGAACCCGAAGGTCCCCGACGCGACCAGCACCGGGTTCTTCAGCGTCAGGCTCCCGATGCGGACGGAGAGGTCAGGCATCGAAGACCTCCTCGGCCCGGAACACGGGCCCGTCCCGGCAGACGCGTTTGGGACCGTCCTTCGTGAACACGGTACACCCCAAGCAGGCCCCGAGCCCGCAGGCCATCCGTTCCTCCAGGGATACGAAGAGCGCCACCCCGGCCCGCCGGCACGCCTCCCAGATGGCGGCGAGCATGGGCCGCGGGCCGCAGGCGTAGCAGGCGTCGTAGCCCTCCGGGGAGAAGATGTCGGTGACGAGGCCCCTCTCGCCCCCCTCCCCGGACTCCGAGGCCACGCGGAGCCCCGCCGCCACCTCCCGGAAGGCCTCCACCAGGAAGGGCCGGCCGGGGAACCCCAGGTACACGTCGGCCCCGCCGAAGGCCTTGGCGGCCAGGTACAACGCGGCGATCCCCAACCCCCCTCCCACCAGGGCGAGCCTCCCCGGGGGCTCGGGCCAGCCGTTCCCCAGGGGGCCCAGGAGCTCGAGCTCCTCGCCGGGGGAGAGCCGCGATAGGAGGCGCGTGCCCCGGCCCCGCACCCCGTAGAGGAAGGAGATCTCCCCCGGGGAGAGGTCGAAGGCGGACAGGGGGCGGAACAGCAGCGGATCCCGCTCCCACGCCCGCACCATGTAGAACTGCCCCGGTCGGGCCCGGAATGCCCCCTCGGCCCGGAGTAGGAAGACGCCCGGGGCCACCTCCGCGTTCCCGCGCACCACCGCCCACCGCAGTGCTACCGCGTCCATCGGCGGATGTCCTCCCGCATCGCCTCCACCGCCTCCCGGGCGTAATCGGGAAAGCGCCGTTCGGGGTCGGGCTTCTCCCGGTGGGCGCCGATGAGGGAGCGGGCCGCCGCCACCACCGCCCCGTTCCCGTCCCGGAAGGCCGCCGCCACGTCCTTTCCCCGTGCCCCCTGGGCACCGTACCCCGGCACCAGGAGGAACAGGGAGGGGAAGCGCCGCCTCACCTGGGCCAGGGCATCCCCCGCGGTGGCCCCCACCACCCCCCCGATGGCGCTGTAGCCGCACGTCCCCACGAACCCCTCCCCCCAACGGGCCACCAGCTCCGCCACGCGGAGGTACAAAGGGTGACGCGTGACGGGTGACGCGTGACAGGAAAACCGTGACGGGCGAGAAAGATGGGGAAAGCCTTGGAGTTCGGGGGCGCTGGGGTTGGAGGTGCGGATGAGGACGAACAGGCCCTTTTTCCCCCGCTCCAGGTAGGGGAGAAAGGGGGAGATCGCGTCGGTGCCGAAGTACGGGTTGACGGTGATGAAGTCCGCCTCGAAATCCCCCTCGAAGTGGGCCACGGCGTATCGCGCGGCGGTGGAGCCGATATCGCCCCGCTTCACGTCCCCGATGACCAGGGCCCCCCGCCCGCGGATGTAGCGGAGGGTGTCCCGGTAGCAGGCCATCCCCTCCACCCCCAGGGCCTCGTAGTGGGCGATCTGGACCTTGTAGCAGGCCACGAGGTCCAGGGTGGCGTCCACGATCGCCCGGTTGAACCGGAGGTACGCCTCGGCGGGGGAGCCCGCGGCGGAGAGTAACCCCGGGGGAAGGAGTTCCGGGGTGGGATCGAGCCCCAGGCAGACCGGCCCCCGCGCCTCAACCGCCTCGTACAACCTGTCGATGATCATCGAAATCCCGTCCCTTCACCTTGCCGTCGAGGTAGATCACCTCCCCCCGGTGGACCGTGGCCCACACCCTTCCCCGCAGCTTCCCGCCGAGGAGCGGGGTGTTGGTGCTCTTGGATAGGAAGTACCCTTCGTCCACGGTGAACTCCTCGTCCGAAAAGAGCACGATATCCCCATCGTATCCCATGCGGATGAGGCCCTTCCTGAGCCCCAGGATCCGGGCCGGCCCCAGGGAGAGGCGGCGGGACAGCTCCCCCAAGGGGAGGATCCCCGGGCGCACGAGCTCGGTGAAAAGCAGGGAGAAGGCGAGCTCGATCCCGGAGATGCCCGTGGCCCCGGCGGCCATGTCCGCCGGCGTGTGGGGGGCGTGATCTGTGGCGATGGCATCGATCACCCCGGCCCGCAGGGCCCTCACCAGGGCGGCCCTCGTCCCAGGATCGGGGAGGGGAGGGTTCACCGGGTAGTCCCCCCCGAGGCACAGGTGATGGGGGGTAACCTCGCAGCTCACCGGCAGCCCCTTCTCCTTCGCCCACGCCACCAGCTCCAGCGCCCCCCGGGTGCTCAGGTGCGCCAGGTGCAGGCGGCAGCCGGTGCGGCGGCAGAGCCACAGGTCCCGGGCCACCATGAGCTCCTCGGAGAGCCCGCGGTCCGGGAGCCCCGGGAACTCGCAGTGGGGGAAGATCACGCGATCCAGCCCGGCGGCCGCCCGGCAGGCGCGCCACATGAGCCCGTGATCCGCCACCCCCTTTCCATCGTCGGAGAAGGCCCACACGTAGGGGGCGAGGGCCTCCATGGGGGAGAGTTTCTCACCTTTGAGGCCCACGGTGATGGCCCCCACGGGGTAGGCCTCCACCAGTCCGATCTCCCGGGCCTTCGCCAGGAGGTAGCGGGCCACCTCGGGGGAGTCACAGACGGGGTCGGTGTTGGGCATGAGGGAGACGCAGGTGAACCCCCCGTGGGCCGCGGCCCGCGCCCCGGAGAGGAGGTCCTCCTTCTCGGGGAAGCCGGGGTCGCGGAAGTGGGTGTGGAGGTCCACGAAGGCCGGGAGCGCCGTCCTCCCCTCGCCGACGAGGACGGGGACCCCGCGGGGAGCGGAGAGCCCTCGCCCCAGGGCGGAGATGGTCCCCTCCCGGATCAGAATATCGCCGACCCACTGGTGGTCGGCGTCCACGATGCGCACGTCCTTTATGAGCAGCGAGTTCACACCGTCACGTGCTCCCCGCAGTAGAAGCACCGGTACCTTTTGGCCTTCCTGTCCACCAAGGTGAAGATGGAAGGGGCATAGCTTTCCGTGGAGGTGATGCAGCGGGGGTTCTTGCAGCGGATGAGCCCCACCACCCGCTCCGGGAGCCCAGGCTTCACCTTGCGCACCACCCGTCCGCCCTCGATGTAGTTCACGGTGATGCCCGGATCCAGGAGGGCCAGCTTGGTGAGGTCGAGGTCCAGGGCCCCCGAGACCTTGATGATGTCCTTCGTGCCGAGCTTGGTGCTGGGGACGTTCATGAGGAGCGCCACCGGGTATTCCCGGCCGGCCAGCCCCAGCTCCTCGAAGATGCGGAGCGCGCTGCCGGCCCGGATGTGGTCCAGGACTATGCCCACCTGGATCCGATCGACCTTCAGCATTCAGGCCACCCCCAACAGCCGGGCGATCAGCGCCATGCGCACGAACATCCCCAGGCGTGCCTGCTGGAAGTAGACCGCCCGCTTGTCGCCGTCCACCTCGGGGACGATCTCCGTTACCCGGGGGAGGGGGTGCATGACGATGAGGTCATCCCTGGCCAGCCGAAGCCGCTCGGGGGTGAGGACGTAGAAATCCCGCAACCTGAGGTAATCCTCCTCGTTGAAGAACCTCTCCTTCTGGATCCGCGTCATGTAGAGGACATCCGCCTCCGCCAGGCCCTCCTCCATGCGGGTGGTCCCGCACAGCTCCACGTCCTCCCTCAGGGCCAACACCTCCTCCTTCACCTGCTCCGGGAGCCGGAGCTCCTCGGGGGAGATCAGGATGAACCGCGTGCCGGGGTAGCGGGCCAGGGCCTTGATCAGGGAGTGGACCGTGCGGCCATACTTGAGGTCGCCGCAGGTGGCCACCGTGAGCCCCTCCAGCCGCCCCTTGTAGGTGAGGATGGTGCACAGGTCCGTCAGGGTTTGGGTGGGGTGTTCGTGGGCCCCGTCCCCCCCGTTGATCAGGGGAACGGGCGAGTAAAGGGCGGCTAGCACGGCCGCCCCCTCCTTGGGATGGCGGAGCACGATGAGGTCGGCGTAGCCTCCCACGGTGCGGATGGTGTCCGCGAGCGTCTCCCCCTTGGCCACGGAGCTCGTCCTGGGGTCGGCCACGGTGATAACCCGCCCCCCCAGGCGCAACATGGCCGCCTCGAAGGAGAGGCGGGTGCGGGTGCTGGGCTCGTAGAACAGGGTGGCCATGAGCTTGCCGGAGCAGGAGGAGGAAAACGCGGCCGGATCGGCCATGATCTCCTCGGCGAGGGTGAAAAGCTGTTGGTATTCCTCGGGGGAGAGGTCCAGGGCATCAACAAAATGCCGGCTCCGCGGAGCCGGCATACCTTCCAGCACGTTACATTCCCGGTCCATGCCGGGACCTCATGTTACCCCATAACCCACGGGGCGCAACCCCCTTCTCAGCGGACCCGATTCACCGCCTCCATGTACCGCTTCACCCGCTCGAGGTCCACCGGGTTCGTGGGGTCGCCGTCCCGCTTCAAGCTCGAGCCCACGATGGCCCCGTCCGCGTAGCGCAGGAATTTTTCGATATTCTCGGCGGTGGTCCCCGATCCCATGAGCACGGGGCGCGTGGCCAGCTCCTTGGCGCGCTGGACCTTCTCCACGTCGGGGGCCGCCCCGGTCATCCTCCCCGACACGATGATGGCGTCGGCCCCGTAGAACTCGGTCCACTCGATGTGGGTCTCAAGATCGATCCCCGGGAAGCGCACGGAGTGTTTCTTGTCCACGTCGGCGAAGATCTTTATGTGCTCGGCGTAGAGCTCCTTCCTTTTGCGCAAAAGGTCCGCGGCGCAGCCGTGGTCGAATTCCCCGGTATCCCACACCTGGGCCCCGGTGAGGAGGCACACCCGGATGAATTTGGCCCCCGCGGCCACGGCGATGGCCAGGGTCACCACGCCCCCGTTGTGGACCACGTTGATCCCCACCGGGACATCGACCTCCTCCACCACGGCCCGGGCGGCCACCGCCTGGGCGGTCATCTCCTCCGGAGGGACGTCCCGCCCCACGTAGTAGGGCAGGTCCCACATGTTCTCCACCATGAGGCCGTCCACCCCGCCCCGGACCAGGGTGCGGGCGTCCTCCAGGGCCCGCTCGATGATGTAATCCATCCCGTAGCCGGTGTACCCCGGCGCCCCGGGGAGGGGCCAGAGGTGGATCATCCCGATCACCGGCTTCTCCACGCCGAAGATCTCCTTGAGGGAGCTGATGCGGATGCTCTCCATCCGTTCCTTCCACTCGGCTGCCAAGTGTTTCACCTCCCGTCCGTTTCTTCGCGCCAATGGAGCTGGACGAAGCGGTGCAATGCCCGCCGCTTGTCCTCCCCGGCCTCCAGCCGTTCCACCAGGGACAGCGCCGTGCCTACGGGAGGGGGGAACCCCGCTCCCTGGGGCATACTCGCTGCCAGGGTCCCGAGGAGGACTCCGAGGAGGGCCCGCAGGCGTGGTTCCCATCCCGCCAGCGTCCCGAGGATCGCCCCGGCGGCGAAGGCGTCCCCGGCACCGGTGGTGTCCGTCGCCTCCACCTCCGGCGCGGGCACCCTGACCGCCTCCCCGCCGGCGCGGACGAGACATCCCCCTGGCCCCAGCTTGAGGATCACCTCCCCACCGGGGACCAACTCGGAGAGCCTTTCCAGCAAAACCTCCGGGGGTCCTTCCCCCACCAGGCGCTTCGCCTCCTCCAGGTTCGGGAGAAAGAGGGTCGCCTCGGCACAGGCGGAGACCAAGGCCTCCTTGGCGAATTCCGTGGCGCACCACCCGGGATCCAGGCTCACGGGGATCCCCCGCGCCGTCGCCTCCCGCAGGGCCCTCCAAGCTGCCTTCTCTTGCGGTCCCTCGAGGAAGGCGTAGCCCGAGAGGTGCAGCCAATCGACCCCGGCAAGCCATCCCTCCCCGATCCCCTCCCACCGGAGGTGCGAGCTGACCCCCCGGGCGCCGAACATGGTGCGCTCCCCATCGGGCTCGATCACGAGCAGGAACATCCCGGTGCTCGCGGAGACGCGCTGTATCCACTGGGTGGGAATCCCCCGGCGCTTCAGCTCGCCCAGGGCCCACTCGCCCCAAGGGTCCTCTCCCACACAGGCGGCCAGGCGCACCTCGGCCCCGCAGGCCACAAGCCAACAGGCGGTGCCGGTGGCTGAGCCCCCGAGGGAGGGGACGGGCTCCCGGCCCACCGCCTCCCCGCCGCGGGGCGGGAGGCGGTCCACGGCCAGTGTAAGGTCCACGTTGATGTCGCCGAGGACGGCGATGCGGGGCATTCCCCCGGCCTCACTCCCGGCGGTAGGGGACCCCCAGGGCCTTGGGGAACCGCACCCGGCCGATCACCCCCGTCACCACGAGCAGCGTGACGATATAGGGGATCATGGAGACGAACTGCCAGGGGATCGCCTCCTTTACCCCGGGGATGTTGGCGATCCAGGTGGCGAGGGAGTCGAAGAACCCAAAGATGAACCCCCCTGCCAAGGTGAGGATGGGACGGAGCCCCGAGAAGACCACCGTGGCCAGGGCGATGAAGCCGCGCCCGGCGGCCATCTCCTTGGTGACCGCGCCCATCCACGAGATGGACATGTAGGCCCCGGCGAGTCCGGCGAGGGCAGCGCCGAAGGTGGTGGCGAGCAGCCTCACGAGCTCCACCGGCACCCCCGCCACATCGGCCGCCTCGGGGTTCTCCCCCACCGCCCGCACCCACAGCCCCGCCCGGGTGCGGTTGAGGAACCAGTGTATCGCGAAGGGCATGACGAGCGCCAGGAACACGATGGGGCTGAGGCCTCCCACCGGCGTCTGGATAGCGGGGAGGCGCACGTCCCGGGGTACGTCGTGGAACGCTGGGGTCCCCAGGGCCCGGAGGCCGAAGGCCACGAACCCCAAGGCAAACAGGTTTATCCCCACCCCGGTGATGAGTTGATTCCCCTTCCAGTAAGCGTTTATGAGGCCGAAGAAGAGGCCCACCACCGCGCCCGTCCCGATCCCCACCAAGAGCCCCAGCGGCCAGCCTCCGGCCTCGGCCCCCAGTGCCCCCGTGAACGCAGAGAGTAGGAGGATCCCCTCCAGACCGATGTTGAACAGGCCGGCCCGCTCCCCCACCACCTCCCCGGCGGCGGTGAGGGTGATGGGCACCATGGCGTGGAGCGAGAGGAACAGGATGCTCCAGAAATGGTCCAACGTCATCGCTCACCCCCGAGCTCCACCCTGCGGCGTCGGAAGCCCCGGAAGATCCGCAGGAGCTCCGGCAACGCCAGCGCAAGGACGATCACCCCCTGCACCATCCGCACCATCTCCAGGGGGATCCCCGCGAAGAGCTGCATCACCCGGGCGCCGCTTTGCAACCCCCCGTAGAAGATGGCGGCGAAGATGATCCCCAGGGGGTGATTCCTGCCGATCATCGCCACCCCGATCCCGTCGAACCCCAGGTTGGAGATCTTGGGGAGGCCGGAGAAGACGGCGTAGGACGGGGGGCGTCCCAGGGACTGGGTGGCCCCGGCGAGGCCCGCGGTGATACCCCCGAGCAGGAACACCAACACGATCACCTTCGCGCTCCGCACGCCCCCGTACCGCGCGGCATCGGGGTTGGCACCGGCGGCCCGCATCTCGTATCCCGTCACGGTGTACCGCAGGAGGAAGTAGACCAGGAGCGCCACGGCCACGGCGAGGAAGATGGCGTAGGAGAGGTCGGTGCCCCGCACCAGCGTGGGGAAACGCGACGGGGGGAGAACGGTGATGGTCTTCTCCGCCCGGTAGGGATCGACGAGCACGTTGGCCACCAACCAGAACGCGAGGAATCGGCTGATCCAGTTGAACATGATGGTGGAGATCACCTCGGAGACCCCACGGGTCGCCCTGAGCCCCGAGGGAACGAGCGCCCACAGGGCCCCCGCCGCCCCCGCGAACGCGAGGGCCACCAGGAGGTGGAGCACCGGGGGGAGCCGGAAGAGGCTCGCCGCCACCGCCGCCAGGGCCCCGAGGTACATCTGCCCCTCGGCCCCGATGTTGAACAGCCCGGCCCGGGCGGCCACCGCGAACGTGAGGGCGGTGAGGATCAGGGGCGTGGCGTTGGCGAGCGCACCGGAGAACCCGTAGAGGTCCTTGAAGCTCGCCTCGAACAGCGCGATGTACGCGGATATGGGGGAGTATCCCCACGCCTTGAGGATGAGCCCCGCCACGACGAGCCCGATGATGGCGGCGAGGATCGACTCGGCCACCGAGCGGAGCGTGTCGTAGACCCGTTTCATCCCTTCATTCCTCCCATGTACAGCCCGGCCGTCTCGCGGTCCACCTCGGCGGGGGTGGTGATGGCGGTGAAGGTCCCCACGTACATGAACGCCACCCGATCCGAGAGCTCGAGTACCTCGTCGAGATCGGCGGAGACGAGGAGGATCGCCTTCCCGGCGTCGCGCATCTCCAGGAGGATATCGCGGATGTACTCGGCGGCCCCGATATCGAGGCCCCGGGTGGGCTGGGCCGCGATCACCACCTCGGGTTCCTGGGAGAGCTCCCGCCCCACGATGAGCTTCTGTTGGTTGCCGCCGGAGAGGGATTTCGCCGGGGCCTCGCGGCCCGGCGCCTGGATGGAGAACCTCTCGATGAGCTCCCGGACGTGGGCGAAGACCTCCCCCCACTTGAGCATCGCCAGGCGGCCCAGGAACCGGGGGGAGCGTTGTCTCCCCAGGATCGCGTTCTCCGCCACGGTGAAGGACAGGATCAACCCGTATTTCCACCGGTCCTCGGGGATGTGGGCGAGGCCCAACCGGTAGAGCTCCAGGGGAGGTAGCCCGAGGATCTCCCTACCCCGCAGCCGCACCGAACCCTTTCCTTCCCGCAGGCCGCAGATCGCCTCCACCAGCTCCGTCTGTCCGTTTCCCTCCACGCCCGCGATCCCCAGGATCTCCCCCGGGTAGAGCTCGAAGGAGATCCCCTTCACCGCCTCGCCGCCGCTATCGGCGGGGACGTGGAGATCCTCCACCACCAGGGCGGGCTCTCGCGCGCGTTCCGCGCCGACGCGGCGTTCCTCCACCGGGATCTCGGTCATCAGCTCCACGGGGCGCCTCCCACGCGCCCGGAACTCCGCCCCCACCATCATCCGGGCTAGCTCCTTGGCGCTCGTCTCCCGGGTCATCACCTCCCCCACCACCTCGCCGCGGCGGAGCACGGTCACCCGATCCGTTATCTCCAGGACCTCCCGGAGCTTGTGGGTGATGAACACGATCCCCACCCCCTCCTCCTCCTTGAGACGGCGGAGGAAGTTGAACAGCTCCTCCGTCTCCACCGGGGTCAGGACGGAGGTGGGCTCATCCAGGATGAGCACCCGCACCGCGCGGGAGAGGACCTTGAGGATCTCCACCCGCTGCCTCTCCCCCACGGCGAGGTTCTCCACCGGGGTATCCAGGGGAACCCCCAGGCCCGTCCGTTCCATGAGCTCTTCGATGGAGGCCCGCAGGGCCTGGTCCGCGGGGCGGCCCGTCCCCAGGGCGATGTTCTCCAGGGCGGTGAAGTTGGCCACCAGGGCGAAGTGCTGGTGGACCATCCCGATCCCACAAGTCAGGGCGTCCTTGGGGGAATGGAGCCGCACGGGCACGCCCCCGAGGAGGAGGCGCCCCGAGGTGGGAGGGAGGAGGCCGGAGATCATCTTGGTCAGGGTAGTCTTGCCCGCACCGTTCTCCCCCAGGAGCCCCTGGATCTCGCCGGGGCGGATCTCAAAGTCCACCCCCCTTAGGGCCACAGTCCCATCAAGGTACACTTTGACGATCCTTTCCGCTTTTAGTAGGGGTTCCGGCATCAGGGAATATTAGCGGAAACGGGGGAGGGGCTACCAACCCCTCCCCCGACGGTCCGCACGGGTTTACTCACGCACGAGCGGGTAGAGCTCGCGCACCTTGAGCATCTCCTCCCGGGTCGTGGGCTTGGGCACCACGATCTCCCCGGCGAGGATCTTCTCCTCGAGTTCGTCCACGGCCTTCCAGATCCAGGTGGGAAGAGAAGCTCGCATGGCGGCCCAGTTCGCGGCGATCTCGGGCCTTTCCTCCGCGCTGATGGCGCCCGCGGCGACGCCGAAGTCGATGAAGTCCAGGAGATCCAGGAACCGGGAGATCCCCACGCCCTCGTTGGCGAGGCTCATGCGGAGGATGCGGCCGCCCTCGAACGTGCCCTCGTGGACCATCCTAATGGCAGTGTAACAGCCCACGTCCACGCGCTTCATCATCGAGGCGATGACCTTGTTGCCGTCGCCCATCCAGTCCTGGTTGGCGTCGACCCCGATCATGAAGGGTGGGCCGGCCTCACGGCCGAGCTCCTCCAGCTTCTCGGTGACCGCCTCCAAGATCCCGACCCCTAGGGGGCCGGCAACGTTGTAGACCGCCACCGCCCCCTTCTCGATCTGGGCCTCTGCGGCGGCCTTCCCCTTCGCGATATCGGAGAAGGTGCCGGTATAGACCCAGAGGAGCCCCACGTTGGGCTCCTCCCCGGTGACCTCGGCATACTTCCTCAGCCCCCAGTCGATCCCGAACCGGTAGCCCGCCTCGAAGCGGTAGAGGACCGGGATCTCGATCCCGAGCACGATCCCGACATAGGGATAGCCGTAATGGGCGGCGAGCATCCCCGCCAGGGCCCCCACCAGGGCGGACCCCTCCTGTTCCTCGAAGATGATGGAGAGGACGTTGGGCTGGTCCACCACCGCGTCGATGATGGCGAACTTCTGGTCGGGGAACTCGGGGGCCACCTGGTTCAGGGCGTCGGCCTGGAGGAACCCCACGCAGATGATGAGGTCGAAGACCCCGGCCCGGGCGGCGTGGCGGAGGTTGGGGAGGAAATCGGCGGCGGTGACCGCCTCGGTCACCGTCATCTCCCAGCCGAAGTCCCGGACCGCCTCCTCGGTGCCCTTGAACCCCATGTCGTTGAAGGAGAGGTCCCCGCGGCCACCGATGTCCAGGATGAGCGCCACCCGCCCCTGGGGCTGCTGCCCAGCCAGAGGGAGGGCGAGGAGCGCCAACACCGCAAGTCCTACCAGAAACCGCCTGTACACGAACACCACCCCTTTTTGGAGAGCCCAAAGGCCCCAGTATCACCGTATTCTACCGGCCTGCCCCTCGAGGAGCAAGCCGCCCGGCCAGCTTGCCCAGGGCCCACCAAGGCTTGCTTGCTATGCGCCCCAAGCTCCCACCTGGACCCTCCTGGATCCAGGTTGGGATTACCCATCGTCGCATCGTCACCACCCGGGGATTCTGGTACTGGCCCCCTGCGTGGTGTTTTCACCCACCGGGTGAACGAACTCGGAGGCCCCATCCGCGGCTCTCAACCAAGGAATCCCAACAGTCGTGTGCCTGGTTCCCGGAACCGGGTCTAAGCTGGGTTCTCCCCTGTTCAGGCTGGCAGCCAGCGCTGCAGGTCCGGCTCCAAGGCACTCCGCAGCGCCTCCGCCGCCGCGGCCGCCTCCGCGGCGATGGTAGATCTCTCCTTCGCCATCTCCTCCAGAAATCCGGGGTCCTTGATCCCCAGACAGTTGGCATCCACGTTACAGAGGGCCGCCTCTACCGCGGCCAGGGCCAGTGCCCCGGCGGAGGCGAGATCGCTTCTCGCGCTTTTGGGGCAATGGGGCACGAACTCCCTGGCCAGGGTGAGGACTTCCCGGGTCAGCTTCGCCGTGCTCAGGGGCACCTCCGCCGCCCCACGCAGGGCAGCTTGCAGAGCAACCCGGCGGGCTTCCGCCTCCTCCGGGGTCCCCTTAGGCAGCCGAAGGGCGGCGGCCACCCGGTCGTAGGCTTCGACATCCCGCTGGGCCAGGGAGAGCAGCTCCTCCCGCAATTCCCCTGCCTTGGCGATGGTATGCGAGACCTCATCGCCCCGGCGGGCGGCGAGCTCGGCCACCATCCCCGCCAAAGCGGCGGCCATGGCCCCGGCCAGGGCCGCTGCCGCTCCCCCGCCTGGGGTGGGAGAGGACGAGGAAAGCTCGCTTAAGAACTCGGCCAGCTGCTTAGCGCGCATCGACTATTACCACCCGGATATCCGTGTACTGGCCCCTGCGCGGTGCTGTCACCCCCTGGGTGAACAAGCTCGGGGGCCCAATCGGTGCTTCCCCACATCAAATTTGACCCGGTTCCCGGGCCGGGCCCAAGTCTACTCCAAAACTGTCCCTGGACAACACCCCTCCGGGGAGGGGGCTCGATGTGGTGCGCATCTTGTCGGGGTTGCACTGGGTGGCGGGGTGGGGTATGATTCCGAACGAACGTTCGTTCTAAACATGGGGGGGAAGCTTTTTGAAAAGCGAGTTCTGCGGACTTCTGAGGAGCGGCAAGCCGGGCAGGGGCG
>JAJOKL010000155.1:17772-38506 GCA_021129895.1 Candidatus Bipolaricaulota bacterium
TTTTTGAAAAGCGAGTTCTGCGGACTTCTGAGGAGCGGCAAGCCGGGCAGGGGCGCCGCCTTGGAGGTGGACCCTGGACAACACCCCTCCGGGGAGGGGGCTCGATGTGGTGCGCATCTTGTCGGGGTTGCACTGGGTGGCGGGGTGGGGTATGATTCCGAACGAACGTTCGTTCTAAACATGGGGGGGAAGCTTTTTGAAAAGCGAGTTCTGCGGACTTCTGAGGAGCGGCAAGCCGGGCAGGGGCGGCCGCCTTGCAGGTGGACCCTAAAGGAGCCGTGATGGGAAGAGGAAAGGTGAACTCCCCAAACCTAGGTCCCCCCGGATCAAACCTGGAGGGGAAGATCGTGGCCGCGGCGGAGAAACTGTTCGCCCAACGCGGCTTCCACGCCACCGGCATGCGCCAGATCGCCCGCAATGCGGGCGTCTCCGTCGGTGCCATCTACCACTACTTCAAGAGCAAGGAGGACATCCTCCTGGCCATCGTGCGCCGGGAGATCGACCACCGCCGAGGGTTCCTGGAGTCCTTGCGAAAGGAGGGCCTGTCGGTGCCCGAACAAATCCGGCGCATCGTGGAGATGCACTTCGCGCGTCTCCAGGAGAGCCGGGACAGGGTGCAACTCCTGCACCGGGAGTGGCGGGCCCTCACGGCCCGCCTGTGGCAGCGGCTCCCTGCCCTGCATGAGGAGCTCGCAGATTACCTAGCCCGACTCATCGACGAAGGCATCGCCGCCGGCGATATCGCGCCTTGCCATTCCACCGTGGCTGCTTACTCCATCATCGGCATGGTGGAGACGGTCACCCACAGGGCCCTGAGGGGGGACGCGATCGGGGAACAGCTGATAAAGCATGGGGCGGAGGAGCTCACCCGGCTCCTGTCCCGCTGGTTGGTGAGAGGGGAAGGAGGCTGATGTGCAAATGCGAAAGCTTGGGACGCTTTTGGCTATGCTGGCCCTGGTGGGCTCCCTCGCCTGGGCAGGGCCAGGGGCCAAGATATTGATCGTCGACCAGACGCAAACCATCTTGGAGGCCATGCAGTTGGAGGTACTGGCCCGGGCCCTGCTGGCCACGGGGGACTTCCAGCTCGCCGCCACCACCGAGCTCCCCCGCGGGCCCCACCCGCGGGGGCCGTTCCAGTTCGTGGTCATCGTGCCGGAGCGGGGGGAATGGGTGTGGGTGTGCACCCCCACGTTGCCGGATCGGCTCCCCCCTGAACTCCAAGCTGCCCTGCGAGGGCTGGAGGAAGCCATCCAGCAGGTGTTCCAAGGCAAGCGCCGGGCCGTGGATCCGGGGGCCGACCTGTACCCGGCCCTGTGGTCGGCCTATTTCCTCAAGGTGGGGATCTTGGAAGGGATCGAGGGATGACGCGGCGCGTCGCTACTTGGGTCGCTACTTGGATCGTCGCCCATCCCAAATGGGTGCTGGGGGGGCTGGTGCTCATCACCCTGTTCTTCGCCCTGTTCGCTCTCCGTATTGACTTCCTCACCGACTGGAAGAAGATGCTGCCCCACGACGATCCGGTGGTGGCCAAGTTCTTGGAGACCAGGGACACCTTCGGCTCCCAAAGCGTGGTCATGGTGGCCCTGGCCGCCCCGGAAGGGGAGACCCTGTTCAACCTATCCTCCCTGCAAAAGCTCTACGCCCTCACCCGCGAGCTGGAGACTCTGGAAGAATCAGGCTACCTAGAGGACGTGGTCTCCCCGGCCACCATGGACGTGGTCCAGGGCACTGACATCGCCCTGGTGGTGGAGCCGGTGCTCTCCCATCCCCCGGAGACGGAAGAGGACGTAGCGGCCTTCCGGGAGGTGATCCTGGCCGAGCGGCAGCTGGTGGGCACCATGGTGCTCCCGGACGGCTCGGCCATGATCATGATCCTCAAGGTCCACCCGGACATCGCGGCGGATCAGGACAAGGTGAGCGAGCTGGTCCAGCGGGTGCAGGAGATCACCGCCCGATATCAGGGGCCAGAGGAGATCTACATCACCGGGGATGCAGCTTTGATGCACTTCGCCTACCGCTACATGCGGGGGGACCTCAAGTTCCTCCTGCCCATCGTGGTGTTGGTGGTGGCTGCTGTCCTCTACATCGGCTTCCGCAGCCTGCGCGGGCTGGTCCTGCCCCTGCAGGTGGCGTTGATGGCGGTGATCTGGACGGTGGGCCTCATGTCCCTGTGCGGGGTCAAGTTCACCATCATCTCCACCATCCTCCCAGCGCTCCTGGTGGCGGTGGGCTCGGCCTACGGGATCCACGTGGTGAACGCCTATTTCCATCGGATCGAACGGAACGGGGACCGCCGGGAAGTGGTGGTCCAGGTGATCGAGGAGATGCTCAACCCGGTCTCCATCACCGCCCTCACCACCGCAGCCGGCTTCCTTACCCTGATCACTTCGTTCCTGGTGCCCACCAGGGAGTTCGGGCTGTTCTCCGCCGCCGGGGTGATGTTCGCCTTTCTGATCTCCCTCACCCTCATCCCAGCAGCGCTGGTGCTCCTCCCCCCATCCAAGCGGAGGTGGGCGGAGGGAGGGGAGGGGGCGTTCGACCAGCTGGCCCGTGGGGTGGTCCGGGCTACTCATCGCCGCGGCCTTTGGGTGGTGCTCACCGCCTTGGCGGTGCTGGGCGTGTTCCTGGCTGCCATCCCGTCCCTGAAGGTGGAGTCGGACGTGTCCAAGTACTTCTGCGCCAGCTCCCCAGTCATCCAGGGGATGAACTTCGTGGAGGAGCGGTTCGGCGGTAGCCTGTTCATGAGTGTGGTAGTGGACACCGGCCGCCGGGACGGGTTCAGGGACCCGGAGGTGCTCCGGTTCGCGGAAGGCTTGGAGGAGTACCTGGAGGGGTTTGAGGCGGTGGGGGATATCTCTTCCATCGTGGAGCTGGTCAAGGAGACCAACTACACCATGCACGGGGACGACGAGGCTTACTACGCCATCCCCGACTCGGCCCGGGCGGTAGCCCAACTCTTGCTCCTCTACGAGATGGGCGGCGGGGAGATCCTGAGGAGCATGGTCACCCGGGATTTCTCCCAGGCCCAGATCTCGGTGCGGGTCAAGGCAGTGGGCACCGCCGAGTTCGAACGGATCATACGGCTCACCCAGGACTACATCGCCCAGCACGCCCCACCGGGGGTCGCCGGCTACGTGACCGGCCTCCCGGCCATCTACGACCGGATCAGCCACAAGATCGTGCATTCCCAGATCGTGAGCCTGCTGGCCAGCTTCCTCGCGGTGGGGACCATCGTGGCCCTGCTCATGGGCTCCCTGGTGGCCGGATTCATCAGCCTCACCCCGCTTGCCTTCTCGGTGGGGAGCAGCTTTGGGATCATGGCCTACGCCGGCGTCAACCTGGACATGGCCACGGTGATGCTAGCGAGCCTGGTGATCGGGATCGGGGTGGATTACGGAGTACACTTCATCACCCGCTATCGGCGGGAGCGGCTGGGAGAGGTGGACCACGAGAGAGCGTTTCTTGCGGCCTTCCGCACCGCTGGCCGGGGGATCACCTATAACGCCGTCACCCTCACGTTGGGCTTCCTGGTGCTGCTCCTTTCGAACTTCGGGGCGCTGCAGACCTTCGGCTGGCTCATCGCCCTGACCATGGTCACCAGTGCCCTGGGGGCGCTGGTGGTGGTGCCGGCGGCGCTGGGGCTGGCCCACTCTAAGTTCCTCTCCCGGCTTGTTTGGACCTGGGGCCGGGGCAGGTGGCTTCCCCGCCCGGCCTGGCAACTTTCTGACCCCAAAGAAAAAGGAGGTGGAGGATGAAGAGGGTAGCCTTCGTATCACTGGCATTGGCAGTGGGGATTTCACTGGGGCTCCTCGCCCAGGGGCTTACCGCAGATGAGATCCTAGCGAGGGTGGAGGAGGGGATTTTCATGGGCGGCGGTGTGGGAAGCACCATCGCCACCGTGAAGTTCGACGTCAACGTGGAAGGGGAAACCACCAGTTACACGTTCCGGGTGTACTCCCGGCACGGCGTTGAGGGTGAGCCGGACAAGACGTTGGTCGTGTACCTGGCGCCGGAACTGGTGGCGGGGACCATGTTCCTCACCTGGGCCCCGGAGGAGGGCGATGCCCGCATATGGCTGTACCTGCCGGCCTTGGGGCTGGTGAGGGAGCTCATCGCCCCGAGGGCCCGCCAGCAGGAGTTCGTCGCCGGGTCCGGGATTACCTGGGAGGAGCTGGCCGAGGGCTTCGAGTACAGGGACGACTACTCCCCTGAGCTCATCGGGGAGGAGACGGTGGGAGGGTTGGACTGCTACGTTTTGCTCCTCACCCCGCTGGAGGGTCGTGCCACCCCCTGGGGTTCCATCAAGCTGTGGGTAGAAAAGGAACACTTCGTCATCGTCAGGTCCGAGTTCTACGACACGGATGGTGAGCTAGTCAAGACTATGGTGGGGGATGACCTTTACGAGGATGAGGTGGGCTACATCCCTCGCCACATCGTGCTCACCGACCTGGTGGAAGGGAGCAGTTCCACCATCAGCATCCTGGAGCGCGAGGCGCAGGAGATCCCGCCCGAGTACTTCGACCCGGAGCAGCTTCCCACCTTGGAGCTTTAGCGGCTGCGACCTACCCCTGTCGGGCGGGCCCGGGGCATTTCGCTCCGGGCCCGCCCCTTTGAACTCAGGGGAGCGGACCATTCCTTTTCGTCCGGCCCGTGGGTGAACCTTTCCCACACCCAAGGTAGCGGAAGCGTTTTTGGATCGTCCCCGGTTCCATGGACCAGGGTGGATGATTTTGGGGGTCTGAGGTTGGGAACCACCGATCAGGCCTCCGCTCTTAGGCTAGTAGGTGGAAGCGCCTGCAGGGCGCGGTACACGAGTCTCCCGATGGCAATCGTGGAACAGTGTTCGATCCAAACCTGGACCCTTCCGGATCCGGGGTGGAAGCATCGTTTTGCGGGAACTCACAGACGGGGATATAGTGTGATGGGGCCATGGCAAACCCCTTAGATGTGGTCATTCTGGCCGTGGGGAGAGGGACGAGGATGCGCTCCCGTACCCCCAAGGTCCTGCACCCCTTAGCGGGCCTGCCCTTGCTGGAACACGTGCTTCGCACCACCTCCGCCCTCACCCCCCAGAGGACCATCGTGGTGGTGGGCCCCGGGGGGGCTGAGATAAAAAAGGCGTTCGCGGGCCGGGATTTGCTGTTCGCCGACCTGGGGGAGCCGGGCGGGACC
The DNA here is from genome assembly GCA_021129895.1 of Candidatus Bipolaricaulota bacterium. Taxonomy (GTDB): domain Bacteria; phylum Bipolaricaulota; class Bipolaricaulia; order Bipolaricaulales; family Bipolaricaulaceae; genus UBA3574. The sequence continues at coordinate 22,945 of JAJOKL010000155.1, forward strand.
GCTGCGGCGGTCTTGGCCGCCCGGCCCGCCCTCTCCTCCCCTGCCTTCCTGGTGCTCCCCGGGGACGTGCCCTTGGTCCCCCCCAAGGCCTTAAGCGCCCTGCACGATTTCCATCGCCGCCACTCGCTCCTCGCGTCGTTCCTCACCGTGGAGCCCCCCGAGCCGGGCCGCTGCGGGCGGGTGATGCGGGCGGAGGGACGGGCGATGCGGATCGTGTCGACGAAGGATGCTACCCCGGAGGAGCTGTCCATCCGGGAGGTGAATTCCGGCATTTGGTGTTTCTCCAATACGGACAGGCTGTGGCAGGCGTTGGAAGGGATCTCCCCCACGGGTGCCCAGGGCGAGGGTTCCCTCACCGAGCTGGTGGAGCGGCTCTCGGCCCAGAGCCTGGTGGATGCCTTGCCCTGGGCGAACCCGGAGGACCTGTTGAGGGTGGACGACCGGGCGGACCTGGCCCGTCTGGAGGGGATCCTGCGGGCCCGGGTCACCACCCGGCTTATGCGGGAAGGGGTGTCCATCCCCGATCCGGGCGCGGTGTACCTATCCCCGGACGTGCAGGTGGGGCCAGACACCGTGCTTCACCCCGGCACCCACCTGTGGGGCCACACCCAGGTGGGAGAGGGCTGCGAGATCGGCCCGGGGGCTTACCTCATCGATTCCCGGGTGGGGTCAGGGGTCAGGGTGTGGTTTTCCGTGTTGGAAGGGGCCCTGGTGGAGGAGGGGGCCAGGATCGGTCCCTTTGCCCATCTCCGCCCGGGGGCGCGGGTAGGCCCGGGGGCGCGGGTGGGGAACTTCGTGGAGGTGAAGAACGCCACGCTGGGCGAGGGAGTGAAGGCCGGCCACTTGGCCTATATCGGGGACGCTGAGGTGGGCGCTCACGCCAACATCGGCGCCGGCACCATCACCTGCAACTACGATGGTGTCAGGAAGTATCGGACCGAGATCGGCCCGGGGGCGTTCATCGGTTCCAACTCGGCCCTAGTGGCGCCGGTGCGGATCGGGGAGGGGGCTTACGTGGGGGCGGGCTCGGTGATCACCGAGGACGTTCCGCCCTATGCCCTGGCCCTGGGGCGGGCAGCCCAGACCATCAGGCCCGACTGGGCGAAAAAGCGGCGGGAGGGAGGAAAGTGAACCAGCGTATGCGGATCCTCACGGGAAGGGCGAACCGACCTTTGGCGGAACAGGTGTCCGAGCGGCTAGGGGTGGAGCTGTGCCCGGCGGACGCCAAGGACCTCGCTCCGGGCCGGTTCCCGGACGGCGAGGTCCGGGTTCAGGTGCAACATACCGTGCGGGGGAAGGACGTGTTCGTGATCCAACCCACCTCCCCCCCGGTGAACGATCACCTCATGGAGCTCTTGCTCATGATCGACGCCCTGAAACGGGCGTCGGCCCGTATGGTATGCGCCGTGATCCCCTACTTCGGCTACGCCAGGCAAGACCGGAAGAAGATGGGCCGGGTCCCCATCTCGGCCCGGCTGGTGGCCAACCTGTTGGAAACCGCCGGGGTGGACCGCGTCCTCACCGTGGAGCTTCACGCCGGTCAGATCCAGGGCTTCTTCAACGTGCCGGTGGACCACCTGCGCACCGACCGGCTGTTTGCAGAATACATCCGCACCACCCACCCGGATTGGCTTGATCCCCTGGTGGTGGTGTCCCCGGACATCGGCGGGGTGTGGCGGGCCCGGCGGCTGGCCAAGGAATTGGGGCGTACCCTAGCCATAGTAGAAAAGCACCGCCGCAACACCTCCGACGAAGAGCCGGAGGTGTACAACGTCATCGGGGACGTGGAGGGCCGCAACGTGCTCCTGGTGGACGACATCCTTGCTACCGGGGAGACACTGTGTATCGCCGCTGAAACGCTCGCCGCCGAGGGAGCCCGAGGTGTGTACGCAGCTATCACCCACGGCCTGTTCAGCGGGGAGGCGCTGGAGCTCATCTCCTCCTCTCCCTTGCAGAAGCTCCTGGTCACCGATACCATCGCCCAGCGCGTCCAGGTGGCTCACCATCCCAAGGTGGAGATAGTCTCAGTGGCCCGGCTGCTGGCCGATGCGATCCACCGGATATTCACCTGCCAGTCGGTGAGCGATCTGCTGGTATGAAGCGACTAAGGAGGGTTGCCCATGATGGTACAAGCCAAGCCGCGGTCGCTTTCGGTCAAGGCCAAGCGGCTGCGTCGGGAAGGATACGTTCCCGCCGTGATCTACGGCCCCCAGGTGGAGACCCCGGTGCACGTGGCGATCCGGGAGTCGGAGCTGGAGGACCTGTTCAGGAACGTGACCCGCTCCACCACTGTGGAGGTGCAGGTGGAAGGGGGCGAGACCAATCACGTGTTCCTCAAGGACATCCAAGTCGACCCCATCACCGACCGGTTTCTGCATGTGGACTTCTACGTCCCCGAGCCGGGGAGAAAGCTGGTGATCCCGGTGCCGGTGAAGCTGGTGGGGACGTGCCCCGGGGTGAAGGAAGGCGGCATCCTGGAGCACGTGCACGAGTACATCGAGGTGGAAGGACTCCCCAGGCGGATCCCGCCCTTCTTCGAGATCGACATCTCCAACCTGGGCCTGGAGGAGTCCATCCTCATCGGGGACCTGGAGTGGGACGATGACCTGAGGCCCCTCCATCCCATGGACGACCCCATCGTCACCGTGCTCGCCCCCAGGGCGGTGCGGCTGGAGGCCGAAGAGGAGGCCGAGGTGGCAGCGGAGGCGGCCGAGGAAGCCCCCGAGGCCGAGGAGGCCCCTGAAGGGGAGGGTGAGCCCGAGGGTTGAGGGCCGTCATCGGCCTGGGGAACCCGGGGCTCAACTACGCCCCTACCCGCCACAACGCGGGCTTTTGGGTGCTGGCCCGCCTGCTCGGGAGGGCCCGCTGGCGGAAGCAGCAATTCCCCTGGGGTGAGGTCTACCGGGCGGAGGATGGTTTGCTCCTCCGCCCGCTCACGTTCATGAACCGGGCCGGGGAGGCGGTGCGGGAGTTCCTCCACCTCTACCCTCTCTCCCCTCCCGATCTCTTGATCGTGTACGACGACGTGGATCTGCCGGTGGGGGAGCTCAGGCTGCGCGGCAGCGGCGGGGCCGGCACCCACAACGGCATGCGCTCCGTCCTCGCTGCCCTGGGCAGCGAGGAGGTGCCCCGGCTCCGGATCGGGGTGGGGGCCCCGCCCCCGGGGATGGAGCTCTCCCAGTACGTCCTCTCCCCGCCCTCCCAGGAGGAACTGCCGCTCCTTTCCGCCGCTGCGGACCGGGCCGCCGAGCTTGCCTGGGTCTTTCTCAGGGATGGCCTACAGGCGGCCCTGGACGAGTACTCTCGGCAGGGGCGGGTATAATCGCCCGTGGAGGCAAAAACTCATGTACGAAAAGTTCTCTAAGGATTCCATGAAGCTCCTCGCCGCCTCTCAGGAGGAGGCGGGGGAATGGCGACATCGCTACGTGGGGACCGAACACCTGCTCCTGGCCGCCCTCCGCCTGGAGGGGTCGCGGGTGTACAAGTTCCTGCTTGAAAACGGGCTCACCTACGAGCGGGTGGCCCGGATCGTTGATCGGCAAAAGGGCCGGGGGAAGCTACATCTGCCGCCGGACGAGCTGGAACCCACTCAGAGGCTCAGGCGGGTGATGAAGCTCTCCTACGAGGAGGCCCGCCGGGCCGGCTCCGAGTCCATCGAGCCGGAACACTTGATCCTGGCCGTACTGCGGGAGGGGGCGTGCACCGCCGCCGAGATCCTGCGGGCCCACGGGGTGGACCTCAAGTCCGCCCGCGCTTACTTCTCCCCCCGCCGAGGGGGGATCCGGGTGCGGGCCGGCCGCCAGGCCCGCCTGCCCGGGGAACTGGGGGAGTTCGGGAGGAACCTGGTGGAGGAGGCCGAGGCGGGCCTGCTGGACCCGGTGATCGGCCGGGAGAAGGAACTGGAGCGGGTGATCCAGATCTTGTGTCGGCGCAAGAAGAACAACCCAGCCCTGATCGGAGAATCCGGGGTGGGCAAGACCGCCATCGTGGAGGGCCTGGCCCAAAGGATCGCCGCCGGGGACGTGCCGATGGCGCTGGCGGATAAAGAGATAGTGGAACTCGACATGGCCGGCATCGTGGCCGGCACCAAGTACCGGGGCGAGTTCGAGCTGCGCCTCAAGAACATCCTCAACCACGTGATGGCCACGGACAACATCATCCTGTTCATCGATGAACTGCAGACGGTGGTCGGGGCCGGCGGGGCGGAAGGGGCGATAGACGCCTCCGCCATCCTCAAGCCCCCCCTGGCCTCGGGGGCCATCCAGTGCATCGGTACCGCCACCCCGGATGACTACAGGAAGTCAATCGAGAAGGACCCGGCCCTCAAGCGCCGCTTCAAGACCGTGTACATCGAGGAGCCATCGGTGGAGGACACGGTGAAGATCCTGAAGGGGCTGCGGCACCGGTACGAACACCACCACGGGGTGCAGATCACCGACGAGGCCCTGTGGCAGGCAGCCCGGCTTGCGGACCGCTACATCACCGATCAGTTCCTCCCGGACAAGGCCATCGACCTCATCGACGAGACCGCGGCCAAGGTTCGGCTTGCCGCCACCGGGCTCCCTCAGGAGGCCAGGCAGCTCGTGGAGGAGATCACCGCCCTGGAGGAGGAGGAGGAGGAAGCCGTCGCCCACCAGAGCTACGAGCTTGCCGCCAAGCTCCGCGACCGCAGAAGCGCCCTCATCGAGGAGCTCAAAGAGTTCGAGCAGGGGTTCGAGGGCGAAACCGAGCGGCCGGTGGTGACCGGGGAGCACATCGCGGCCACCGTGTCCGCTTGGACTGGGATCCCCATTCGGCATCTCCAGGAGGAGGACGCCGCTCGCCTGATGCACATGGAGGAGAAGATCCACGAACGGCTGGTGGGCCAAGAGGAGGCGGTGAAGTTGGTGTGTCGGGCCATCCGGCGGGCTTATGCCGGGATCAAGGACCCCCGCCGGCCCATCGGCTCGTTCCTGTTCCTGGGCCCCACCGGGGTGGGGAAGACGGAGCTGGCGCGCACGCTGGCCGAATTCCTGTTCGGGGACGAGGACGCCCTCATCCGCATCGACATGTCCGAGTACATGGAGCGGTTCGCCGTGTCCCGGCTCATCGGCGCCCCGCCGGGGTACGTGGGCTACGAGGAGGCGGGGGAGCTCACCGAGGCGGTACGCCGGCGGCCCTACTCGGTGGTGCTATTCGACGAGATCGAGAAGGCCCACCGGGATGTGTTCAACATCCTCTTGCAGGTGATGGACGACGGCATCCTCACCGACTCCCAGGGGCACAAGGTGGACTTCCGCAACACAGTCCTCATTATGACCTCTAACGTGGGCAGCAAGCTGATCACCGACCGCACCGCCCTTGGGTTCGGCTCCGAGGACGTGGATTCCGAGGACACCTACAAGGACATGAAATCGCGGGTGATGGGGGAAGTGCGGAAGCTGTTCTCCCCCGAATTCCTAAACCGGCTCGATGACATCATCGTGTTCCACTCCCTGACCAAGGAGCAGGTGGGGCAGATCGCCGAGCTCTTGCTAGGTCGGCTGCGGGGGCGCCTCAAGGAGGAGCACGATATCGAGCTGGTGCTGTCGGACTCCGCCCGGGAGCTGTTGATCGAGAAGGGGTATGACCCCAAGTACGGGGCCCGGCCCCTGCGCCGCACCATCGAGCGGCTGATCGAGGACCCCATCTCCGAGCGCATCCTCACCAAGGAGTTCCCCCCGGGGAGCACGGTGGTGGTGGAGGCAGAGGGCGAGGAGATGCGGTTCAGAAAGGGTTAAATGCCCTACCGCTGTCGGGAATGCGGCTACAGGTCGCCCAAATGGCTGGGCCGCTGTCCCCGCTGCGGTGGCTGGGATAGCTTTGAAGAGCTCTCCGAGGGGGAGGAAGGGGGGGAGGGCTGGATCGGGGCCCAACCTCAGGCCCTGCCGGAGGTAAAGAAGCCTCCTGTGGAGCGGGTCTCCACCGGCATCACCGAGGTGGACCGGTTGCTCGGCGGGGGGCTCATCCCGGGCTCGGTGATCCTGTTCGGAGGGGAGCCGGGGATCGGAAAATCCACGCTCCTCCTTCAGATCGCCGCTGCCCTCGCTGAGAGCGGGAACAAGGTCCTCTACGTCTCCGGGGAGGAGGCGCCGGCCCAGGTGAAGTTGCGGGCCGAGCGCCTGGGGCTCTCCACCCCCAACCTTTACCTCCTATCCGAGCAGCACCTCCTCAGGATCGTTAAGGCCGTCGAGGAGCTTTCCCCCCAGGTGTTGGTGGTGGATTCCCTCCAGACGGTGGTGGCCCGGCCGGACGGGGGGGACATCGGCGGGGTGGCCCAGGTACGGGAGGCAGCGGCCCAGCTGGCACGACTGGCAAAGGGCTTGGAGATGACCTGCTTCCTCGTCTCCCACATCACCAAAGGCGGCGAGTTCGCTGGCCCCAAGACGGTGGAGCACCTTGTGGATGTGGCCGTGTACCTGGAGGGGACCCGGGAGGGGGACCTCAGGATCCTCCGGTCGGTGAAGAACCGGTTCGGCTCCACCAACGAGGTGGCGGTGTTCCAGATGGCAGAGGAGGGCCTCGTCGAGGTGCCGGACCCCTCCACCTTCTTCGTGCCCCGGGACCGTCCGGCCCGACCCGGGGCGGCGGTGGTGCCGGTGCTGGAGGGAACGAGGCCACTTCTGGTAGAGATTCAGGCGCTGGTGGCCCCCAGCATGGGGTATGGTCCTCCCCAGCGGCGGATGGCGGGGCTCGATTTCAACCGGGTGCTGGTGCTACTGGCGGTGATCGAAAAACGCCTGGGGGCCCACATCGGGGCCACCGACGTGTACCTGGCGGCGGCCGGGGGGCTGGAAGTGCGGGAGCCGGCGGTGGACTTGGGGGTGTGCGCCGCGGTCCTGTCCAGCTTGCGGGAGCGGGTGATCCCCGCCGACACGGTGGTGTTCGGGGAAGTGGGCCTGGCTGGGGACGTGCGGCCGGTGCGCAAGGGCCCAGAGCGGCTGAGGGAGGTGGGGAAGCTCGGATTCCGGCGGGCCATCGCGCCTCCCGGTCCCCTGCCCAAGGGGTTATCCTTGGAGGTAGAGCAGGTGACCTCGGTGGTGGAGGCCGCCGAGGCACTGGGGGTCGGCTGAGCCATGGAGCTAACCAAGGACCAGTTGGAGATCCTGGAGCGGACCGCGCCCGGCACTCCCCTCCGGGAGGCCATCGATCTCATCATGCAGCTGGGCAAAGGGGGGTTGATCGTGGTGGCCGAACGGGACGCCGTCTCCCCCCTCATCGCCGCCGGTTTCGAGCTCGATTCCCCGTTCACCCCCCAGGCGGTGGCCGAGCTCTCCAAGATGGACCGGGCGGTGGTGGTGGACCCGCCCCTCCGCACCATCCTGTACGCCAATGCCCATCTCACCCCGGATCCCGCCATCCCCTCTCAGGAGACCGGCACCCGTCACCGGGCCGCCGAACAGACCGCCAAACAACTGAACTGTCCGGTGATCGCCGTGTCGGAGGAACGGCGGCGGACCACCATCTACCTCGGGGATTGGAAGTACGAGCTCCAGGATCCCTTGACCCTCCTCGCCCACGCCTCCCAGGCCCTCCTCATCCTGGACCGCTACCGCGCCGAGCTCAACGAGCTCCTCGCCGAACTGGGGCCGCTTGAGTTCGAGCGGCGGGTGTTCCCTTACCACGTGGCGGTGATCGTCCAGAAGATCGTGCAGATGCTGGAGCTTGAGGCCGAGCTCAAGCGGCTGCTTTTGGAACTGGGGGAGCACCGCCGCCTGCCCGAGCGGCAGCTCAAGGGACTGGTGCGGGGGGTGCGGGAGGAGCTGGAGCTGATCGTGCTGGACTTCCAGAAGGACCCCAAGCGGCCCGCCGACGAGGTCATCGAGGAGATCTTGGCCCTGAGCGCGGAGGACCTTTTGTCCCCGGAGGCGATCCTGAGGCCGTTGGGCTTCGATGAGGATGCCCTGGAAAAGCCTCTTTCCTCTCGTGGGTATCGGCTGCTCCACAAGATCCCCCGGCTCCCCATGCCGGTGATCGAGCGGCTGGTAGGGGAATTCGGGTCCCTGGACCAGATCGAGCGGCAGGGACGCCGGCAGCTGCAGCGGATCAAAGGGGTGGCGGAGGTGCGAGCGCGGGCCATCAAGGCCGGGCTCAGGCGGTTCAAGGCCGGCTACGCCCCGGGCCTGGACGGCTTTTGACCCGCCGGTTTCCCCGTCATCTTCAGGGTGGCCGTTCAGGGAGGAGACAGATGGACATGATGGCGAGGATCGAACAGGCGGCCCGGGCCCTCTCTCAGCTGGGGCAGCCGCGGGCAGCGGTGGTGCTGGGGAGTGGGCTTTCGGACGTGCTCCCCCTGGAGGGGGTGCTGGCCCTCTCGTTTGGGGACGTCCCCGGGTTCCCGGTGCCCACCGTGGCCGGACACGCCGGCCGGGTGGAGGTGGGCAAGCTAGCGGACCGGGAAGTCCTGGTACAGCGGGGGCGGATCCACTACTACGAGGGCTACGACCTGGCGGAGGTGGTGATCCCGATCCGGGCCTACGCCCTGCTCGGCGTCAAGACCCTGGTCATCACCAACGCCTCCGGGGGGATCGCCGAAGGCCTCCATCCCGGGGACCTGGTGCTGCTCTCCGATCACATCAACATGCTGGGGGCAAACCCCCTGCGCGGGCCGAACCTGGACCGGTTCGGCCCGCGGTTCCCGGACATGACCTCTGCCTACGATCCCGAGCTCCGGGCCCTGACCAAAGAAGTGGCCCAGGGCCTGGGGATCGAGCTCAAGGAGGGGGTGTACGTGGCCACCATGGGCCCCTCCTACGAGACCCCGGCCGAGATCCGGGCCTTCAAGACGCTGGGAGCGGACCTGGTGGGGATGTCCACCGTGCCGGAGGTGATCGCCGCCCGCCACGCCGGCCTTAAGGTGCTGGGGATCTCCTGCGTGACGAATTACGCCGCTGGCCTCTCCGGCCAGCCCCTGTCCCACGAGGAGGTCATCGAGACCACCCGCCGCAAGGCGGCCGAACTCTCAAGGCTCCTCACTGCCCTGCTCCCAAAGCTGTAACAGGGCCAGGGCGGCCAGGGTCTTCCCGTCCCCCTCCCCGGCGCGGGCGAGCCCTGAAAGCTCCCGGGGGGAGAGGTAGCGGACCTGGGAGATCTCGGAGCGCGCCTCCGCTATCCCCTTTATCCCTCGCGCCAAGAACAGGTGGATGAGCTCATTTGAGTAGCCGGGGGTGGGGTAGATCGCCCCCAGCGGGACCAGCGTCTTGGCAAAGAGGCCGGTCTCCTCCTGAAGCTCGCGGCGGGCAGCCTCTTCGGGGGCCTCCCCGGGCTCCAGCTTGCCGGCCGGGATCTCCCACAGGGACTTGCCGACCGCCTCCCGCCGCTGGCGCACTACCAATACCCGCCCTTCCCGGTCCAGGGCCAGCACCGCCACCGCCCCGGGGTGCTCCACGATCTCCCGCCGTCCTAGCGGGGTGTCCACGACCCGGACCGAGATCAGCCGACCTTTAAACGCCCACTCGTTCATCTTGAGACCCGTGACGGGTAACGCGTGACAAGCCAAAGCGGAACCCATCACCTATCGCCAAGAAGTTTCTCTGCTTCGTTGAAACCACGTTCCAGGGCCTGGCGATTGATCTCTATCAGCCGGTCCCGGCCCCGCTCCCGCATCTCGCGGGCCATGGCCGCCACCACCGCCTCCAGGGGCACCACCCCGCTGGCGCGGACCAGCGCCCCCAGGGCCACCATGTTGATCACCCGCGCGTTCCCCAGCTCCCGGGCGATGTCGTTCACCGGCACCGGGATCCCCTGCACGTCCTCCCGCTTGGGGTCCCGGGGGATGAGGGAGCCGTTGTAGACGATGAGTCCTTCCGCGGCCACCCGGGGCTCGAACCGGTCCAGGGAGGGGAGGTTCATGGCCACCAGGGCCCGGGGCGCGTCCACGATGGGGGAGCCGATGGGCTGATCCGCCAGCACCACCGTGCAGTTGGCCGTCCCCCCCCGCATCTCCGGCCCGTAGGAGGGGAGCCAGGTCACCTCCAAGCCCTGATCCATCCCGGCCCGGGCCAGCACCTTCCCCGCAAGCAGGATCCCCTGGCCGCCGAACCCAGCGAAGATCACCCCCAGCTCCATTCAATCCTCCTTTACCTTGAGATCCCCGAGCGGGAAGTACTGGAGCGCCTTTTCCACCACCCACCGGTTCGCCTCCACCGGGGACATCTGGAAGTTGGTGGGACAGTCGGCCACGATCTCCACCAAGGAGAACCCCTTGCCCTCCGCTTGGTTACGGAACGCCTTCAGGATCGCTTTCTTGGCCATTTGGATGTGCCTCGCATCGTACACCGCCTGACGGGTGATGTAAACCGGACCGTCGAGTTGAGCCAGCATCTCCGAGACCTTTAAGGGGTGGCCAGTGAGCTTGACGTCCCGCCCCTCCGGGCAGGTGACGGTCCTCTGGCCGGGCAGGGTGGTAGGGGCCATCTCCCCCCCGGTCATCCCGTAGATCTGGTTGTTCACGAAGATCACGGTGAAGTTTTCCCCCCGGTTGGCGGCGTGCACCGTCTCGGCGGTGCCGATGGCGGCCAGGTCCCCGTCACCCTGGTAGGTGAATACGATCAGGTTTGGACTGGCGCGCTTGAGCCCGGTGGCCACCGCACAGGCCCGGCCGTGGGCCGCCTGCACGAAGTCCACGTTGTAGAACCGGAACAAAAACACGGCGCAGCCCACCGGGGCGACGCCCACAGCGCGCTCCTGGATCCCCAGCTCGTCGATGGCCTCAGCGATGAGCCGGCCGATGATGCCGTGATGGCAGCCGGGGCAGTAGGTGTACTTGGCGTCGGACAGGGACCTCGGCCGGGAGAAAACCTTCACGTAGCCCTCCGGGATTTGGGTGCTAAGCTGGGACATGCTTTTTCACCTCGCTCAGGATCTCCCTGGGGGTGGGCACCACCCCGCCCAGCTCGCCGAAGAAGGGGGTCTTGGCCCGCCCCTCCACCGCCAACCGCACGTCCTCCCACATCTGGCCGGCGGAGAGCTCCACGGTGAGCACGGTGGGGACCCGCTCAGCCAGCCGCCGCAGGGGCCCGTAGGGGAACGGCCACAGGCTGATGGGCCGGAGCAGTCCCGCCTTGATCCCCTCCTTGCGGGCCTGGCGCACCACCGTCTTGACGATCCGGCCCACGGTGCCGTGGGCCACCAGCAGGATCTCCGCGTCCTCGGTCTCCACCTCCTCCCACCGCACCTCGTTCTCCTCGATCTCGCGGTAGGTCTCTTGGAGCACCAGGTTCATCTCCTTGAGCTTCCGGGGTTCCAGCTCGAAGGAGCGGACCACGTTGGGAGGGCGGCCCTTGGCCCCGGTGAGTGCCCACGGCTTCTCAGGGATGGTGGCCTCGTCCACCGGTGGGGGCAGCTCCACCGGCTCCATCATCTGGCCCAGCATGCCGTCGGTCAGGATCATGGCCGGCACCCGGTACCTATCGGAGAGGTCGAACGCCAACATCACCAGCTGAGCCGCCTCAGGTACGGTGGAGGGGGCGAGGACGATGAGGCGGTAGTCGCCGTGGCCGCCGCCCTTGGTAGCCTGGAAGTAGTCCCCTTGGGCCGGGGCGATGTTCCCCAGGCCCGGCCCACCCCGCATCACGTTCACGATCACCGCCGGCAGGCGGGCGCCAGCCAGGTACGAGATCCCCTCCTGCTTGAGGCTGTTCCCCGGGGAAGAGGAGGAGGTCATGGTCCTCACCCCGGCGGCGGCCGCACCGTACACCATGTTGATGGCCGCCACCTCGGACTCCGCCTGCAGGAACACCCCGCCCCGTTTGGGGAGCTCCCGCGCCATGTACTCCACCAACTCCCCTTGGGGGGTGATGGGATAGGAGAAATAGCACTTGAGGCCCGCCCGGATGGCGGCCTCGGCGATGGCCTCGTTGCCTCGCATCAGCACCCGACTCATGCCGCCTCCTTGGCCCCTTGGGGCTGCAATCGGTACACCTCGATGGCCACGTCCGGGCATCCCTGGGCACAGATGGCACAGCCGGTACATTTCTCCGGCTGGACCATGGTGGCCACGTTGTAGCCGGAGCTATTGTACTCGCCGGAAAAACCCAGCACGCCGAACGGGCAGGATTCGATGCACAGGCCACAGCCCTTACACCGTTCTCTGTCGATCACCACCAGACCCTTGAGCATCTCCCCTCCTTGGGCCTTCACCCGCCCTGTGGGGGCGGTTGCTCGGTGTAGAAATGCTCAGATAAGCGTTTCGCGCGTCGCCGGCGGAGCCGGGCCAGGGCGGCCTCGGCCTCCTCCAGCCAGCGGGCCAATCGCCACTCGATGCGCTCCTTCGGCTCCCGCTCCTCCGGCAGGTGCAAGGAACGGCCGGCGAGCACGGAACGCATCTGCACCACCTCCCGATGGTACTCCAATGCCTCCCGATCCCGAGGGGTGACCCGAGACAGGGACAGCGAGGGACGTCCCAGACGATCGAATCCGATCACCTTGAGCACCAGTTCCTGCCCCTCCCGCAGGTGATCCTCCACCCGGGTCACCGCTTCCTCAGAGATCTCGGAGATGTGGAGGAACCCGGTCTGATCGCCGGGGAGGGAGATCACCGCCCCGTTGGGCCTGATCTCCAGGACCTTGCCCACCAGCAAGTCCCCTACGTTAGGGCTCATCCCGGGCCTAAGTGAATGTTTTTCGGGGGGGTCCGGTGCTCATGCCTTCTGGACCTTGCCCGCCTTCAGGCACCGGGTACACACCCGCATGCGGCGGCGCACGCCCTTGTACACCACCCGCACCCGCTGCAGATTGGGTTGGCGTATCCGGATCGAGTGCCGCCCGGAGTGGGACACCTGCTTCCCGAACTCCGGCCGCTTGCCGCAGATCTCGCATACTTTTGCCATCACGCCTCCTTCTCACTCGCCAAGGGGGGCTGTAGGTAAACGGGCTCCAGGGCCCGGTCCGGCCCCCGGCGTCTGTAGATCTCGATCCCCAGCCGAGCTATCTCCACTGGATCGGGGAAGTTCATCCCTTCCCCGGCCACCAACACTCCCTCCCGGGTCAAGAGGTCCCGGAAGGCCTGGGCTCCGCTGCCCACCACCAGAACTCCTTCCTTGTCTCGCAGCCTGGGGAGGGCCTGGCTGACCTTGATCACGGAAGCACGGCCCACCCGGGCCTGGGTGGCCCAAGCATGATACACGAAGTCGCGCCGATCGTGGATCCACACCGCCACCTGTCCCGGCCACCAGGCCACGGCCGGCAGGCCTAACGCCTCCGTCTGCCGCACCCCCACCAGGGGAAGCCTCCGAGCTTGCCCCAGGGCAGTGGCAAAGGCGATCCCGATCCTGAGGCCGGTGAAGGAGCCCGGACCCACGTCCACCGCCACCAGTTCCAGCTCCTCAACGGGAAGGCCGCTCGTCTGCAGCACCGCCTGGACACACCCCGGCAGGAGCTCCCCGTGCTTGCGGGGGGCGTGGAAAGTGGAGGTGAAGGCCTGACCATCCCGGGTAAGCAAAGCGACCCCACCCCGATCGGTGGCGGTCTCGATGGCTAGTACATTCACTGGGACCCAATTTTAGCTAGTTCTGCCGGGGCTCACAACCAGCCGGGGCGGGGGTGGAAGGCGAGAAAGCAGTTCTTTGGCCCGGGCCAGGTCCCGTTCCATGGCTGCGGTCAGCTCCGCCGGGGTGGCGAACCTGGCCTCCGGGCGGATGAAGGCGTAAAGGGCCACCTCCAGCTCCCCTTGGGGCTCCGGCTGAGGGGGGGAGAGGAAGTGGAGTTCCCAGGAGGGGGGGAGGTGGGGGAAGGTAGGCCGGCTCCCCCGGTAGAACAAAGCCGGCCCACCTCCGGCTTCCCAGTGGGCCCAGGCTGCGTACACCCCAGGGCGGGGGGGCACCAATCCCGGCCACGGGGAGAGGTTGACCGTGGGGAAGCCGAGCTCGCTCCCCAACCCCGCCCCCGAGACGCGTCGCCCGAACAGGACATGGGGCCGCCCCAACAAGGCCGCCGCCTCCTCCACCCGCCCCTCCCGCACCAGGGCCCGGATGCTCCGGCTGGAGATCAACTCCCCATCTTCGGTTAGAGGTTCCACCACCTGGACCGAGAACCCGTGTTTGCGGCCCAGGGCCCGCAGCAGGGCCACGTCCCCGGAGGCCCCCTTCCCGAACCGATGGTTAGGACCGCATACCACCCACCGGACGGCCAATCCCTCCACCAGCTCCGTCTGCACGAACTCCTCCGGGGTCATTTCTTCCACCTCTTCCCATGGCCGGACGATCACCTCGTCGCAAAGCCTTTCCAAGAGGCGCAGCTTGGCCGGAAGGGGGAGCAGGGCCTCTCCCTTGGGGGGAAAGGTGTAAGCGCACAGGGAAAGGCCTTCCCTCCTTGCTAGATCCCGGCCCTGGGAAAGGAGGGCTTGATGCCCGCGATGGACCCCATCGAACCGCCCCACCACGATGACCCGCATGCGGGGCTCAGTAGGCGCCTTCGACCAGGATCACCCAGCCGCTGGGCTTGCGTTTGACGTAGGCGAGCTCTTCCCCATCCGGAGACCAGGCCGGGAAGCCGTCCCGCCACTCATCGTAGGTGAACGGGATGACCTCGCCCCCATCCCGGCGGATCACGTAGATATCGGACTGGCCGCCGCGGTTGCTCTCAAACGCCAGCCACTCCCCGTCCGGGGAGAACCTAGGATACCAATCGAAGAAGGCGTCGTCGGTGAGCTGCTGGAAGGAGCTGGTGGTGAGGTCCAGGAGGAACAGGTCCCAGCTGGTGCCGCCATCGGTCCACAGCCCCACGAAGGCAAGATAGTCCCCATCCGGGGAGAAGTCCGGGCACGCCTCGGGAAAGGGGGTATTGGTCAGTTGGTGGACTTCCCCGGTGGTGAGATCCAGGAGGAATAGGTCCGTCTGGCCGTTCTGCTCCCCGACGAAGGCGATCCGGGTCCCGTCCGGGGCCACGGCGGGCTGGGAGATAGAGGTCTCGCTGAGGTACAGCTCCTCGGGCTCCATTCCCTGCAGCCAGCCCTTCCACAGGGCGAACTTATCCTCCACTGGGGTGACATACACGAACCAATCGCCTTCCGGGCCGAACCTGCCCCAGTTCACCCACGTGTTCTCCGGGGTCACCTGGTAGGCCTCCGCCCCGGTGGGGGCCCGCCCCACCCATAGGGCCCCCTCGGCGGAGATGAGGAGCAGCTCCCCCAGGGGCGACCAGTCCAGGGCGGTGACCCACTGGAAGCCGGCCTGGGCGGAAAACCCGAGCACAAGCGCAGCCGCACAAGCTATCCAGACTCGCATCATCTGTCATTGTAGGTCTGAAAAGGGCGGGGAACAAGTGGGGGCTGGTGACCGGGGAGTCGGGGCATATCGGCCCGCACGAATCTCAAAGCCTCCTTTGGCCAAAAGGCAAGGTCCTTTCCCGCACCACAGCTGGGGCTCAGCCCCCGCTTTAGAATCTAGCGACATAGGGACCGATGAAGCCTGTACCGCCAAGGATAAGGATTCGCACAGTTGTATGTGTTTAGCGTCTGTAAATCAAGCGGGCTGGGCTACCGGGGGAGCTCGCTCAAACGGAAGGGGCAGTTGCCCATCCTGGGCCAGGAGCACCTCCTTCAGAT
>JAJOKL010000077.1:0-25921 GCA_021129895.1 Candidatus Bipolaricaulota bacterium
TACCGCCACTGCGGCCACGGACCGTTTCACCGCGGGGGTGCGGAAGGGGAGCGTGGCCCCGTCCAGCTTAACCATCCATCCATCCGACTCCTGCACCACGGCGATGAAGTACTGCTGCTGGAAGCCCTCGTCGGTGGCGAAGGCCCTCAGCAGGGCAGTCTCCCCCTTGGGTGCCAAAAGCACCTCCTTGATCACGAATGCCCCTCCGGGCCAGGTCTCCTTGAACCCGGCCAGGGAGAGGAGCACAGCTTGGTCTACCGGGCCCTTTATCCGTGCGTGTGGCATCGCTCCCTCCGCGATCCGCTCCACCCGCCCCGGGTGCACCAGTTCCGCCTCCACCCGGAAGATCCTCCGCCCTTCCAGCCGCCATTTGCGTTCATAGCGGGTTCCCGGACCTTCTCGGGATAAAGGCACTGGCCCCATCACCGAGAACCGTCCCGTGGAAGACAGTATGTCCGCAGCTTCCCGGGCGTACCAGTCCACGTCCGTGGTGAGCTCGAAGGTTCCCCCGGGGATCAGCACGGCGGCCAGGGTGCGAGCCAGACTTTCGTTCACCAACCGGCGGCCCGCGTGGCGGGCCTTGGGCCAGGGACAGGGGAAGTGAAGGTATACCCGGGACAGGGACCGGTCGGGGAAGAGCTCCCGCAGGGCGAATCCGCCGTCCACCCGGGCGAGCCTCACGTTCTCCACCCCGGCGGCGGCCAGCTTCCTCCCCGTCTTAACGAAGCAAGTGAGGGCAAGCTCGAAGCCGACGAAGTCCCAGTCCGGGTGGTTACTCGCGGCCCAGGCCAAGAACTCCCCGTTTCCGAACCCGATCTCCACTGCCAGCGGCGCCTCCCGTCCGAACACTTTGGTCCAATCCCCCGGCAGCACTTCCCACTGGCGGGGTTCTACTAAAAACCGGACTACCTCCAGTGCCATACCCCAAGCATAGGGCAAGCTCGTTTGCGGCTCAGCCTGCGGAAGAAGCTGATACAATCGTAATATGACGAGGATCCCCCAGGAGCTGGTGAAGCTGGCCCAGGAGCTGATTTCCTTCCCCACCACCGCCGGGCGGGAAGGCTTATGTCTGGAGTACGTGGCAGAAAGGCTGTCCCAGGCGGGGCTGGAGGTGACCACCCAGCCGGTTCCCGGGGCGGGGAAGAACTTGCTCGCAGCCCGGGGGGAGGGGGGGCCGTGGATCGTCACCCACTTCGACGTGTTCCCCCCCTACGAGCACCCGCAGCCGTTTGAGGCCCGGGTTGTGGGGGAGGCGTTGGTAGGGCGGGGGGCGGTGGACACCAAGGGCCAGATCGCCGCGCTGCTGTGGGCGTTGGGAAAGAGCACCGGCCCGGTGCAGGTGGCGTTGGTGGTGGACGAGGAGCAGCTGGGGCGGGGCTCGGAGGCCCTCAAGGCGCCTCCGGGGGTGGTGGGGGCGGTGGTGCTTGAGCCCACGAGGCTGAGGATCGCCCCGGCCGAGGCCGGTTCGTTGGGCCTGTCGGTGCTGGTGGCCGGGAAGGCGGCCCACGGGGCCATGCCCTGGCGGGGGGCATCGGCGGTGGACCTGGCCTTTGCCCTGTATGAGCGCCTCTTGTCTGCTCCCTTCACCTCGCACTCCCATCCCCTGTTCGAGCGGGGGGGGTGGGTGAACCTGGGGCGCATCCACGGAGGCTACGACACCATGGTGGTGCCCAGCCGCTGTGAGCTGGAGCTGGACGTGGGGTTCGCGCCAGGGCTTTCCGCCGAACAGGTGGCGGAGGAGGTCCACCAGGCTTTAGCCGAAGCGGAGGCGGTGCAGATCACCGATGCCTGGGACCCGTGGGAGACCCCTCCGGGGGCGGAGATCCGGGCCCGGCTGGAGGGGGCGGTGCGGGCGGCCGGCCTCCCCCTCAAGCAGTGGGGCATGCCCTCCTGGACGGACGCTGCCCACTTGGTGCGAAAGGGGATCCCGGCGGTGGTATTCGGGGCCGGGGACCTGGCGGTGGCCCACACCTGGCACGAGGCCCTCCCCTTGGCCGAGCTCCACGCCCTTTCCCGGGTACTCATCCAGTTGATCGAGGGTTGTTCTCACGAAGGGGGCGGCGCATCCTGATCCATTCCCCCCAGCGCCCCACCTCCCGAAACCCCAGCCGCTCATACCAGCGCCTGGCCACCGTGTTCCCCTCCCCCACCCACAGACAGGCCCACTTCCGCCCCCGGGCCCTGCCCAGCCGCAGCGCCTCCTCCATCAACGCCCGGGCGATCCCCTGGCCCCGGAACTTCGGGTCTACTAGCAGCTCGTGCAACTCCAGCACCTCCCCCTGATTGCGGCTCCGCCAGCCGGGGTCGGCGGCCACGAATCCCACCGGCCTTCCCGCCAGTTCGGCCACTAGAAACCCCTCCGGGCAGCCCGTGTAGAGCCAACCTAAATAGGCCTCCGCCTCCTCCTGGGAGGGCTCGCCGTAGCGCTCCAGGCCCCGGTAGGCCCGCATGTAGAGGCGGGCAAGCTCGTCCAGCTCCTCCTCCCGTACCGGACGAATCCGAATCCCCATGGCCCTTTATGGTACGGGAGACGGAGGGGAACGAGGCTATGAGCCTGCCCCGCAGCTTGTGAGTTCTGCGAGGGAAGTTTGGATTTGGGAACCAGCGATCAGATTGCAGGGCCCCTTTCGACGCTGCGCCAGGAAAAGGAGGGCGCAAGGCGATTGCCGTGAGGAGCCTGGCTTTCCGGGGTAGGCTCTGTGTGGGGCCACCGTCCCCAACAACAAGGCCCTTCTACAGCCACAACACCGTGGCCAAGGCAAGGCCCACACTCCCCACCAGGGAGACAAGGGCGGCTCGGTCCAAGCCTATCTTGGGCAGCCGAATGTCCAATCGGTGGATCACAAGGTGCAGCCCGAACCCAACCGCTACCGCTGCCAGGGCCCTCAGCCACAGGCTCGGGGCCCAGAGGCTGGGCAAGGACAGAAGTCCCCAGCTGGAGAAGCCCAATACCCCCGCGGTGAGCAGGGTCACCGCCCCTCGTTCCCCTGCGGCCGGGCCCATCCGGAACAAGGGAAGCAGCTTAGAGAAAGAAGCCGCTGTCCCCAATGTTAAAATGGTTAGCGTCCAGGAAAACGCTGGGGGAACCATAACCCCTAACAGCTCTTTCCCCACAAATCCGGCCAGGGGGGGCAAGCCAACGATGGCGGCGGTGCCCACGGCCAAACCGATGGCGGCCGGGCCCGGAAGCCGGCCAGCGAGCGACGGGATATCACGCTTGCCCACCGCTTCCACGGCTTGCCCAGCCGCCTGGAAAAGCAGCCCTTTGTACAGGCAACAGGCCACCGTGTACAGCAGGGCGCCGAAGAACGCCGGCCCGCCCAAGCCGAAACCTATCAGCATATACCCGACTTGGGACATCACCTGATAGGCCAGGAATACCTTGAGGTCCCTCTCCCAGAGGGCGTAGATCAGGCCACCAAAGCCCGTCACCACCCCCAGGGAGACCACCAGCGGCCCCACTGGTAACGCTTGGGCCAACCGGGCCAGGGTTACGATGCCCATCTTGCCCACCAGGCCGGCTAGCAAGGTGGACACCCCGGTGGGGGCCTCCCGGTAGGCCAGGGGGAGCCACAGCCCCAGCAGGAACACCCCGGCTTTGACAGCTGCCCCCGCCACCAACAACCCCGCCCCCACTGCCAGTGAGGGAGTCGAGAAATCCACTGCCAAAGTGCTGATCTGGGCCAAAGACAAGGTGCCCAGCTCACCGTAAACCAATCCCAACCCCACCAGGTACAGGATCATCCCCACCGTGGTGAGGATCAGGTATTGAAGGCTGGCCCAGACCGCCCGCGATCGGGCGTCGAAACCGATGAGGAGGAACGACAGCAGCGAGTTCAGCTCCAAGCACACGAACAGGTTGAACAGATCGCGCGACAGGACTGTGGCCAGACAAGTGCCCACGAGCAGGGTAACCAGCCCGTGGAAGGTGGCTGGCCGTCGGCGTTCGTGCCACCCCACCGCGGCATGGACCAGTGGGATAAAACACCAGAACGCCAGGGCAATGGGGTCTCCCACCAGGGAGATGCCCCAGAGCGGCCCCCCGAGCTTGCTCTCCGGGAAGCCCGGCGCCCACAAGGCCAGTGAGATGAGCCCACCCGCCCAGGCCACCAGCCCCCAGCAAGGGCCGGTTTTCGTGCGGAGCAACTCCAAAGTGCCAGCCAAGAAATAACCCAGCACCCCGGCCAAGGCGGCGGTCATTCGTCCTCTCCCCGCTCCAGCTTCGGTACGTCCTGGGTGTGCAGGTGCTCGGTGAGGAAGATCACGTACACCAGTGACAGGGCCAGGGTGGCGAAGTGAATGACGATGGCGGTGAGGATCAAGGCCTGGGGCAGGGGGTCGGCGGCTGGCCCCGGGCCCCAGCCCAGGATGGGGGGGACAGCCTGGGGCCGGTGCCCCACCGCCACCAGGAACAAGGCTGCTCCCCCGGAGGCCACGTTCAGCCCGAGTAGCTTCCAAATAACGTTGCGCCGGGAGAGCAAGGTCCCCAATCCCAGCACCAAAAGCGAGACGGCAAGCAACAGGGCTACTTGACCTTCCACCTCACACCTCCCCCCGATGGGCGGCGAAGTGCTCCAGCACCGTCCAGGCTCCGGTGGACACCTTGATCAGGATCAACATGTTGGCCAGGGTCAACAGCCACCCCCCGCGCCAGCCTAAGGCCAGGCTGCCTCCCCCCAGGATGAGCAAAGCAGCTAGGCTGCCGTACTCCAGCTGGGAGAGGATGGGCTGTGGGAATTCCTGGGCCAAGGCCCGAATGCCCCGGGCCAGGGCCACCAGCAGCAGGCCGGTGCCCACAATGGCCCCGGCCGGAAAGCCACCGCCCGGGGCCAGATGGCCGCTTGCCGCCAGGTAAACCCCGAACACCCCGATCGCCGGCACCAGTACATCCGCTGCCCGCTCCAACAGCGGGGACTCGATCACCGGGGGGCGCGCTCTCCTCTTCGGGAGTGGCCGCAGGGCCAATCTCACCCCCACCATGGCCATGGCAAACACCAGCACCTCGAACAGGGTGTCATAGAGCCGAGCCCCTAGCACAATGGCCGCCACCGCGTTCCTCGCCCCCCAATAGGCGGTGGCCTCCTGCCAGGGAGGCAGGGCCGGGCGGGGGAACAACCCCCAACTGGTCCAAGCAAGCAGCCCCCCCAGGATCATCGCCACCAGCCAAGCCGCCCATTTCATCTCAAGTACCTCCGCATCAGCTCCTCCAGCTCTCCGGTGCGCTCGAGCTCGTCCAATAGCTCCTCCAACGCCGCCAGGATGGTCTCCTCCTCTCCCGGAGCCACCGCAAAGTGGAAGGAGAGCTGATCGGGAAAGTAGGAGAGCTGGACTTCGGGGATCTTCCCCTTGAAGTGCCAATCCCGCAATCGGAGGAGATCCACCACCGCCCCGCCCACGCTCCCGCGGGCCAAGGCGGAAAGCAGGGCCTCGTCGTCCTCAAACCGGCGTCCTCCGGGGGGGAGGAAGTCAGCAGCCCGGCCTCCGGCCACCGCCCCCAACGGGCCGGGGCCTAGTCGCACCTCCACCAGCCGGGTGGGCACCAAGGCCCGAGATAGGGGAAGCGCCTCGGACTGGGCCGGCAAAAAACCGCCGGCGGCCAAGTCCGCCTCCTCCGCCTCCAGCAGGCGGGGGATTTCCTGCCGCGGCACCCACAGGATTTCCAAATCCCGGTGCAGCCGCTGGGCCAGTCGCTTCAGGATTTCCCACTCCAGCCCGGCCACCCGCTCCCCTTGCTGGTAAAGCAGGGGGTAGGTCGGGGTGGCGGCCACCACCAACCGGCCTGCGCGCCGGAGGGCCAAAAGAAGAACGAAGGTCACCAGGCCAAACCCGATGGCCGCTTCAGCTAGGGCCACGTCTGGGGCGGCCAAAGAGAGATAAACCCCGGCCAGGGCCAGGGAGTGGGCCCCCACCCCCACCACCCCCCACAGGAGCCGCCTTTGTCTGAGGGCGAAGGTGGCCAAACCAAAGGCCAACAGGGACAGCACCAAGGTAATCACGGCTGTTCCTTCTCCCCCCGCACGAACGCCCCCTTGGCGATGGAGTGGGTGGCGATAGGGCCGGTGAAAAGGAGCAGGGCCAAAAGGAGGATGGTCACCCCGTCCACTTGGCCGGTGTAGGTGAGAAGGCCGGCTAGGAACAGGAGGGTACCTCCGGTTTCCCCCACTCCGGCTCCTTGGAGGCGAGAGTAGGGGCTGGAGAAGCGCCACAGCCCCAATCCCCCCAAGGCCAATAGAACTAGCCCGAGTCCGCACAGGCCGAGGCCGATCATCCGGCGCCGCCCTCTCCGAACCGGGCCACCAACACCACCCCCAAGAAACCCAGGGCGGCATAGGCCAAGGCCACATCCAGCAGCAGCTCTTGCCCGGAGAACAGGGCGTGGGTGGCCAACATCAGGGTGATGCGGGTATTGACCCCGGAAGCGCCGGCCAGTCGGTCCCAGAGGCTCGGCCCCTGCCACAGCCTGAGAAACGGGGGTATGGCGGTGAGCCCGATGGCCAGCGCGAACATCCCGCTCAGTCCCATATTCGTTTCAGTAGGGATTCCAGCTTCTCCACTCCCGGCACTTGGGGCCCGGCTGGCCGCTGAAGGCAGTGCACGTAAAGCAGGTCCCCTTCCAGAAGCAGGGCGATGGTGCCCGGGGTGACGGTAATGGCCCACAGGAGGAGCAGCCGTCCCATGTCGGATTTGATCCCGAGATGCACGGCCACCACCCCTGGACGGGACCGGCCAGTGATGGTGGACAAACCGGTACTGACCACCGCTCGGATGATTCGCTCCCCCACCAAGAAGAGGAAAGCCACCCACAAGTCCCATCTTAGCCAAGTCCTAATGGGGAAGGGGATGCGCAACCTCCCAGCAGCGGTGGCCCCCAAAATCACCAGGGGGAGCCAGAGCCCACCCACCATCACCTCCCAACTGGCTTCCCGCCACAGCACCACCCAGCTGCCCCAGAGCCAACATCCAATGGCGATTGCACCAAACCAGCGAGCCATTTCCCTTAAAGTATAGCGGGGGGAATCCTTGATTGACAGTTTCCCGGATCGATGTCATGAAAGCGCGCGCCTCTGGGCAGGGCGATGTACCTTGCCGACACGATTCCGGGGAGGGGGATGTGCTCAAAAAACCTTTCGGATAAAATTGCCTACACGGAACAGTCGCCCAAGGATCAGAATGAGCCCACCGATACAGATAGGCGAGGGGAACCTGGAACTGCGGCGATGGGGGGCCCGTCCATGACGACTGGAAGTGGCTCCCCTCTGGTTCCCCGGTCCACCGCTCTCAAGCTTATCACGGCTGTCCTGTTGGCAGGAGGCGCCTATCTTTTGGCCCCCCCGGGGATGGGGGAGCCGGCCCGTCGCATGCTCGCCATCTTCGCCACGGTAGCCTGGCTTTGGCTGACCGAGGCCCTGCCCATCTACGTGGTGGCCCTGGCGGTACCTCTCCTTTTGGTGGTGGCGGGGGTGGTGGACAACAAGACCGCCCTCGCTCCCTTCTTCCACCCCGTGGTGGCCTTGCTATTGGGCGGATTCATGCTCTCATCGGCAGTGAGCAGATACGGACTGGACCTGAGGATCGCCCGGGGGATCATGTCCCGGGTCGGAACCCGCCCCTGGCGGGTACTGCTCGGGATGATGGGCACCACCGCCTTTCTCTCCCTCTGGCTTTCCAACACTGCCACCACCGCCATCATGGTGGCCATCGTGGCCCCCATCGTGGCGGCCCTCCCCCAGGATGAGCCGTTCAGAAAAGGGCTCCTCCTCTCGATCCCGTTCGCCGCCAATGTGGGGGGGATCGGTACCCCGGTGGGGAGCCCCCCCAACCCCATGGCCATAAGCTACCTCACGGACCGGGGCACGACGGTAAGCTTCGTGGACTGGATGCTGATCGCGGTGCCGCTGCAGCTCATCTATCTGGTGGTGATCGCGGTCGTGCTGTATTTCCTCTTCCGCCCCCGCCGCAGCGGGATACAGGCCGAGATCGCCCCCCAGGGGAAGCCCTCCCGGCGGGAGTGGACGGTGCTAGGGATCGGGGGCCTCACGGTGATGCTCTGGCTCACGAGCCGCTTGCACGGGGTCCCGGACAGCATCGTGGCTCTGGTGCCGGTGGTGCTCCTTTTGGGGAGTGGCCTGTTGGGGGTAAGGGAGTTCCGTGGGCTTCGGTGGGACGTGTTGATGCTCATCGGGGGCGGATTGGCCCTGGGGGTGGGGATGCGCGAATCTGGCCTGAGCGATTACATCGTGTCCGCCCTGGCGGTGGGAAGCCTTCCCCCGGCACTGATCATGTTGGTCTTCCTCTCCCTCACCGCCCTGCTCACCACCTTCATGAGCAACACCGCCACCGCGGCCCTGCTCATCCCGGTGGTGGGCGGGGTGGGGGCGCGGATGGGCCTGGAGGCGATGTTGGTGATCGGGGTGGGGGTGGCCGCCTCCCTGGCCATGGCCTTGCCGGTGAGCACCCCTCCCAACGCCATCGCTTACGGCCAGGGGGGGATCCGGGTACGGGACATGTTCCTGGCGGGGGGGTTGATCACCCTGCTGGCGGTGGTCATCACCGCCCTGGTCGGCCCGCTGTGGTGGGAGCTCCTGGGATATGGATGAGCGCGTATTGATCCAGGGAAACGAGGCGGTGGCCCGTGGGGCGATCCACGCGGGGTGCCGGTTCTTCGCGGGCTATCCCATAACCCCCTCCTCGGAGATCATGCACTGCATGGCCCGAACGCTTCCCGAGGTGGGGGGCGTCTTCTTCCAGGCGGAGGACGAAATCGCCGCCCTCGCGGCTTGTGTGGGTGCGTCCTGGGCCGGGTTCAAGTCCATGACCGCCACCTCAGGACCCGGTTTCTCCCTGATGCAGGAGGAGATCGGATACGCGGTGATGACCGAGACCCCGGTGGTGATCGTCGATGTCGGGCGGGCCGGCCCATCCACCGGACAGGCCACCAAGCCGGCCCAGGGGGATTATCTCCAGGCCCGGTTCGGGTCCCACGGTGATTACGAGCTGGTGGTGCTGTCCGCCTGGAGCGTGGAGGAGGCGTACCGGGAGACGGTGCGGGCGTTCAACATCGCTGAAGAGCTACGCTGTCCGGTGGTGCTGCTGCTGGACGAGGCGGTGGGGCACCTGCGGGAGGATGCGGCCCTGGTGCCGCTGCCGGTGACGGAGCGGAGGAAGGGCCCGCTGGGAGGGCGGTATTTCGGCCCCACGCCTGAAGGGGTGGCTCCCATGCCGCCCTTCGGATCAGGGGCGAGATTGCACGTCACCGGCTCCACCCACGATCCCACCGGCCGCCGCATGACCCAGGACCCGCGGGTGCAGGGGGAGCTCGTGGCTTGGCTCTCCGAGAAGGTGCTCGGCCGCAGGGAGGAACTCTTCCGGTACGAGGCCTGGGACGTGGATGATGCGGAGCTGGTGTTGGTCTCGTGGGGGATATCCGCCCGGGCCGCCCGGGCGGCCCAGCTCCAACTGCGGCAGCAGGGCTACCCGGTGGGGTTGTTCCGCCCCATAACCCTCTGGCCACTGGCGCCCGCGGTACTCACGGAGGTCCTGGGGGACAGGGAGGTCCTGGTGGTGGAGATGAACCGAGGGCAGTTGGCCCACGAGCTGTCCGCCATGTTGGGGCCGGAGCGGATCCGGACGCTGACCGTCACCGATGGCCGGGTGATCTCCCCGGGGAGGGTGGCGGAGGCGGCGCTGGCCGCCCTGGAGGGCAGGGGATGAGGGCCAAGGGGTGGCGGGAGCTCATCCGAGAGGATTTCTGGCCCCCCCCTTTCTGTCCCGGTTGCGGACACGGGATCCTGATGGGGGCCATTATGCGGGCCATCGTCCAAACGGGGCTCGATCCGTCCCGGGTGGCCTTGGTGGCGGGGATCGGGTGTGCCGGGTGGATACCCACCTATATCGCCTGCGACACCCTGCACACCCCTCACGGACGGGCCATCCCCCACGCCGCCGGGATCGCCCTCACCCGCCCCGATCTCCGGGTGATCGTGATCGGGGGGGACGGGGATCTCTCGTCCATCGGAGGGAACCACCTCATCCACGCCGCCCGCCGGGACCTGCCCCTCACCGTGCTCTGCGCCAACAACGCCATCTACGGGATGACCGGGGGGCAGACTTCACCCACCACTCCCCCGGGGGAGCGCACCGCCACCGCTCCCCGGGGGGTTGGGGAGCGACCCTTCGACCTGTGCGCGCTGGTGGCGGGAGCGGGGGCGGGCTTCGTGGCCCGCGGGACCGTGGTCCGGCCACAGGCATTGGAGGGACTGTTGGGCAAGGCCCTGGGGCACCCGGGGTTCTCCTTCGTGGAGGTCCTCACCCCCTGTCCCACCCAGGTGGGACGCCGCAAGGGGCTCTCCCCCGTGGACCACCTCCGGACGCTGGGGGAGCGGACCGTGCCCCTCGCCCGCTGGCGGACGCTCCCCTCGGAAGAGCGGGCGGCCCGGATCCCTGTGGGCATCCTCCGCGGCGGGGATGAGGAGGGGTCATGGACGTAAGGGAGATCGTGATCGCCGGGGTGGGGGGGCAGGGAACGGTGTTCGCGGCGCGGATATTGGCCCACGCCGCCTTGATCGCGGGGCACCACGTGGCCCAGTCGGCCTCATACGGTGCCGAGGCCCGCGGCACCCCGGCCTGGGCCGGGGTCGTCATCTCCTCGAATCCCATCGTCTTTCCCTACCCACAGCACTGCGATGCCGTTTTGGCTTTGGCCGCGCCAGGGTATCGGCTGTGGGAGGACAGGCTCGCCCCCGGGGCGGTGGTGTTGGCGGAGGAGGCCCTGGGGCTTCCCGGGATCGGGGTTCCGGCGGCACGGCTGGCGCAGGAGCTTGGGGCACCTCAGGCGGCGAACTTGGTGCTGCTGGGAGCCCTCCTGGGGTACACCGGTTGGCTGGCGCGGGACGTGGCCGCGGAGGCCGTCGCGGCGCTCTCGCCGGAGAGGTTCCGCGCCGGGAACCTGGCCGCCCTGGAGGCGGGCTGGCGCTACGGGAGGTCGATAGCGTGAAACCCCTGGAAGGCATAAGAGTGCTGGACCTCTCCCGGATCCTGGCGGGGCCGCTTGCCACCATGTGGATGGCCGATCTGGGCGCGGAGGTGATCAAGGTGGAGCGGCCCGGGGTCGGGGACGAGACGCGACGCTGGGGGCCGCCCTTCGTGGGCGGGGAGTCGGCCTATTTTCTGGCGGTGAACCGGGGAAAGCGCGGGGTCGCGCTGGACCTCAAATCCCAGCGGGATGTACTGATAGAGCTCATTCGGCGGGCGGATGTCCTCGTACACAATTTCCTCCCCCGCACCGCGGCCAAGCTCGGCCTCGCCTACGAGGAGGTCCGTTCCCTCAATCCCCGGATCGTCTACGTGGCGATAACCGGGTTCCCCAAAGGGCCCTATCACGATGAACCCGGCTTCGACGCCCTGATCCAGGCCATGGGTGGCCTCATGGCCATCACCGGGGAGGGGGACAGGCCGGTGAAGGTGGGGGTGGCCATCGTTGACGTCCTGTGTGCCTGGGCGGCCCTCGCGGGGACGCTGGCGGCGCTCTTTGTGCGGGAGCGCACCGGGGAGGGGAGCGAGGTGCCCGTCTCCTTGTCCACCTGTTCCGTGGCAGCGTTGGTCAACGTGGGCCAGGCGTTCCTCCTCACCGGGGAGGAGCCCAAAATGCTCGGGACCGCCCACCCCCACATCGTCCCCTACCAAGCCTTCCCCGCGGCGGACGGGCTGCTCATGGTGGCGGTGGGGACCGATGCGCAGTTCCGGGCCCTCTGTGACGCCATCGGCCGGCCGGAGCTCGCCGACGACCCCCGGTTCGCCACCAACCCGGCCCGGGTGGAGCACCGGGAGGAGCTGGTGGGGCTCCTCTCGGAGATCTTCCGGGAGAGGCCGCGGAGGGAGTGGACCGGACTCCTGCGGGAGAGGGGGATCCCCGCGGGACCGGTGAATTCCCTTGCGGAGTTGTTCGGCGATCCCGGGCTTGTAGACGGCCTCATCGTGGAGGTGGAGCACCCCACGGTGGGCCGGTACCGTACGGTGGCCTGCCCCCTGCCCCAAGCCCATCCCCCGAGCCCCCTCCCCCCGCCGCGGTTGGGGGAGCACACCGCGGAGGTGCTGAGAGACTGCCGCACAACCCCGACTACCCGGTGAATTCCAAATTCACGACGAATCGAGTGGAGAACTGTTTAAGGAGGCTAAGGGAAGAGCTGTGGCGGTGGAGATCTTCTGTGGGCCTGCCGCTCAGGAGAGATTGGTGTTGGTGCAGGAGAATGAGAACTTCTTCGCTAGAAGGCTGCCATCCTAGCGTACACGATCAATGAGCCGCTATCTCCTTGACCGGAACTTCCGCCCATGTTAGGGTGCATCGGAGGCTTTGCCCGACTGGAAAGGAGGGAAAAGATGGGAAACTGGTGGAAGGAGTTTATCGCGTTTCGGAAGCTGGTCACCCCCATGATCATGCCGGTGGTGTTCTGGGTGGGGGTGGCCATCGCGGTGATCATGGGCATCGTAACGTTGGTGGACGGGGCCCGCTTCGGCAGCGCCCGGCTCATCGTTTTAGGGATCATCACCCTGTTCTTTGGCCCGGTGTTCGTGCGGGTGCTGTGCGAGCTGGTGCTCACGTTCTTCCGCCGGGAGTAGCTGGGCCCTCGGGGGCGGAGGGGTTGCCGCGGGAGTACAATATGACGGCATGTGGGTGCGGCTTTCAGTGCTGGCTTTACTAGTTCCCTGGCTGGCCCTGGCCGGGGAGGTGATGCAGCTCTCCATCGACGGCTCCATCAACCCGGCCAGCAAGGATTACCTCATCCGGGGGTTGCGCCAGGCGGAGGAGGAGGGCGCGGAGCTGGTGATCGTCCAGCTCGACACCCCGGGGGGCTTGGACTCCTCCATGAAGGACATCGTGGAGGCGATCCTGGACTCGGGGGTGCCGGTGGTGGTGTGGGTGGGGCCGCCCGGGGCCCGGGCCGCCTCCGCCGGCACGTTCATCCTGCTTGCGGCGGATGTGGCAGCCATGGCCCGGGGCACCAGCGTGGGGGCCGCCCACCCGGTGGTGCTCACCGGGGAAACCCCTGGTGAGGAAGACCCCCTGGCGCAGAAGATGGTGAACGACGCCGCGGCCCGCATCCGGGCCGTGGCCGAGCTGCGGGGCAGAAACGCGGACTGGGCCGAGCGGGCCGTGCGGGAATCGGTCACCGCCACCGCCAGCGAGGCCCTGGAGCTGGGGGTCATCGAGATCATCGCCGACTCCGTCCCCGAGCTACTGGAGAGGCTGGAGGGCTACGAGCTTCCGGACGGGAGGGTCCTTCACCCCGCGGGCCTCCCGATTCGGGAGGTCCACATGACGCTGAAGGATCGCTTGTTCTCTTACCTCGCCGATCCGAATTTGGTCTACATCCTGCTCATGCTGGGGCTATATGGCCTCATCTACGAGGTGTTCTCCCCCGGGATCGGCCTGGGTCTGGTGATGGGGGGGATTTCGCTGCTTTTGGCGTTGCTGGGCCTACAGGTGCTTCCCATCAACCTGGTGGGGATTGGACTGATCCTGTTTGGGGTCCTGCTCATGGTGCTGGACGCGTTCACCCCCACCAACGGCATCCTCACCACGGGCGGGGTGGTGAGCCTGCTTATCGGCTCCTTCTCCCTCTTCGACATCCAATCGCCGGTGATCGGCCTGTCCTGGGTGACGGTGGCGGCCACGGTGGGGACGCTGACTTTGATCCTGGTGTTCATCGTGTCCAAGGGGCTTCTGGCCCAGAGGCAGCCGGCGCGGCCCCTCACCACCCTGGTGGGCCTCACCGGGGTGGCCAAAGGGGATCTGGCGCCGGAGGGGTGGGTGTTGGTGCGGGGGGAGTACTGGCGGGCCCGGTGTGAAGGGGAGCCGGCCCGGGCCGGGGACGAGGTGGAGGTGGTGGGGAAGGAGGGCCGTCGCCTGATCGTCCGCCGCCGCTAGCCCTCCCTTATCCACCGGGCGGCCTGGCCCCGGCCGCGACAGCTCACCTCGCCGGCCTCCCGTAGCTTCCGGAACACGTACCGCAGCCTTTCATCACCCACCTCGGGGAACCAGGCCTTGAGGTCCCGGAAGGAGAACTCCGCGGGGAGTTCCTCCTGGATCACCCGCCGTACTTGGAGCAGAAGGGGCCTGGTGGGCGTCTCCCCTGGCCCGTAGCGGACCAGCGTCTCCCGCACCCGGTCCGGGGCCCGGTCCTGGGCATACCCGGCGGCCGCCGCGAAGTAGGCCAGTGCCCAGGCGTTGGCCAGCTTCCTGCTGCCCAGGAATTGCAGCGCTAGGCCAGGGTGAAGCACCACCAACTCCGCCAGGGCTTGCTGGCAGTACCGCACGTTCAGGGGTTTTATCCTGTCTGGCCGCAGGAAGTCGGCGTACTGGGCCTCCACCACCAGCGCCGGAGCGGGGTAAGCAGCCAGCTCCCCCAGCTTCTGGTGCAGCACCCGCAGGTCCGATAGGTCCCGCAGCAAGTTCGAGAAGGTCTTGCGCTCGATCACCGCCCGGATCTCGCCCCGCACCAAGAGCGCATAATCCCCCACGGGCAGTTGTTGCCTTTCCACGCGACAGCCGGTGAACTTCCAAGGGTAGCGCTCCCGGGTGTCGATCACGATGTGCAGCCCTTTGGGTGGGCGCACGGTGAACCGCACCCGCGGACGGCGCTCCCGGAGCCCCTGCTGGGTCTGCCAGAAGACCTGCTCGTACTCCCCGGGCCGGGTTTTATAGGGCTTTTTCAGGAACAGGAAGTCGCAGCGGCGGCGGGTGGGCCGGTCCAGCACCACCGAAAGCCTCTTCCCATAGCGCCGCAGGCTCACCACCGGCACCCGCTCTAGCTCTTCGCTGGGAGGGGGAAACCCCCGGCCCTCCTCGGGGAGGCAGAAGATGTTGCCTTGGCTTCCGGGCCAGCGATCCCGGGGCCGCAAGGCCAGGATGACCTCCCCTCCCCGCACGATGGTGAGCCGGTAGGGAAACTGAGGATGGTCTACCTTTTCCAGGATCCACATGGTCTGGGCGGGGGAGCTTTCCCGGGCCATAGCGACTGATTTTACCCCCGCCCCGGCTTGCCCTGGTGGGAAGCGTCCACTAGAGTGGAGGGAGAGGAGGAAAGGCGATGCGAACCTGGATGGGGACCGGAGCGGTGCTGATCGCGATGCTCGCGCTGCCCGTCGCGGCCCTGGGAGCCCAGGAACTCCCCCCGGGGGCAGTGGGGGGCCTCGAGCTGCGCACGCTCTATGAACTCGCTTTCTCCCCCGCCGATGGTATGTTGGGGGTGGCTACCCACTATGGGGTCTTCATCTACACGGTACCGGAGCTCGAGCAGACCCGGTCTTTTCCCCTGTCCGGGGTGGCCTATTCCCTGGCCTTCTCCCCGGACGGGGCGTACCTGGCAGCGGGGACGTTCTCCCAGGTGGTGGTATGGGACTACGAGACCGGGGAGCCGGTGGCGAGCCATCAAGGGGGTTCGGCATCGTGAACGCGCTTGAGTTCACCCCGGATGGCGCGCGGCTTCTTCTCGGGAGAGGGGACGGCAGGGTGACCCTGTGGGACTGGCGGCGGGACGAGGTCATCTGGTCTAAACAGGGGCATTCCGGGGCCATCAGGGGGGTGGCGGTGTCCCCGGATGGCACCATGTGCGCCTCCGGCTCGGCCGACCAGGGTGTCCTATGGGATATCTCGGGGGAGGTACGGTTCACGTTCCCGAGCAAGGCCTGGGACGTTGATTTCTCCCCGGACGGCTACTTTTTGGCCATCGGCTCGGGCAAGGTGGTGATCCTGTGGGACACCGCGGTGGGGCTCCAGTACCGGTACATGTGGGAGCACCATGGCTGCGTGTGGTGGGTGGAGTTCTCCCCGGATGGCGCGCTCCTCGCCTCGGCGTCCCTGGACCACACGGTGAAGGTGTGGGATCCGGAGGCGGGTCACTCCCTGGCTACTCTTGAGGCTCACCAGGATTCGGTGGACTGCGTGCGGTTCTCCCCGGACGGCCGGCTCCTGGCCTCCGGTTCCCACGACGGCCAGATCTACCTGTGGGACGTGGAGTCCCTGCTTCAGGGGGAATAGACCCGCGGCCCGACCCAGGCGGCCCAATCATGATCCGCGCTGGCCCTGGCCCGCACCCGGATCACCAGCCTCCCCCGTGCCCCCGCCAGGGAGGAGAGGTCCGCGGAAAGCGGCAGGAGTTCCCCCTGGTAGGCGTGGGCTTCCGAGATGAGCGGGGTGGTTACGGAGAACACGGAAGGTTTTAGAGGTTCCTCGCTGTTTCTCGTGGGTAAGTAAAAGTCAAGCTTGCCGGTTCGAGGAAATACAATGCCAAACGGGCTCAGGGCCCTCTGGCCCTTGCCCGTGCTCCCTAGAACGAACTGTTCGCCCCTTCAGAAACCCGATGATAAGCCTACTCTCAGACCAGTTAAGCATCCCTTCCAGTCCAGGTTAATGCGCCTCGCTGTCTCAATCACTATCACCCCTTCTCTCCACGTCAAGGTAACCCCAATGCCACCCGTTACCCACACCAAACAGCGAGGAGCCTAAATTAGCTTCTTTGAGTCTCGGTAACTTCGTGGTGGAGGTCGCTTGCCCTGGGATGAGTACAAGATCTGGGATTATAGTGCAGGGCGCGTCCGTATGTGGAGTCCCCGGTTGGAGATGCGCCATCGGTTGTACCTCAGGGCGTCGGCCCGGTATGCTGTCGTGGTGCGGAAGGCGATGACATCGAATCCGGTGCGGGAGTCGGCGGCCTGGGTGATGCGGCGGGCGCGCTACGTGCGCCTGGACGATGGGGAACTGCACGCCGTGGCCCGGGAGCTGGCGGACCAGCCCGTCCCCGCTTGGGAGGGCCGTTATCACTTCCGGGGGGAGGAGGAGCTCACCCTCCGATACCTGCTGGTTTTGGATGCGCTGAACTTCTGTTTTTGGCCCGGGAAAGAGCGGTGGAGCGTGACGGGCCCGGATGGGGGAAGGCTCAC
This sequence comes from Candidatus Bipolaricaulota bacterium, assembly GCA_021129895.1. Taxonomy (GTDB): domain Bacteria; phylum Bipolaricaulota; class Bipolaricaulia; order Bipolaricaulales; family Bipolaricaulaceae; genus UBA3574. The sequence continues at coordinate 16,939 of JAJOKL010000077.1, forward strand.
CGGCTACTTCGCGTTGGCCTATGCCTTGCGCCGGGCGGCCGAGGACTCCCCGGAGTTCTTCTCCCCGGAGCACCTTTCCTCCCTGGATGAGGCAGGGCTGCGGGAAGTGCTGGGGGATATTCCTTTGCTCCGGGCCCGGGCCCGAGCCGCCCGGGAGGTGGGCCGGCTCCTTTCCCGGTTCGGGTCCGCCCGGGAGTTCTTCCGCCAGGCACGAGGGAGCTGTGCCCGGCTGGTGGAGCTTCTCACTGCCCACCTCCCCTCGTTCCAGGACGCGGCTATGTACCGGGGGCGGGAGGTGTTTTTCCACAAGCGGGCCCAGATCCTATGCGCTGATCTTTTCGGCACGTTCGGGGGCCGGGGACTGGGGGAGCTGAGGGACCTGGGGTGGTTGACCGCCTTCGCGGATTACAAGCTGCCCCAGCTCCTCCGGGCGGTGGGGGCGCTGGCGCTGGCCCCGGAGCTGGCGGCCCGCATCGACCGGAGGGAGCTCCTCCCCTCCGGGGGTCCAGAAGAGGTGGAGCTACGGGCGGCCACGGTTCAGGCGGTGGAGCGGCTGGTGGAGCTCCTGGCCAAGCGGGGCCGGCCCCTGCGGGCGTTCGAGGTGGACTGGATGCTGTGGCACCTGGCCCAGGAGGAGCTCCCCTGCCCCCACCACTGCACCCTCACCATCTTCTATTGAGCTCATGTCCCCCTTGTTTGAAATCCAGGCCCGGCACCCTAGCTCCCCCGCCCGCCTGGGGGTGCTTCGCACCGCCCACGGGGAGGTGCGGACCCCGGCGTTCGTGGCGGTGGCCACCCGGGCCACGGTAAAGGCCCTGTCCGCCGAGGACGTCCTGGGGGTGGGAGTACAACTCCTCATTGGGAACACCTATCACCTGTACCTCAGGCCCGGGCCGGAGGCGATCGCCGCCCTGGGCGGCCTGCACCGGTTCTCCGGCTGGTCCGGCCCCTGGATGACGGATTCGGGGGGCTTTCAGGTGTTCTCCCTGGGGGCGGGGAAGGTCCACGGGGTGGGGAAGATCGCGTCCATCTTCCCCGGGGAGGCACCCCCCAACCCCACCGGTCCCTCGCTGGTCGAGCTCACCGAGGAGGGGGCGCGGTTCCGGTCCGTGGTGGACGGGGCATGGATTTTCTTCACCCCGGAAGAGGTGATCCGGGCCCAACGGCTCTTCGGGGCGGACATCATCCTCCCCTTGGACGAGTGCACCTCCCCGTTCCACGACCGGGCCTACACCGAGGCGGCCATGGAACGGACCCACCGCTGGGCTGCCCGGGCCCTGAGGGCGTTCGCTGACACGCAAGGACTCGGGCCTAACCCGGACCAGGTCCTGTTCGGGATCGTCCAGGGCGGGGCCTACCAGGACCTGAGACAACGCTCCGCCCGGGTCATCAAGGGCATGGGGTTCCCGGGCTACGCCATCGGGGGATCCCTGGGGAAGTCCAAGCAGGACATGCTGCGGGTGATCGAGTGGACGGTGGAGGAGCTCCCGGAGGGGGCGCCCCGGCATCTCCTCGGGATCGGCGGGGTGGAAGATATCGTGGAGGCAGTACGGCGGGGGATCGACACCTTCGACTGTGCCGCCCCCACCCGCATGGCCCGGAACGGCAGCCTGCTTTCAGCTCAAGAGGAAGGCTTTAGGCTGAACATCAAGAACGCCCGCTTCCGGCAGGACGGGAGCCCCATCGAGGAGGGCTGTGACTGCCCCACCTGCCGCCGTTACTCCCGGGCCTTCCTGCACCACCTGCTCCGCACCGGTGAGCTCTCCTACTTCCGGCTGGCGACGCTCCACAACCTGCGATTCATGGTGCGGCTGATGGAGGCGATCCGCGCTGGGATCGCCGCCGGGAGGACATTGGATCTGGACCAGATACGCGAGGGGCTGGCTGGAAAAGGCCCCTGAGGGGCCTTCCCCCGGGCGTTTGGGCTAGGCCTCAACCCCCGCCCACAGGGTGGATAGCCTGGAAACGAGTTCGTCCAGGGCGGCGGAGATGGCCTGGTTCCAGGCGGTGCCGGAGAACTCGGGGGTACCCACCTGGAGCTCGATGGCCCAGCCGGCCGGCTCCGGGGAGATCTGGAAGTTGGCCATGGCGATGGGGACTGGGTTCCCTACCTCATAGAGGCTCACCGTGTATAGGCCGGGATCGGCATGGCTGCCCCCGAACCACTGGTTCCATGTCCAACTGACGCAGGGATCGGCGGCAGAGGAAGATCGCCGGGGAGAGATCCAAACCGGGCTGGGGGGCATCGCCTCCTGGATGGTCACGTAGTACGTGCCGGGCGGGGTCGGGTCCAGGTAGCCGATCACCACCGGCTCCCCATACAGGTAGGTGTGCTTGCTCGTCCTCAGGCCCCCCAGGCACACGTCCCAGGGCAGGGAGAGGAACAGCCGGAACGAGGCGGTGGCTTCCCCCCGGCCGCTGCCTTCCGCTTCCAGGCTGGCCAGCTTGTCCCCGGTGGCCGGGACGTACACGTCCAAGGATACCCGGGCGGTAGCCGAGACCCCTTCCACCGTGAAGAACCCGAAGCTCAAGGAGACCCGGGCGGTATTGAGGCCTTCCAGGGCCCCGAGAAGCAGGTATTCCGCGCCCATGGCGGCGGCTGCCTGGGCGAAGACGGCCGGGGTGCGCTCCCAAATCCCCTGCCCCACCAGCCAACTCTCCAACGCCTGATGGGGGATCACCGGATAGCCGGCCTGCTGGAGCTTTTCCTCCAACATGTCCGCCAGCCCCCCTTCCACCCCCAACAGCCCTGAGCCTGAAGCATCCACAAACGGTGCCACTGCCAGGACCGGCCCCTGTTCTGGGACCACTCCTTGGGGGGTTTGGGCAAGCCCTGCCAAGCTAGCTACCGCGACAATCAAACCCAGAAATCGTCTCATCGCTATCACCCCTAAAGATACACGCGGGACGGGCGTTGGTTCCGGCGGCGATGCGGAAAAACGAGGCTGACGAATCCTATCGGCTGGCTAGGGCGGGAGGATTCGAACCTCCGATCACGGGTCCAAAGCCCGCTGCCTTACCGCTTGGCTACGCCCTAGGACGGGAAAAATATAGCGCTGAAGGGCCCCTTGGGCAAGATCAAAGTTCCACGATGGTGACCCCCTCTCCCCCCTCGGCGGGCGGCGCCAAGCGAAACCGGCGCACATAAGACAGGGTGGAGAGGTGCTCGTGGAGTGCCCTCCTCAACGTACCGGTGCCCTTGCCGTGGATGATCCGCCCGGTGTGCACCCCGGAGAGGAGCAGCCGGTCCAGCCACTCATCCACCTTCCTCCGCGCCTCCTCCACCGTGAGGCCCCGCACCGAGAGCTCCAGCGGCACTGAGGTGTGCACCGGCAGGTCCAGCCGGAGCGGGGCCGTGGGCGGAGCCGGGGCCGGCTCCAGTGCCTGGGGCGGAAGCTCCACCCGCCGCCCCTTCACCTCCACCTCAACCCGCTCCCCCTCCACCCGCAGTACCCGGCCCACCGCCCCGGTGGCCCGGATCCTGACCGTGTCCCCCTCCTTAAGGCGGGGGGCGGGGCGGGCCTCGTGAGGAGGGCCGGGCAGCCGCCGGGCCAGCTCCTCCACCCGCCGGAGGGCCATCCTGCGGGGCTCCGTCTCCTCTTTGGCCCGGGCCTGGGCGATGAGCTCCGCTAGCTCCTTCCTGGCCGCCCGCAGCTCCTCCTCCAGCCGGGCCAGCTCCCGGGAGATGGCCTCCGCCTTCTTCTCCTTAAGCGCGGCCAGCCGCCGCTGGTAGTCGGCCTTGAGCCGCCGCACCACCTCCCGCTCCGCGTCCAAGTTTGCCCTAAGCCTGCGGGCGGCGGCCCGCTCCCGCTGCAGCTCCTCGATGATCTCTTCCGCCCGGATCTCCCCCAGGCTGAATGAGCCTCTGGCCCGCTCCACCAGCTCCTTGGGGAGCCCCAGCCGTTCGGCGATGATCAGGGCGCAAGACCTCCCCGGCACTCCTTCCAGCACCCGGTAGGTGGGGGACAACGTGTCCAGGTCGAACTCCATGGAGCAGGATAGCACCTCCGGGTGCTTGATGGCGAAGTGCTTGAGCGGGGTGAGGTGGGTGGCCACCGCCGCCGTGCACCCCCGCTCCAATAGGTACTCCAGGATCGCCAGGCCCAACGCTGCCCCCTCCTGGGGGTCGGTCCCCGCCCCCAACTCATCCAATAGCACCAGCGTGCGCTCGTCCGCCTCCGAGAGGATCTCCACGATGTTGGTCATGTGGGAGGAGAAGGTGGACAGGTTCTGCTCGATGGACTGCTCCTCCCCGATGTCGGAGCGGATCCGCTCGAATACCCCCAACGTGGTGCGGGAGGAGGCCGGGACGGGGACGCCGCACTGAGTGAGGGCACAGAACAGGCCGATGGTCTTCAAGGTGACTGTCTTGCCGCCGGTGTTGGGGCCGGTGATCACCACCAGCTTCCTGTCCCCCCCGAAGTGGATGGTGATGGGCACCGCCCGGTCCGCGAGCAGGGGATGGCGGGCCTCCACCAGTTCCACCCGTTCCTCGGGGGCGAGCTGGGGGATGGTGGCCCGCCAGGCCAAGGCGAACCGGGCCCGGGCATAAAGGGAGTCTATCTCAGCGAGGATCTCCATATCGGCCCGCAGGCGTCGCTCCGCGGAGAGCAGCAGCTCCAAGAGCTCGGCCAGGATGCGCAATTTCTCCCGCCAGATGTCGTCCGCCAGCTCCCGGAGCCGGTTGTTGGCATGTACCAGGGAGGTGGGCTCGCAGAACAGCGTCTGCCCGCTCGCCGAGGATTCGTGCACCACCACCCGCAGGGTCCCCTGGGCCCCGGACTTGAGCGGCACCACCAGCCTGCCGCCCCGCTGGGTGACCACCGGCTCCTGCACCAGCTCCCGGTGGCGGTCGATGAACCGCCTCAACGCGGCGGTGATCTCTTCAGCGAGGGCGCGCCGGCGGCGGGTGAGGGCCCGCAGCTTGGGGGTAGCGTCGTCCCGGATCTCCCCCCGGTCGTCGATGGCCCGGCGGATGGCGGCCGCCAGCCGTCCCTGGTCCGACAGCTTCCCAACCAAGGCCGAAAGGCGCGGCGTGCGGGGTCCGGACAGGGCGAGCTGCAGCTCCCCGGCCGCCTCCAGGGTCTCGGCCACCGTGAGGAGCTGCTCCCCGGACAGGTCCCCATGGGCCTTGGCCTGATCCAAGATGGGCCGCAGGTCGGAAATGGCGCTCGGGGAGAAGCCCCCCCGCACCGCCTCCAGCATCTCCTCCAGGAGCTGGAATTCCCGCTCGATCCATGCTCGATCGGAGGTAGGTGCCAGGGATAGGATCGCCTTTTTCCCCAGCTCCGAGGCGGCGTATCCGGCCACGATCCCCAGCACCTGGTCCAGCTCGATGTCCCGCCGGGTGCGGGGATTGAGGACGCTCATGGCGTGGGGAACTCCACCCCCCGGGTCAGGATCTCCGCCGCGCCCCGGACCATGTCCTGAATGATCTCCGCCACCGGTTTGATGTCCCGGATGAGCCCGGCGATCTGGCCCGCCATCAGAGAGCCGGTCTCCAAGTCCCCCTCGTACACCGCCCGTCTCAGCCCCCCAACCGCCAGGGACTCGAACTCCTCCGGGTCCCGCCCCTCCGCTTCGTAGCGGGCGAGCTGCTTGGTGAGCTTGTTGAGAAGGCACCTGACCGGCCGGCCCAACGTTCGGCCGGTGACGATGGTGGCCCGATCGGAGGCCTTGACCACCGCCCGCTTGTAGTCCTCATGCACCGGGGCTTCCTGCGAGGCGAGGAAGCGGGTGCCCACCTGGACGCCCTCGGCGCCCAGGGCCAGGGCGGCGGCCAGGCCGCGGCCGTCGGCGACCCCCCCGGCGGCCACCACCGGGATCGATACCGCGTTCACCACCTGGGGCACGAGGGCCATGGTGGTCTCGGTGCCGATGTGGCCCCCGGACTCCATGCCCTCGGCGATCACCCCGTCCGCTCCCAGCTTCTCCATCCGCACCGCCAGCCTCACCGCTGGCACCACCGGGAACACCAGGATCCCCGCCCCTTTCAGGGCCTCCATGTACTTGGCCGGGCTGCCGGCCCCGGTGGTCACCAGGGGCACCTGGGCCTCCCTCACCACCTCCACCTGCTCTGGGACGCTCGGGTCCATCAGCATCAGGTTCACCCCGAACGGCCGGTCGGTGGCCTGGCGCACCAACTGGATCTGGCGGGCCAGCTCCTCCGGGGGCATGCCCCCGGCCCCGATGATCCCCAGGCCCCCCGCATTAGAGACCGCCGACACCAGCGGCTCTCGGGCCACATGGGCCATTCCCCCCAGGAATATGGGGTAACGTATCCCCAAAAGCTCACAGATCCGGTTTGCCATGACGGGAGAATATAGCGGTCATGGGGGCTCATCGCTAGCGACGCCGGATGGCGGCCCGTACAATCCCTAACCAGGAGGGTAAAGATGCCGGCCAACCTGACCCCGGAGTTCCTGGCGGCGCGGGAGCGGTTCAACAAGGCTCGCTCCGATGAGGAGCGCCTGGACGCGCTCCAGGAGATGCTGACCACCATCCCCAAGCACAAGGGCACCGAGAAGATGCAGGCCGACATCAAGCGCCGCATCGCCAAACTCAGGGAGCGGATGGAGCAGCGCCGCCGGTCCGGCAAAAGCAGCGGTCCCACCTACCACGTGGAGCGGGAGGGGGCGGCCCAGCTGGCCCTGGTGGGCCCGCCCAACTCCGGAAAATCTTCCCTGTTAGCCGCCCTCACCAACGCCCACCCCGACATCGCCCCCTACCCCATGTCCACCTTCCGCCCCTGCCCGGGGATGATGGAGTACGAGGACATCCAGATACAACTGGTGGACCTCCCCCCCATCACCCCGGAGTACACCGAGGGGTGGGTGTACGGCCTGGTGCGGCTGGCGGACGCGGTCCTCCTGTGCCTGGACCTTTCCGACGCCGGGTGTTTCGAGCGGGCCGAGGAGGTGCTGGAGCTTTTGTCCGGGCGGCACATCCGGCTGGTGGATGGCCCCTCGCGGCAGGTGGACTGGCGCCAGGTGGAACGGCGGGCGCTGGTGGTGGGGGTGAAGGTGGACGTGGCGCCAGGGCGGGCCGAGGAGTTGGCCGCCTGGGCGGAGGGACGGTTTCCGCACTTGGCGGTATCCACCACCACTGGGGAGGGGCTGGAGGAGCTCCGGCGGGCCATCTTCCGGGCGGCGGGGGTGGTGCGGGTGTACACCAAAAAGCCCGGGCATCCCCCGGACATGACCCAGCCCTACACATTACGCGAGGGGGCGACGGTACTGGACGTGGTAGAGCACATCCACAAGGAGTTCGTGGAGCGGCTTAGGTACGTGCGACTGTGGGGCTCGGGGCGGTTCGATGGGCAGCACGCCCCCCTCGACCACGTGGTCCAGGACGGGGACATCGTGGAGATCCACCTTTCATGATCGACCCCCAACGCCTCCTTACGGGCCTGGTGAGGCTCCCCAGCCTTTCCGGGGAGGAGGGCGCCGCCGCTGATTTCCTGTCCCGGGCGCTACGCACCTTCTGCGACGTGGAGCTAGGCCCTGGGGGGGCGGTGATGGGGGAACTGCGGCGGGGCAATGGCCCCACGATCCTGCTCACCGGGCACCTGGACACCGTGTCCCCGGGGGACGAGGAGGCCTGGAGCGTGCCCCCATTCTCCGGGGAGGTGCGGGAGGGGCGCCTGTACGGGCGGGGGGCGGTGGACATGAAGGGGGCCATCGCCGCCCAGGTGGCCGGGGCCGCCCAGGCGCTGGCCGAGCTGCGAGGGACGCTTCTATTCGCCTACGTCACCCACGAGGAGACCGCCGAGGGGTTGGTGCTGGGGCGGGTGCTGGATCGGCTTCCCCGGCCGGACCTGGTGGTCCTGGGGGAGCCCACCGACCTGCGCCTGGGGATCGGCCACCGGGGCCGGGCGGTGCTCAGGGTGGAGGCACGGGGACGGACCGCCCACGCCTCCATGCCCGAACTGGGGGATAACGCTATCCAGCGGCTGGCTATCGTCCTGCCCAAACTCCTCTCCCTCCCCCTGCCCCGGGATCCCATGCTGGGCAAAGCCACGGTGACCCCGGTGTCCATCTCCTCCTCCCCCGGGGGGCCCGTGGTGCCGGATCGCTGCACCGTGCTTTTGGACCGGCGGCTGGTGCGGGGGGAACGGCCGGACTCGGTGCTCTCTTTGTACAAGGAGCTGGACCTGGGGGTGCGGGTGGAGATCGCCCGGGAGGCCCTCACCGCCTATACCGGAGAAGTGCTAGAGGTGGAGGAGTTCTTCCCGGCCTGGCTTATGGACCCCCAGGACCCGTGGGTGCAGCGGGCCCAGGCGGCGCTGGGGAACGTGCCCCTCAAGGTGTGGCGGTTCTCCACCGACGGGGTGGAGTCCTGCGGCCGGAGGGGCATCCCCACGGTGGGCTACGGCCCCGGGGACGAGAGGCTCGCCCACCAGCCGGACGAACACCTCCCCCTGGCGGACCTGGAGGCCGCGGTGGCGGGCTATCGGCGGCTCATCGGTGAGCTGATGCGGTCCCGGCCCCCGGCCCGCCGGGAGCGGAGCAAGGGTCGCCGGCCCCGCAGGCGGGGACGCGCCCGGCGCTGAGCCGGCGGCTAAGGTGAGCGTCACCGTCTTGGTGGACGATCCCGCCCTATCCCGCCGCTGGCGCGGGAAGGTGGGCCAAGCCTTGTGGAACGTGATGCTCCGCAAGGCCCGTTGAGGCGACAGCACGGCGAACCGAAGTGCACCCAGCTCCAGTGGGTTTGTGGCCGAAAGCTGTCCCGACCCAGTTAAGCCGTCTCGGGGCTCACTCGGTGGCGTAGGGAAGCACCCATACCTCCACTCCAGCGTCTCCGGCAGCCCCTCCGGGGACAGGGTGACCTGGGCCTCCTCCAGCTCCCGCACCGGCCACCCGTGATCCCGGGCTTGTTCCAGGAACCCATCCAGGGGGGCGATCACCTCCCACGGGCAGTAGCCCTCCACGAAGTAGTGCATGGGCAGCACCACCCGCACTGAGGGGAGCTGGCCGACCACCTG
>JAJOKL010000077.1:26021-35358 GCA_021129895.1 Candidatus Bipolaricaulota bacterium
TCCGCCGGCTTGGGGAGGGCCGGGTAAGGGAGGTAAGTCGCGTAGGGGTCGAGCATCACCACCCCGTCCTCCGTGGCCAACGTGAAGCAGGAGTGCCCAAGGAAGGTCACGGTCACCTCCCCGGCCACAAGGGACAGGACGCCGAAAAGGACGATCCCCGCCAACACCGTTGCCTTGTACATCCCTCTCACCTCCGGATTGCGAGCTACTGGCATCGCTACCAGTCAAGTTCCTCCCTCTTCTCACCCCCCAGCACATCCTAATCTACATGTCCATTCGGGGGGTCTCAGCCTCCATCGCCAACCAGTCCCCGGGCATCTTTCGCTCCTCCCCTACATCACCACCGAGCCGGCGTCTAGCTCCACCCAGGGCTCGCCGAACCTCTCCGCCAGGGTTTCAGGGGCGGACATCTGGTTCCCCGACCCGGCTCCAGTGCCAACAGGATACCCACTGAGCGCGACATGCCCTCACCTCCCAAGGGCAGGGGGAGGGAGCTAAGAAGGGGCCAAGGGGCCAAGCTGGTCGAACCTTGCCCAGCCAAACAGCGAGGAGCCAAAAAACTGGAGCCGGCGAGAGGAGTCGAACCTCCGACCTGCGGTTTACGAAACCGCTGCTCTGCCTGCTGAGCTACGCCGGCTCGCCAAGCCTGATCCAGCGTGATTCTACCCCGGTTCAGTTTCCGCTCAAATCAGGCCCGATTGAAAAGGCCCCCTGGACCCCCGCTTTGCACCGCCTGCCATGAGGCCTAAGTGCCCCCTCCCGCCGAGGGTGCCGGTTATAACAAGGTCCGCCGGGCGGTATACTCCGAGCAAATGCACCAAGCCGAGGTGAGGCCACTATGAAGTACAGAGAGAAGATCCCCTCGACGATGACCAAAAAGGAGATCATCGAGGAGTACAACCGCCTGCTTGAGGCTCTCAAGGAGGAGATGGCAGCGCGGGAGGAGGCTGAAAGGAGACTTACCGAACTGCAAAAGCGAAAGGATCGCCAGGCACAGGAGCTTGCCCGGGAGATCACGACGAGCTCGGTCCACGATGGAATAGCCAAGCTAAAGCAGCTTATCACCACGACACTCAACGAGCTGTCGGACAGGATGGCCGAGCAGGCCGAGCGGCTGGAACAGCTGAACAGGGCGATAGAGCTCCAGGAAGCCAGGTTGAAGGAACTGCACGACATAGAGTACGCCGCCGACACGATGTCAAAGCTGATTTCCGCCTACGAGGAGGAGCGAGCCCGTCTGGAATCCGAGCACAAAGCCCGCTTGGCCGAGCTAGAGGAGGCCTACGCCAAGCGGGAAGAAGAGCTGGAGAAGTCGTACGCGGAGAAGAAGGCCGCCCTAGAAGGGGAGATCGCCGAGGAACGCGCCCGCTGGGAGCGAGAACAGGAGGAGGCGCTTCGGGCTAGGGAAAGGGAGGAAGCCGAATACCGCTATCAGCAGGAGAGGGAGAGGCGCCGCTTGGAGGAAGGGCACGCCGATAGGAAGGCCGCCCTGGAGCGGGAGCTGAGCAGACTAAGGGAAGAAGCGGAGCGGAAGCTCAAGGAACGCGAGGAGGACCTGCGCAAGAGGGAAGAAGAACTGGAGCGGATGCGGGAGGAGATCGAATCCTTCCCCCAGAGGCTCGCCGCCGCTGTGGAGCAGGCCCGGCAGGAGGCCAGGGCCGCCGCGGAAGAGGAGATGGAGCAAAGGCTCCGGCTAGCCCAACTTGAGCGGGAGTGGGAGAAGAAAATGCTGGAGCAGACGATAGCTCATCTCCAAGAAGTCAACAAATCACTCGAGGAGGAACTGAGGAGCCTGCACCAAGAGCTACAGGAGGCCCGCCGGCAACTGACCTCCCTTGCGGAGAGGGCCATGGAGAGGGTGGCCAAGGTGCCCTTGTCCCCGGAGGCGGAGCCCAAGGCCTGAGTTGGGGCAAGGGCATGGAAGGGATCGAGATACGCCTGGCCATCCGGGAGGCACAGGGGCTGGTGGGGGCCCGATTGGGCAAGGCCCACCAAGTGGAGGATGTGCTTCTCCTGCGGTTCTTCTCCCCGCCGGGGGCCCTGGCCTTGGACGCAGGCGGCAAGGCGTTCCACCGCACCGAGATCCGGCCTCCCACCCCCCCTGAGCCGCCGCCCTTCTGCCGGCGGGTGCGGGCCCTGGAGGGGCAGCGGCTCCTGGCCATCGACCAGGCGGGCTACGATCGGGTGGTCAGGCTCCGCTTCCAGGGTGGGGACCTGGTGCTGGATCTGCGGCCTCGGCTGGGAAACCTCTTCCTCCTGGAAGGGGGGAAGGTGGTCGCCTCCCTGAAGGAGGGGGAGTACGTGCCGGCCGAGTTCGGGGAAGGTGGGGAGATCCTCGCTGGGCTGGGCCCGCGGCTGAAGGACGCAGCTACGAGTGCCCTGGGGCACCCCCCCTCCGAGGACGAGCTCCGCGCCTTCGCCAATAGGCTCCTTGCCACCCCCCCTCGCGGGTACCTATACCAGCGCCCCCAGGGGCTGCTGGCAAGTCCGGCTCCCCTCCCTGAGCTGGGGGAGCCCATCCAGGTTTATCCTGAGTATTGGCGGGCCTTGGACCGGGCGTTAGAGGCCCGCCTCTCGCTGGGGACTGCCCGGCGCTACCTGGCCGCCGTTAGGCGGGCCGTCGCCAGGCGCAAGCGGGCCCTGGCCGCGCTGGAGCGAGAACTAGCGGAAGCCGTCCGCTGGGAGGAGCTGAAGGCGAAGGCGGATCTGATCCTAGCCCGGCTCTCTGACATCCCCCGGGGGGCAGCCGAGGTGGAGCTGGAGGGCTTCGACGGAAGGCCGGTGACCCTGACGCTGGATCCGGCCCTCTCCCCGGCCCAGACTGCCCAGCGCCTGTACGACCGGGCCCGTAAGCTCCGGCGCAAGTTGGAGCTGATCCCCGCCCGCCGGGAAACCCTGCAGCAAGAGCTGTCGCGCCTGGAGGAGCTCGAGGACGAACTCCGCCGAAAGCCTTATCTAGCCTCCTATCTCGCGGTGGAGCTGGCTGCCCTGGGGGCCCTTCCCGAGGAGCGGCGGGCCAAGCCGCCCCCGCGGCCCCGGCCCAGGGAGCTGGTGATCCAGGGATTTCGGATCCAGGTGGGGAGGTCGGCCCGGGAGAACGACGCCCTGGTGAGGAAGGCAAGTCCCCACGACCTGTGGCTCCATGCCCGGGGGGTACCTGGAGCCCACGTGATCATCAAGACAGGTGGGCGGCAGGTGCCGGAGGAGGTGCTGGTGCGGGCGGCGGAGCTGGCGGCTTGGCACTCCCGGGCTCGAGGTGAGCCCAAGGTGGAAGTGAGCTACACTGAAGTCCGGCATTTACGGAAGCCCAAGGGGGCGCCCCCGGGGCTGGTCACGGTGAAACGGGAGCGGGTGATCGCGGTGTCAGGGGAGGCGGGATCGTGAGGGAGCTTTGGGAAGGGGTGTTGGCGATCGGGGCTCTGTTGGTATGCGTGATCCCCCACGAGGTGGCCCACGGCTGGATGGCGTATCGGTTGGGGGATCCCACCGCGAAGTGGGCGGGGCGGCTTTCCTTGAATCCCGTCCGGCACCTGGATCCCATCGGCTCCCTGCTCGTCCCCGCTGCCCTGCTCATCCTGAGACGCCTGGTCGGATTCCCCATCGTGTTCGGCTGGGCCAAGCCGGTGCCCATCAACCCCCGCTATTTCCGCGATCCCTGGCAGGGGATGCTGTGGGTGGCGTTGGCCGGCCCGGCTACCAACTTCGGCATGGCCCTCGCCGCCGCTGCCCTGGGCCGGGGGCTCATCGCCCTGGGACTCACCAACCCTTGGGTCCTCTACTTCTTGGGCATGGTGGTACTGCTTTCGTTGGTGCTGGGGGCGTTCAATCTGATCCCGGTGCCGCCCCTGGACGGCTCCCGCGTGCTTTCCTACTTCCTTCCCTTGCGCTGGCGATTGCAGCTCGCCCGGTTGGAGCAGTGGGGGATAGTGATCGTGATGGTGCTGCTCCTCATCGGGGCATTGGAGCTGGTGTTCCGGGGGGCGTACGGGGCGTTCGTCCAGCTGGTGGGCACCCACTGGCTGAGGATCGTTCTCCTGGCCGGGCTCTTCTAGTTCGGCCCAGGGCCTCGGTGAGAAAGCTCGTCCGGGCGGTTTTGGGCCCACCGGAGCCCCTGCGGCTGCGGGCCGGCCATGTGGAACTCTTCGGCATCCCCTTTTCCGGGCTCGACCTCCCCGGGTTCGTGGAGGAAGTCTTCACGCGGCTCCGGCGGGGCGGGCGGGGGATCGTCCTGTTCACCCCCGACGCCTGGGCGACAAGCCGCGTCATCACGGAACCGGAACTAGCGGACCTATACCGGCAAGCGGACTTGGTGGCCTGTGACGGGGTGGGGGTGGCCTTCGCCGCCCGCACCCTGGGGGCGCCACTCCCTCGGGTCCCCGGAGCTGACCTGGCTTGGGCCCTCTGCGTTCGGGCCAGGGCGGAGGGGCGGACGGTGTACCTCCTCGGGGGGCGGCCTGGGGTGGCGGAGGCGGCCGCCCGCAGGCTCTCCCAGCGGCTGCCTTCCCTCCGGATTGTGGGCACCCACCACGGCTACTTCCCCGGGCCGGGGCCGGTGGACGAGCTCAAGAGGCTACGGCCGGATCTACTGTTCGTGGGGATGGGGTTTCCCAAGCAGGAGCGGTGGATCCTGGAGAATCGGGGCTGCGGGGCAGGGCTCCTCATGGGGGTGGGAGGGACGCTGGATTTCTGGGCCGGCAGGGTCCCCCGGGCACCGCTTCCGTTGCGAAACTGGGGCCTGGAGTGGCTATGGCGGGCGGCCGTCCAACCCCGCCGCATCCGCCGCCTGTGGTGCGTTCCCTTCTTAGCTTACCAGACGTTTGTCGCTCTGCTGCGCCGTTAGGCGCGCCCCTTGGCCTTGTCCGCCGCCCGGGTCCACCAATAAAGGATGGGGTTGGCCACGTACATGGAGGAGTAGGTCCCCACGATGACCCCGATCAGCAGGGCCAGGGCGAACGGGCGCAGGGTGGGCCCGCCCAGGGCGAACAGGATCACCACCGGGATGAAAGTGGTGAGGGAGGTGTTGATGGTCCTGGTCAAGGACTGGGTCACCGACCGGTTGATCACATCGAAGATGGGGGCCTTCTTCATCAGCTTCAAGTTCTCCCGCACCCGGTCGAAGATGACGATGGTGTCGTTGAGGGAGTAACCCACGATGGTGAGGAAGGCGGCGATCACCGGCAGGTTGATCTCCACCTGAAACAGTGAGAACACGCCCAGGGCGATTAGAACGTCATGCAGCAGCGCCGCGATGGCCCCCACCGCGTAGCGGAGCCGGAATCGCCAGGAGATGTAGACCAGGATGGCAGCCAAGGCGATGAGGATGGCCTGCCAGGCCCTGGCGATCAGCTCCCCGGACACCTGGGCGCCGATGGACACCCGGGACACCTCGGTAGTGGCCGGCAGGTCCCGCAGTGCCCGCTCTATCTCGTCCACCACCTCCCGATGGGTTTCCACGTTGAGCGGGATGGTGATGACCGCCCCATTGGCCCCTTGGATGTCCTGGATCTGGCTGTTGGAGAGGTCCACGTCTCCCGCGGGGATGGAAGCGAGCAAGTTCCGCAGCTCCTCCACCGGCACTGGCTGGGAGAAAAACACGGTGAACTGGGTGCCGCCGGTAAAGTCCACCCCGGCCCGCAGTCCCACGGTGGCCACCAGGATCACGCTCAGGGCCATAAGCGCGACTGAAAGCGGCACGAAGAACTTGGCCTTGCCCAGGAAATCGAACTTGGTCATGGACCCCCCCTCAGGCCAGGCGCAGCCGCCGGGCCATGCGGGCCTTGAGCCGGGCCGCCCGGTTGGGATGGATGGTCCGCCGCTGGGCCGCCTTATCCACCGCCTTCTGGAACTGGGGAAATGCCTTCTGGGCTTCCTCCAGTTGGCCGGCCTCCATCAATTTTTGGATATGGCGGCGCCAATAACGGATGGCGCTCTTCCTCAGATCATTCCGCCTCCGTCGACGTAGGTTCTTGCGAAGCTGCCTCTTCGCTGACCGTGTATTGGGAATGGTCGATCCCCTCCTTCATGGGAAAATCCAGGGCGATCTTAGCTGGTAGCCTGTCAACCCGCAAGGGAGGGGAAAAAGTTCCCCCGGTCTTGCTCTTTACGCCGGGCGGCAGCAGTGCTAAGGTGATGGTTGCCACATTTCCCCCGGTTGGATGAGCCGGGTGGAGCGAGTATGAGGGGTTGACGTGGGGAGCAGGAACTCTGCCCTATCCAACCCTGTAGGTGAAGCCCCAAGCGAGGGCAAGCATCGACGGTGTGGAATAATATGAGGTAGCGGGCACCGGATCCAGGGAAAGGGGGGTTCATGCTGGAGTTCGTCCGCAAGCGAGACGGGCGTGTGGTTCCATTCGAGGAAAGCCGTATCGTTTCCGCTATTGAAAAGGCCCTGGCCGAGGTGGGAAAACCAGATCCCGAGCTGGCCCGGGAGCTCGCCCGCCAGGTGACCCAGGTTCTCTCCGCCAGATTCGGCCCGCTGTTCGGCCCGCCCCACGTAGAGGAGGTCCAGGATGTGGTGGAAGAGGTGCTGATGGGGGCGGGCCTTTCCGAGGTGGCCAAGGCCTACATCCTGTACCGGGAACAACACCGCAAGCTCAGGGAGCTCAAGGAGCTGGTGGACCCGTCTCTGGTGGAACAGTACCTGCGGGAGGCAGACTGGCGGGTGCGGGAGAACTCCAACATGACCTTCTCCTTGCAGGGGCTGAACGTGTTCCTCACCGAAAAGATCATCGGAAAGTACTGGCTCAACCATATCTATCCCCCCCACATCCGCCGTGCCCATGAAGAAGGGGACTTCCACATCCACGACCTGGGCACCTTGGGCCCCTACTGCGTGGGCTGGGACCTGCAGGACCTGCTGCTGGTGGGGTTCCGGGGGGTGCGGGGGAAGATCGAGTCCCGGCCGGCCAAGCACTTCCGGGTGGCCCTGCTGCAGGCGGTCAACTTCCTGTATACCTTGCAAGGGGAGGCGGCTGGGGCCCAAGCTTTCTCCAACGTGGATACCCTTTTGGCACCGTTCATCGCCCACGATGAACTCTCCTACCGGCAGGTCAAACAGGCGATCCAGGAGTTCCTTTACAACCTCAATGTCCCTACGCGGGTTGGATTTCAAACCCCGTTTACGAACATCACCCTGGACCTCAAGGTGCCCCGGCATATGGAGGAGATGCCGGCCATCATCGGTGGGGTGCCCCAGCGGGCCACCTACGGGGAGTTCCAACGAGAGCAGGACATGTTCAACCGCGCCCTGGCGGAGGTGATGTCGGAGGGGGATGCCAGGGGACGGGTATTCACCTTCCCCATCCCCACCTACAACGTGACCGAGGACTTCGACTGGGATAACCCTGAGCTGGATCCGATATGGGAGATGACCGCCCGCTACGGGATCCCCTATTTTGCCAACTTCATCGGCTCGGACATGCGCCCGGAGGACGCCCGGTCCATGTGCTGTCGGCTGCGGCTGGACGTGCGAGAGCTACGACATCGGGGGGGAGGGTTGTTCGGCTCCAATCCCTTGACGGGGTCCATCGGGGTGGTCACCTTGAACCTGCCCCGACTGGGGTATCTGGCCCGCACCCAGGAGGAATTCCTGGAGCGGCTGGGGTCGCTGATTCAGATCGCCGGCCGGGCCCTGGTCATAAAGCGCAAGGTGCTGGAGAGACTGACCGAGCAGGGGCTTTACCCGTACTCCCGCTTCTACCTCCGGGGGGTTAAGGAGCAGTGGGGTCAGTACTGGGCCAACCATTTCTCCACCATCGGCGTGATCGGGATGAACGAGGCTTGCCTCAACCTGCTTGGTTGCACCCTGGCCGAAGAGGAGGGGCAAAGGTTCGCCATCAAGGTCTTGAATTTCATGCGTGAGCAGCTCCTCCAGTTCCAGGAGGCCACTGGACACCTGTGGAACCTGGAGGCCACCCCGGCCGAGGGCACCGCGTATCGGCTCGCCCTCCTCGACAAGAAGCGGTTCCCAAAGATCATGGTGGCCAACGAGCGGGATGTACAGAACTCCGGCGCCGCCCCTTACTACACCAACTCCTCCCAACTTCCGGTGGGACTCACCGACGATCTGTTCCAAGCCCTCAAGCTCCAGGAGCCACTACAAACCCTGTACACCGGAGGCACCGTGTTCCACATCTGGCTGGGGGAGAGGCTTCCTAGCGGGGAGACGGCCAAGCTGATCATTAAGAAAACGGTGGAGAACTTCCGGATCCCTTATTTCACCCTCACCCCTACCTTCTCCGTCTGCCCCACTCACGGGTATCTCGCCGGGGAGCACGCGCATTGTCCGGAATGCGGGGAGCGGGCGGAGGTGTATTCTCGGGTGGTGGGGTACCTCAGGCCGGTAGAGCAGTGGAACGCCGGCAAGCAGTCCGAGTTCCAGGATCGGAAGGTATTCAACCCCCGCCGGGTACGAAGCGGCTAGCGTGGTGGAGCTGGCCTATGTCCAGTGGAGTTCGTCCATCGACTTCCCGGGCCGGTTGGCGGCCGTCGTGTGGACGGTGGGTTGCAACCTGCATTGTCCCTTCTGCTACAACCGGGAGCTGGTCCTGCCGGAGCTGGCCTCGGGATTGCCCCGCCTGTCCCCGAAGGAGGTGCTGGCGGGCCTCGCCACCAGGAAGGGGTTCCTGGACGGGCTGGTGATCACCGGCGGGGAACCCACCCTCCAAGGCGACCTGGCGGAGTTCATCCGGGAGGTAAAGAGGTTGGGCCTGGTGGTGAAGCTGGACACCAACGGCACCCACCCCGATATCCTCGCCGGGCTGCTGGAGCTAGGGCTGGTGGACTACGTGGCCCTGGACGTGAAGGCCCCGTTTCCCCGCTACCCAGAGTTCACCGGCGTACCCCAAGACGTGACCGCCGCGGTGCAGGAATCCATCCGGCTGCTTCGGGAAAGCGGGGTGGAGTATGAGCTGCGTACCACCTGCGCCCCGGGCCTCTCCCCCCGGGACATCCGCCGCATCGCCCAGGCGATCCAGGGGGCAGTTCGCTATGTGCTGCAGCCGTTCTTCGTTCCCCAAGGGAAACAGCTCGTGGCCCCCGAGTGGGCCAACCGGCCCCGGCTCTCGGACCGGGAACTCCGCTCCCTGGCCCGGGAGCTCTCCTGCACCGTCCGCGCCTGAACCTTCAGGCGGCAAATCACCAGTCCTCGGTGAAACCAAGACAGGCCGGAGGGGTAACATGGTACCCGATGCTGGAATTTAGGGGAGTGGTATGTGGCATAGCTTCCCCAAATGGCTGGGCTCGAAAGCCCTATTCTGGGCCGACAATCCGGGATTCGCTTTCGCTTCCCTAGGCGGCCATGCCACCGCGTGGTATAGTGAAAGGTTTCCCTAACCGG
>JAJOKL010000089.1:0-9489 GCA_021129895.1 Candidatus Bipolaricaulota bacterium
GGCCACGACCTCGCAGGGGGAGTGCATGTAGCGGTTGGGGATCGAGACGAGAGCCGTGGCCACCCCGGCCCGGGTGAGCTGGATGGCGTTGGCGTCGGTCCCCGTGCCCCGAGGGGCAGGCTCGATCTGGTAGGGGATCTTCTCCCGTTCGGCAGTGTCCACCAGGAGCGCAAATAGTTTGGGGTTGATGTTCGGCCCCCGGGAGATGACCGGCCCTTTGCCCAGCTCGATCTCGCTCAGCTTCTTCTTCTCCCCCTCGGTGCCCGGGGTGTCGGTGGTGAAGGTGACGTCCACCGCGATCCCCACCTTGGGATCTAGGCCGTAAGCGCTAGTCCTGGCCCCTCTGAGGCCGATCTCCTCCTGCACGGTGGCCACCGCGAACGCGGCGCAGTCGGGCTTCAGGTCCTTGAGAAGGCGCAGCGCCTCCAGCACCACATAGGCCCCGATCCGGTCGTCGATCCCCCGCGCCACCAGGAGCTCGTCGGTGAGCCGCTCCGGGCCATAGGCGAGCACCACCGGGTCCCCGATGGACACCCGTTTCTCTGCCTCTTCCTTGGAGGAGGCGCCGATATCGATCCACAGGTCCTCGACCTTTACCACCTTCTTGCGCTCTTCCTCCTCCAGGAGGTGGATGGGCTTCCTGCCGATGACCCCCAGCACCCGCCCGGCCTTGCCCTCGATCCACACCCGCTGCCCGGGGAGCACCTGGGTATCCCAACCACCGACGGGCCGCACATACAGGTAGCCCTTATCGGTGATGTAGGAGACCATGAACCCGATCTCGTCCATGTGCCCGGCCAGCATCACCCGGGGGGCACCGGCCTCGTTCAGGGCGGCGAACGCGTTCCCGTGCAGGTCCTTCCAAGTGCGGTCGGCGAACCCTTTCGCCTCGGAGAGCCAGACCTCGGCCGCTTTTTCCTCGAACCCAGACGGGCTCACGGTGGACAGAAACCGCTCCAAGAAACTCCAGTTGACCTTCGACACAGCGTCCTCCCTTCACAGAACTTGCCGCATTTTAACCCACGCTTGGGGCTGCGAGGATCCAAGCTGCAAAAGACGCATCACTGAGGGCCCTTTAACAGGCCCCCACAATTGTCCATACCGCACGCTTCCCCAACTTGCTGAGGCGAAACGGTGATACTCCAAGCAAGGGAGGCAAGGGTTAGCCCCGCGGCCGGACGTTATTCGTAGGAAGTAGACAATTCGAAGGCGTAACCGCGGCTTCCCAGCGGTGAAACCTCCCCAACCATCGCACCCGGTTTCGCGAAACCCGGCTGGGTCAGCAGGTAAGATGGAGCAGGGCGCAGGCACGGCGGGTGTGGGAAAGCTCGGAGTAGGCCTCCACTGCCTCTCCGGTCTTCAATACCAGGAGTTCGATCCCGCGCTCCTTAACCAGGTTCTCCGCCTCCGAGGTCACCTGGAGGACCCCGGAATAGCCGGTGCCCACGATGATCAGTTCCGGGTTTTCCGCCAGGGCCGCTTGTAGGTCCTCAGGGTGGACCCGGTGACCCTCCTTCCTGATCCACGGCTGGGCGCCACTGGGGAGGACCATCACGTCCCGGGTCCATTCTTCCCCATCCACCTCTATCCTCCCGAACCGATAGCCCGTCAGCTTCATGCACACCACCCTCCGTTATTTTAGCATCCCCTTTCGCTGGACACTGCCGCTTGTGTCAGTCAACGCCTAGGCAAGCTTCCGGCCAGGATCCGTTTCCGAGGCAAAGCCCCTACTTGCCGTATCCGCCGATTTAGGTTACTGTTGAGGGCCTTAACCGGGCGAAATCAAGAAGTGGCCCTGTGCGAAAGAAGCCTTGGCCCTGGGGCCGGGGCTTTTTGCTTTGCAGGACATGTGGAGGAAGGGATGAAGGATATGAAGATCGGGAAGGTCAGGAACATCGGGCTTGCCGCCCACATCGACGCCGGGAAGACCACCGTCACCGAGCGCATGCTCTACTTCACCGGCAAGACCCACAAGATCGGCGAGGTCCACGAGGGGAAAGCCACCATGGACTGGATGCCCCAGGAGCGGGAGCGGGGGATCACCATCACCTCCGCCGCCACCACCACCTACTGGAAGGGGCACCGCATCAACATCATCGACACCCCGGGGCACGTGGACTTCACCGCCGAGGTGGAGCGCTCCCTGCGGGTGGTGGACGGCACCGTGGCCCTGTTCTGCGCCGTGGGCGGGGTACAGCCCCAGTCCGAGACCGTATGGCGCCAGGCAGAGCGCTACCGGGTGCCCCGCATCGCGTTCATCAACAAGATGGACCGGGTGGGGGCCGATTTCTGGGGCGTGGTGGAGGAAATCAGGGAAGAACTCGGGGCCAACCCGGTTCCCATCGTGATCCCCATCGGGGCCGAGGAGGACTTCCGCGGCTTGGTGGACCTCCTCGACATGAAGGCCCTCTACTACGTGGAAGGCCCTCAGGGGATGGAGGTACAGGTGGAGGGCATCCCGGCGGAGCTGTCCTCCGAGGCCCATCGAGCAAGAGAACTCCTGGTCGAGCGGGCTGCTGAGGTGGACGATGGCCTCCTGGAAAAATTCCTGGCCGGCGAGGAGCCCACCCGGGAGGAGCTGGTGGCCGCCATCCGGGCCGCCACCATCGCCGGAAAGATAGTCCCGGTCCTGTGCGGGGCCGCCTTCCGCAACAAGGGCATCCGGAGGCTTCTGGACGCGGTGGTGGACTTCCTCCCCTCCCCGGCCGACCTGCCCCCGGTCAAGGGGGAATGGGAAGGGGAGGAGCTGGTGCGCCACCCCGACGATGAGGAACCGCTCGCCTCCTTGGCGTTCAAGGTGCAGGCCGACCGGCACATGGGAAAGCTCACCTACGTGCGGGTCTACTCCGGGGTGCTTCGGGTCGGTGAGTACGTGTACAACGCAAGCCGCGGGGTGCGCCAGAGGATAGGACGGCTGTTCGAGGTACACGCCGACAAGCGGGAGATCGTGGCAGAGCTCCGCGCCGGCGACGTAGGGGCGGTGGTGGGCCTGGGGGACACCTACACCGGCGACACGCTGTGCCACGAAGGGTCTCCGATCGTGCTGGAGCCCATCGAGTTCCCGGCCCCGGTGATAGATCTCGCCATCACCCCGGCCAGCCGTAGCGACTCGGACCGGTTGGGGCGGGCCCTGGCCGCCTTGTCCGCCGAGGATCCCACCTTTTTGGTGCGGGCCGACGAGGAGACGGGCGAGGTGGTGATCTCCGGGATGGGGGAGCTGCACCTGGAGATCATCGTGGACCGCCTGAACAGGGAGTTCGGGGTGGGAGTCCAGGTGGGAAAACCCCAGGTGGCCTACCGGGAGACGGTGCTGGGGACGGTGGAGCACGAACAAAAGCTGGTCAAGCAAACCGGCGGCCGGGGGCAATACGCCCACATCGTGTTCCGCATTGAGCCCGCCGGCCCGGGCAAGGGCTTCGAGTTCGTGAACAAGGTGGTGGGGGGCCGCATCCCCAAGGAGTACATCCCGGCGGTGAAGAAGGGGATCGTGGACGCCATGGCCGAGGGACCCCTCGCCGGCTACCCCATGGTGGACGTGCGGGTGATTCTGCTCGATGGCTCCTTCCACGAGGTGGACTCCTCAGAGCAGGCGTTTAGGACCTGCGCTGCCCATGGCTTCCGCGAGGCGGCAAAGCGGGCCGGGCTGGAGCTCCTTGAGCCCATCATGTCCGTGGAGGTGACCGTGCCCGAGGAGCAGGTGGGGGCGGTGGCCGGGAGCCTGGCCGCAAAGCGGGGGAAGATCCTGGGGATGGAGGCCCGGGGGAAGACGCAGGTGCTGCGGGCCCGGGTGCCGCTCTCGGAGATGTTCGGCTACTCTTCTGAGCTGCGGAACATCACCAGCGGCCGGGGCGAGTTCAGCATGCATTTTGAGCGCTACGAGGCGGTGCCCTATGCCATCGCCGAGGAGATCGCCGCCGCCCGCCGCGAAGCCTTGGCCATCCGGTAAAGCTTGGCTTCGGAAACCTTGCTTCGGGGCACGCCTTCACGGCGTGCCCCTCGTATCTTTTTGAACGTGAGTGAAGCTAGTGCTACAAAGATACGCCATCCATACGGTTACTTAAAACGTACAGTCCTCAAGATGGTCCCTCGAAAGTTGGGATAGCACGCTGCGGCGGTCGGGAGCAGACGGGGCCGGCCCAAGTTGGACGGTGAGGGCCAAGGCCTATATCCTCCTCCCGAAATGGACGAACTCGTGATCGCGGACGCAAAGGTGGTCGCCCCCCAAGGGGTGCGGGTGGCGGACGTGCTGGTGTGCGACGGGAAGATCGCCCACGTGGGCCGAGTACGGAAGCAGGGGAAGGTGATCTCCGCCCGGGGGCTGGTGCTCCTCCCCGGGGCCATCGATGCCCACGTGCACCTGGCCTTGCCGGTGGCCGGCACCCGCTCCGCTGACGATTTCGAGTCCGGGACCCTGGCCGCGGCCGCCGGGGGGTGACCACCCTGATCGACTTCACCCTGGGGGCGCCGGAAAAATCCCTGCCCCAGGCCATCGAGGAGCGCATCGCCCAGGCCACCCCGGCGGCAGTGGACTACTCCCTGCACGCGGAGATGATCGGCTGGACCCCGGACCGGCTGGGAGAGCTCGCCCAGGCGGCGGAGCTGGGGGTGCGCTCGTTCAAGTTCTACCTGGCCTACGGGGACTCGGGCCGGCGCACTTCCCTTTCCGTGCTCAAGGCAGCGATGGAGGGGATCCGGAAGCTGGGCGGGGTGGCCATGGTGCACGCCGAGGCGGAGGAGCTGGTGGACCCGAGGAAAGGCCCCACCCCGGAGGGCCGGCCCCCGATCGCCGAGGAGGTGGCCATCGCCGAGCTCGCGGTCCTGGCTCTCAGGACCGGCTGTCCCACCTATGTTGCCCACATCTCGAGCGCCGGGGGCCTGGCTGCGTTCCTGGCCGGCCGGGACCGGGGGGCGCCCTTTTTGGGGGAGACCTGCCCCCACTACCTGCTCCTTGACGAGAGCGCCTACGATGGCCCCGATGGCCGCTACTTCTCGGTGACCCCGCCCCTGAGGACCCGGGAGGATCAAAAGGCCCTGTGGGCCGCCCTGGGAAGGCGCGAGCTCTCCGCGGTGTCCACCGACCACTGCCCGTTCACCCGGGCCCAGAAGGACGCGGCCGAGGAACCCCGAAAGCTCCCGTCCGGCCTCCCCGGGGTGGAGACGCTGCTTCCCCTCCTCTACTCGGAGGGGGTGGCAAAGAGACGGCTGACGCTCTCGGATCTCGCCTGGTACCTGGGGGAGGGGCCGGCCCGGGCGTTCGGCCTGTGGCCGAGGAAAGGCGGGATCCAGCCCGGGGCGGACGCGGACCTGGTGCTGCTGGATCCGAAAGGGAGCTGGACCATCTCCGCGGCGGGCCTCCACATGGCCACCGATTTCTCTCCCTACAGGGCCGAAGGGTGCAGGCCCGGATCGTGGGGGTGCTCTCCCGGGGGGAGTGGCTGGCCCGGGAGGGGGAGCTTACGGCCCGACCGGGGGGAGTTCGTGCCCTGGGGGGCAAGATGATCGCGCTGGTGCGGGGGGCCGGGGATGTGGCCACCGCCGTGGCCCTGCGCCTGCGGAAGGAGGGGTTCTCGGTCGTGTGTACCGAGCTTCCCCACCCTACCTGCCTCAGGCGGGCGGTGGCGCTAGCCGAGGCGGTCTACGAGGGAAGCTGGGAGGTGGAGGGGGTGCGGGCGGTCCTGGCCCGGACCCCCGAGGAGGCGGAGGACATCCTGGCGGCAGGGGAGATCCCGATCCTGGCCCCGGAGGGGGAGGCGCTGGGGGTGCTCAAGCCCGACCTTCTGGTGGACGCCCGCATGGCCAAGCGGAACCTGGGCACCCGGATCGAGGAGGCGCCGCTGGTGATCGGCCTGGGGCCGGGGTTCTCCGCCGGGGTGGACTGCCACGCGGCGGTGGAGACGTTGAACGGGCCGGACCTGGGGCGGGTGTACCTCTCCGGGAGCCCCCTGCCCCCCACCCACGAGCCGTGCCGCATCGGGGGCGTCTCCTCCGAGCGGGTGGTCCGCGCCCCCCGGGCCGGGGCCTTTTGGGGCTTTAGGCGCATCGGGGAGCTGGTGGAAGCGGGGACCCCGGTGGGGGGCGTAGCTGGGGAGCCGCTTTACGCCCCCTGCCCCGGGGTGGTGCGGGGGATCCTGAGAAGTGGCATTGAGGTCCGGCCGGGGGTGAAGGCGGTGGAGATCGATCCCCGGATCGATCGAAACATCCCGTTTCGGGTGGCGGAGCGGGCGTGGCGGATCGCCGGGGGGGTGATCTCCGCCCTGGAGCTCCTGGCGGGAAAGGAGGTCTAGATGCGGAAGATGTTGCTGGCGGCGGCATTGGTGGCGGCGTTGGGCCTGGGGGGCTGGGCCCAAGTGGGCTTCGGCGGGGGTGGCGCCCTGCGAGGCGTGCTCCTTCTTGACTTGGACGAGCTGAATGCGGCCTTGCCCGGGGCCGGGTTCCCCGCCTTCGCCGGGGGATTGACCCTGGCCGGCGGGAGCGGGGTGGGCGGGGTGACCGGGGAGTTCGCCTTCGGCGGCATGGGCTTCGGCGGAAGCCTGGAGGCTCGCGAGGGGGAGAGGAGCGCCAAGCTGGAGCTCGGCTACGGGGCGTTCGTGGCCGAGTACCCGCTGGCGCTGGGAAGGCGGGCGATCCTCTCCTTCGGGGTCGGGATCGGGGGCGGCGGGGCTTCCCTCACCCTGCGATTCCGGCAGGCCGAAAGCTTTCAGGACGCCCTGGCTTCCCCCACCGTGACCCAGCTCGATACAGGCTTCTTCGGGCTCCTCCCCTACCTCAGGCTGCAGCTGGCGCCGATGGACTGGTTGCTTTTGGACGGGTGGGCCGGGCACCTCCTCACCCTGCCCGGACCGTGGCGGGCGGGCGACCAAGAGCTGGCGGTCACCCCGTCCCTGGCCGGGCCGTTTCTCGCCCTGGCGCTGATCTTCGGGGGCATGGAGCCGGCGGTACAGACGGATAGCTACTGACGCCAGGCGGCCAGGATCTCCCCGACGAACAGGGTGTGGAGGTCCCCTTTGGAGTAGTTCTTGTCGGCGATCTCCGGGGATAGGACGTCCCTTGGTGCGAGGGAGGTGCGGCCCACCACCCGGCACTCGTAGTGGAGCTCGCAGCCGGCCATAAGGGGCACCGGGCCGGCCCGTCCGGGCAGAAGCTCTAGCCCCAGCTCCGCCACCTTGTCCACCTCCCGGCCGGAGCGGGTGCCGCAGAACTCGAGCTCCTCCCCCATCTCCCCGGGCCGGGGCACCGACACCGCGAAGGCGCCGCTTTTCTCGATCAGGCCGTGGCTGTAGCGGGAGGGCCGCACCAACACCAGGAAGACCTGCCGATACCACACCGTACCCAGAAGGCCCCAGCCGATGGTCATCGGGTTGACACGTCCATCCCCGGCCGGGGCCAGCAGAAACGCCCCGCCCTGGGCGAGCTGGGCCTGCACCACAGGGAACGTCTCCCACGGATCCGCTTTCCTCATCGTCACCTCCCCCCCGATCGCTCCAGGGGGGTCGGGGAGTAGGCCCGCAGGATCCCCCCGCCGATGAACTCCCGCAGGATGGAGGTGGCCGGGATCTCCTTGCCCTCGTAAGGGGAGATCCAGCGCAGGGTGGCGAGGAGCCGCTCCGCCTCGATCCTCAGGCGCCGGTCCCGCACCTGCAAAAGCAGCGGTTCCGCCCGCGGCCGCAGCACCGCCCACTCGTATACCAGCGCGGAGTTGAACATCACGTGCGCCTTCCCCTGGTAGGGGAAGATGTGGCGCTTCTCCCCCCGGCGCACGTTCGGCCACAGCCGCAAGGTGTCCTCGGCCGAATAGCCCCGGAACGCGGCGTCCCGCACGATCCGCCGCAGCAGGCGGGTGTCGGTGGTGTGAAGCCTGACCGAGGAGTCCAGGTTGAGCTGGGTGAGGGCGGACACGTAGATACGGAAGGCATGCTCCCCCACCTCCTTCGGGAGTAGGGCCGGGTTCAGGGCATGGATCCCCTCGGCGAGCAGCATCTCGTCCTGGGCCAGCTTCAGGGTGGGGCCCCGCTCCCGCTCCCCGGTGCGGAAGTTGTAACGGGGTAGGGTGACCTGCTTTCCGGAGAGGAGCTCCTCCACGTGCTGGGCCAGCAATGGGAGGTCCAGGGCGGAGATGTCATCGAAGTCGGTGAGCCCCCGCCGGCGCATCTCCTTCCGGGGGAGGAAGTAGTCGTCCAGGGACACCGGGTACGGCCGGAGCCCCTGGGCGATGAGCTGCACCGCCAGCCGCTTGGTGAACGTGGTCTTCCCCGAGGAAGAGGGCCCAGCGATCAATACCAGCCGCCTGCGGTCGGGAGGGAGCTCGACTATGGCCCGGGCGATCTGGACGATCCTCTGCTCGTGCAGGGCCTCGGAGACCAGGATCACCTCCCGGATCCTGCCGGTCCTGACCGCCTCGTTCACCGTCCAGGCGTCGTACACCCCCAGCAGCTCCAACCACTCCCGGTACTCCACGAACACCTGCCACAGGGCGGAGTAATCCTCCGGGGGGGCGAGCTCCGTGGGGCGCTCCCGCCGGGGGAAGCGGAGGATGAACCCATCGTGGTAGGGGGTGATGGCGAAGTAGGGAAGGTACCCGGTGGAGGGCACCATGTACCCGAAGAAGTAGTCCCGGTACTCCCCCAAGCGATAGAGGTGGAGGTGGTCGTCTTCCGCCCCTTGGGCGAGCAGGTCCGCCTTGTGGGGCCTTCCCTGGGCATCGAACCAGGCCCGGGCATCTTCGATGGAGACCTGTTCCCGAAGGATGGGCCGGTCCTCGGCCACCAGGTGGCGCATGTGCTCTTCCAGGCGCTTTAGCTCCTCCTGCGAGAGGGGGTCCCGGCCCACTACCCGGCAGTAGTAGCCGCCGAAGGGGACGGAGTGGTCGATGATCAGCTTGGCCTCTGGGAGCAGCTCGGCCACGCAGGCGGCGAGGAGGAAGCTCAAGGAGCGGGTGTAGATGCGGATCCCGTCCGAGTCGGTGAGGAAGACGGGGCGCACCTCCACGTCCCGCCGCACCGGCACGGCCAGCTCCCTGAGTTCCCCGTCCACGATGGCGGCCATGGGGGGCACGGTGGGGTCGGGGTAGGCCGCCCGCACGAACGCCTCCAGGGTGGTGCCCACCGGGCCCTCGAAGGTGCGCCCATCCGGGAACCGGGCCTGTACCGTCTGCCTGGGCTCCGCCTGCCTTACCTGGGTCATGGGGCGCGATTATACCCCCCGCCTGGGCGGGAACACCGCGGTGATGTTCCGTTTACCCCGCTTCTGTAGACTTGCGGACTCTGTCTGCTAAAGTGGTGAGGCAAAGGAGGGGGGATGATCAGGGCGATTCTGGCGACCTGCGGGGCACTTGCGTTGGGGGTGCTGGGCCTGGCGGACGAGCCGCCTGCCGCTCAGCTCCTGTTCACCATCGGGGTTCATGTGGAGCCGTTGGGGGTAACCGCCCAGGGGTACCGGGCCGGTCGGGGGGATTACACGGAGCCCAGGCTGTTTCAACGCCATGTGGAGTAT
>JAJOKL010000089.1:9589-18800 GCA_021129895.1 Candidatus Bipolaricaulota bacterium
CGGACTTGCCGAGGTGGTGGAGCGCCACGGTGGGCGGTTAGTGATCCAAGTCCAATCCCCGTAGTGGCCGCCGACTTGGGAAGCCGGGGCCTCTCCGACCTCGAGGCCCGCGGCCACGAGATCGGCCTCCACTTCCACGAGGACGCCCACCTGGGCCCGGACCCGGAGCGGCTGCCCCCTGATGTCTGGTGCCGGACGATGGCGGAGGAGATCGAGCTCATCCACCGGGCAGATGTAGGAGGATCGATCCGCTACTGGAGCGGGGGGAACTTGTATCCCGGGGTGCTTCAGGCCGCCGCCTGCGCTGGGGTTGGGGTGTACAGCGATTGGAAGGACCCCCATAGCCAGAGCCCCCATGAGCTGGTGGTGGGGGTGAACCCCTGGCGGCCGGGCCCGATCCTGCGGACATGTCCGGCTTTGCCGTCCACGACCCGGACGGCCCGGTCATCTACCTCTCAAATGGGATGATCTCGCCGGCGGCCTTCCAGATGAAACGGCACATCATAAGGGAGCAGGGGGTGGAAGCCTGGTTTGCCGTGCTCGCCGAGGACCTTCGGCGGTCCCTGGCCGCTGCCGACCCCGAGCGGGTCAACGTGCACCACTTCACCGTTCACCCGGGTGAGTTCCCCCTGGAGGTCATCGAGGGGTTCCTGTCCGAGGTGGTGGACCCCCTGGTGGCTGAGGGGAAGGTGCGCTGAGCCACCTTCTCCCAGATGGCCGATGCCTTTTCGGCTTGGGAGCAGGAGCACCCCGGGGTGGATCCCCGGGGCGAGACCCAAGAGGAGGGTTCCGCGGATGCCGGTGCGGCGAAAAGCTGCCGGGCGCACATCACCTTCGCCATCAACGTCCACGATTTCGTGACCCTGGATGAAAGCGCCGACACGGTCCTGCGGCTGATCGACCTCTTCGAGAAGTACGGGGTGCGGGGCGACTTCTACCTCACCGGCCCCCAGGTGTGGGCCTACCTGGAGGCCCACCCGGAGGTGATCGAGCGACTCGTGGAATCGGGGATGACCATCAGCTACCACGTGCGACCACCGCTCCCGCCATCTCCGGATTCGACCGTGTCCTCAGGGGACTCTCCGCCGATGAGGCCGCGGGGGTGTTGCGGGATTACGAGACCTACCGGCTGGACCTTGTGACCGGCGGGCTCGTTCGGGACCAGCCCGGCGGGTTCACGCTGCTAGAAAAAGTGTTCGGAAGGCCTCCGGTAGTGGCCTCGGTGCCGAGTCACAAATGGCGGGACCCCATCCTACCCATCTACGCCGAGCTGGGGGCGCGGATGACCGTGGTCTACCACGAGACCGGGACCGACCCCGAGAACCCCTTCCAGTGGGTGCATGGGCTATTGGTACGGCCGAGCGACTTCAGCATCACCCGCTGGAGGGCTCCCGGGACAGAGGAGCTGTTCTGGTGGAACGCGATCAACGGGCCCTTGGCCGAGTTCTACGATCCCCTGACGCACCTACAAGAAGAACTGGCGGCGTGGACATATCCCCGGCCGCCGTTCATCACCGTGCTCATCCACGAGAACAACTTCTACCGGGCGGGGGGGACCCCTTGGGCGGCCATCTTCTACCAAGACGTGGAGAGGAGGATCCCCCGGCGGCCTCCCTATGACCTGGACGCCCCGGATCCCTCACAGCCCCGGCCCCCGGAGGAACGGGCCGCCATCTGGGCCGCCTACGAGGCCCTGGTGGCCTATGCCGCCGAGAACCTGTGTGTGGTCACCTCGGAGGACATCGTCCGCCTGGCCGGGGGTTGACCCACGCCAGATCTCGGGAGCAGCCGACTTAACCCAGTGCCAGCGACCTTTATCCCCGTTCCAGCTTGGGGATCCTTACCCCCCGCTCTTTGGCAACGCGGATCGCCTTCTCGTAGCCGGCGTCGGCGTGGCGGGCCACCCCTAGCCCCGGGTCCACCGTCAGCACCCGCTCCAAGCGTCGGGCCGCCGCCTCACTGCCGTCGGCAACGATCACCATCCCGGCGTGGATGCTCTTTCCGATCCCCACCCCGCCCCCGTGGTGCACCGATACCCAGGTGGCCCCGGCCACCGCGTTGAGGAGCGCGTTCAGGATGGGCCAGTCGGCGATGGCATCCGAGCCATCTTTCATCCCCTCCGTCTCCCGGTAGGGGGAGGCCACAGAACCCGAGTCTAGGTGGTCCCGGCCGATGACGATGGGGGCCCGCACCTCGCCCTTCCTCACCAGCTCGTTGAACGCCAGGCCCGCCTCGGCTCGCTCCCCGTACCCCAGCCAGCAGATGCGGGCCGGAAGGCCCTGCCAGCGCACCTTCTCCTCCGCCTTCCGGATCCAGCGGGCCAGGGCCTCGTCCCGGGGGAACAGCTCCAGGATGGCCCGGTCCGTCCTCAGGAGGTCCTGGGGATCGCCGGACAGGGCCACCCAGCGGAACGGGCCCTTGCCCTCGCAGAACATGGGGCGGATGTAGGCCTGTACGAACCCGGGGAAGGAGAACGCTACCTCGTGAGGGAGCCCCCCGGCCTCGGCCTGGGCCCTGAGGGCGTTGCCGTAGTCGAACACGATGGCCCCGGCTTCTTTCATGTCGTGCATGGCCTGCACGTGCCGCACCATCGATTGGTAGGAAAGCTCCACGTACTTGTCCGGATTGCTTTGCCGGAGCTTGAGCGCTTCCTCGTAGGACATGCCGCCGGGCACGTAGCCGTTTAGCTCGTCGTGGGCCGCTGTCTGGTCGGTGACCACATCCGGGATCACCCCCCGGCGCACGAGCTCCGGGTACACATCGGCCGCATTCCCCAGAAGACCGACGGAGATGGGCTCGCCCTTTTCCACGTGCTCCCGGGCGATCCGAAGCGCCCCGTCCAGGGAGTCAGTCCAGGTATCGAGCTGTTCGAGCTTGAGGCGGCGCTGGATCTTGCCGGGGTTGATCTCCACGATGATCCCCACGCCCTCGTTCATGGTGATGGCCAGGGGCTGGGCCCCGCCCATCTCCCCCAGCCCGGCGGTGAGCACCAGCTTCCCCCGCAGGGTGCCGCCGAAGTGCTGGCGGGCCACCTCGGCCAGGGTTTCGTAGGTCCCCTGCAGGATCCCCTGGGTGCCGATGTAGATCCAGGACCCGGCGGTCATCTGGCCGTACATGGTGAGGCCGAGGCGCTCCAGCTCCCGGAATTTCTCCCAGGTGGCCCATTCAGGGACCAGCATGGCGTTGGCGATCAGGACCCGGGGGGCGTCCTCGTGGGTGTTGAACACAGCCACCGCCCGGCCGGACTGGACCACCAGCGTCTCGTCGTTCTCCAGCTTCTTAAGGGACTCCACGATGAGGTCGAAGTCCTCCCAGGAGCGGGCGGCCTTGCCGGTGCCGCCGTAGACGATGAGGTTCTTGGGGTCCCCGGCCACCTCGGGGTCCAGGTTGTTCATGAGCATCCGCAGGGCGGCCTCCTGCCCCCACCCCTTGCAGGTGAGTTTCATCCCGCGCGGGGCCCGCACTTCCCTTGCCAGCTCCCTCTCGCCCATACGCTCCTCCTTTTTGAGCCAACTATTTTAGCCCCGGCAGTTGCCCGGTGAAACCGCTGCCGGAGAAGGGCCGTATGCCTCGCGATGCCGATTGCCCAAGGATCAAGGAGCAGACCGAGGCCTGGCTCGGGGTTGGATGGCCGGCTTGAGGAAGGTTCGCCATCGGGCCCAGCCCTTCCTACCGACGGGTGTTGGCCCCGGAGCAAGTAGGGACGAGAAAGACAAGCTGAGGGAGATCTACATGGGGTTTAATCCGAAGGAGATCCGGCGCCGGATGGAGGGAACTTGTGGAGGTTGTGGGGGCTCAATGAATAGCCCAAATTCCGAGGCAAAACTTGCCCCTTTCGGTAACACCCTCTTTGAGGCACCACGTGCTTCGAGTTTCCGAGCCTTGGCGGTTATTTGTGTACCCTCTGTCCGCTCAGTGGGCCCGCAAGTGAGGAGGAAAAAAGAGGGCCGGCTTTTCGCCGGCCCCCATCTCGGCAAAGGGAAGCCTACTTTCCTACCTCCACCATCCACACCGTGCGCACGGTGCAGTTCTTGACCGCCCAGATCTCGATGGCCCCGGTGGTCACATCGCCGTTCTCGTCCCAGGTGACCGGGCCGGAGACTCCTTGCCAGTTAATGTCCTCCCCGGCAGCCGCCGCGGCCAGGGCCTCGGCGAGCTCACCATAGGTGAACTCCGTCCCCGGCGGGTTGGCCACCTCCCGCAGCTTGGCCTGGATAGCGGGACCGGAGGCCTCCCCGGCGGCGGCGATGGCCAGGGCGATCAGCACCACCGCGTCGTAGGCTTCGCCCCGGAACGGAATCCCCGAGGCCCCGAACTGGGCCTGGTAGTCCGCCTCGAAGGCGGCCCGGGCGGCTACCTCCAGGGCACCGGGGGCGGTGCCGAACGCCCCCTCCAGGTACTGTACGTCGCAGGCCTCGTCAGCCGGACAGGCCGGTCCCGGGGTGACGCCTTCTCCCTTCATCCCGTCCGGGAATAGGAACTCCCCTTCGTATCCCAGCTCCAAGGCCTCAATGATCATTTTGTTCCCGTCAACGGGGTAGCCGATCAGGTTGATGGCATCGGGATCCCCCGCCAGGGCCTGTTCCACCTCCCCTCGGTAGGAGGGTTTGTTCTCCTCGTAGGGGATCATGGCCACTACCTCATGCTCTTCGTCCTCGAAATGGGCTTTGAACACCTGCGCTAGGCCGCGGCCGTAGGCGTTGTTCACGTAGATGATGGATACCTTCTTGTAGCCCAGGTTGCGCGCCAGTTGGGCCTCAACCACCCCCTGTAGGGCGTCCGATACGCAGGTCCGAAACACGTAGTCCTCGTCCTCAAGCTCGGTGATGGCCGGGGAGGTGGAGGAGGGGGAGATCAGCGGGATATGCGCCGGGGCGGTGACGCTGGCCACGGCCATGGTTACCCCGCTTGACAGGGCTCCGATGACGGCTACTACCCCGTCGATCTGGATCAATTTCGCCGCCGCGTCCCGCCCCACGTCCGGGGAGGTGGCGGTGTCTCGGATCACCAGCTCCAGAGGTCGGCCTAGCACCCCGCCAGCGGCGTTGATCTGATCCACCGCCAGCTGGGCTCCTTGGGCGATCGCTGGTCCATACGGAGCCAGGGACCCAGTGAGGGGGAACAGCCCCCCGATCTTGATCGGCTCCTGCGCCACGCCCGCCGCCGCCAGCCCGATCACCGCCGCTATCACCATCCATCTCTTCACCTTCAACCTCACACTGGAGGGCGGTTGTCAACCCTTGGCTGATTGATTCGGGACGATGGTTTGAGGTAATGTTTCTCCCCATGAGAGCGGTGGATCTGATCGAGAGGAAACGCGACGGCGGGGAGCTGTCGCCGGAGGAGATCAGGTGGCTGATCTCCCAGTACGTGGCCGGGCAGGTGCCGGATTATCAGATGGCCGCCTTCCTGATGGCCGTCTACTTCCAGGGGATGACCGAGGCGGAGACGGTCGCCCTCACCCAAGCCATGCTGGAGTCCGGGGACTGGATCGACCTCTCGGAGATCCCGGGCACCAAGGTGGACAAGCACTCCACCGGCGGGGTGGGGGACACGGTGACCCTGATCCTGGTGCCCCTGATGGGGGCGGCCGGCCTGGTGATGGCGAAGCTATCGGGGAGGGCCCTGGGCCACACCGGGGGGACCATCGACAAGTTCGAGTCCATCCCCGGGGTGAGGACCGAGCTTTCCCTCCCAGAGGTGATCCGGCAGGCCAAGGAGATCGGGGTGGTGATCGCCGACCACACCGCGGAGCTGGTGCCGGCGGATCGGCTCCTTTATGGGCTACGGGACGTGACCGGCACCGTTCCCTCCCTCCCCTTGATCGCAGGCTCTATCCTGTCCAAGAAACTGGCCGGGGGGGCGGATGCCATTGTGCTGGACGTGAAGTGCGGCGACGGGGCGTTCATGCGCACTCAGGAGGACGCCCAGGCCCTGGGCGAGACCTTGGTGCGGGTGGGAAATCAGCTTGGCAAAAGGTTTTCAGCCCTGATCACCGCCATGGACCAGCCCTTGGGGTACATGGCGGGAAACGCCCTGGAGGTGCGGCAGGCGATCCAGGTGCTCCAGGGAGAAGGCCCCCACGACCTGCGGGAGGTCACCCTGGCCTTGGGGGCGGAGCTCCTCCTGCTTGCGGGAGAGGAACCGGACGCGGGGAAGGCCGAAGAGAAGTTGGTCCGGCTTTTGGATTCCGGGGCGGCGTGGGAGGTGTTCCGGGCCCTGGTTAGAGCCCAAGGGGGGGAAGTGGGGGCGATCGAGGACCCGAGCCGGCTGCCGCAGACCCGGGAGGTGGTGGAGATCCCGGCCCTGGCCCCGGGCTATGTGCAGCGGTTGGAGGCGAGAAAGGTGGGGTTGGCCGCAGGCCTTCTAGGAGCTGGGAGGGAAGTTAAAGGCCAGGGTGTGGATCCCGCCGCCGGGGTGGAGCTCCTGGCCAAGGTGGGGGATCAGGTGGAGCAGGGTCAGCCCCTGGCCAGGCTACATGTGGGCCGCGCCGAGCGGCTGCCGGAGGCCAAGCGCCTCATCGAAACGGCCTACACCATCGGGGAGACGCCGCCCCAGCCCGGCCCGCTGATCCTGGGCCGCGTGCGCTAGCGGCAGAGGGACGTTACCCGACCCCGTCCGGTCCGCTGTGGCGGGCCAGGAGCTCGCGGGCGACGGCCGCCACGTGCTCCGGGGTGATGCCGAACTTCTCCAGCACCTCCGGGCCGGGGGCGGAGGCCCCGAACCGGTCCACCCCCACCACGGCATCGGCGTACCTCTCCCAGCCCAGGGTCACCCCGGCCTCCACCGCCACCCGGGGCACCCCCGGCGGCAGCACCTCCCGCCGGTAATCCTCGGGCTGCGCTTCGAATAGTTCCCACGAGGGCAGGGACACCACCCGCACCCTTACCCCCTCAGCAGCCAGAAGTTCCCCCGCCTTGAGGGCCACCTGCACCTCCGAGCCGGTGCCGATCAGGATCACCTGTGGGTCCCCTGTTGACTCCCACAGCACGTACCCGCCGCGCTGCAGTCCCTCTGCGGGGGCGTACTTCGTTCGATCCAGCACCGGCAGGTTCTGGCGAGTGAACACCAGGGCGGTGGGGCCGCCCCCCTTGAGGGCGGCGATCCAAGCCTCCCGGGCCTCATTGGCGTCGCAGGGGCGGATCACGGTGAGGCCTGGAACCGTGCGCAGGGACGTGAGCTGCTCCACCGGCTGGTGGGTGGGGCCGTCCTGGCCGATCCCGATGGAGTCATGGGTGAACACGTACACCACATTGCAGTCCATCATGGCCGCAAGGCGGATCGGCGGGCGCATGTAGTCGGAGAACACGAGGAAGGTGCCGCAGAACGGGATCAGGCCCCCGTGGCGGGCGATGCCGTTTGCGATGGCGCCCATGGCGTGCTCCCGGACCCCGAAGTGGATGTTGCGGCCGCTCCAGTCCCACGCCCCGCCGGCCCGGCCTTGCACCCCAGCCGGAGGCTCTCCCGGCCGCTCGAAATCCCCCAGCCCGGTGAGCTCGGTGACCGTGGAGGGGTTGAGGTCCGCCGAGCCCCCGACGAGCTCCGGGATCTTTTGGGCCAGGGCCTGGAGCACCTTCCCGGAGGCCTTGCGGGTGGCGAGCCCCGCCTCGTCCGGCGGAAATTCGGGAAGCTCCTGGTCCCAGCCGGCGGGGAGCTCACCCCGGATGCGGCGCTGGAGCTCGGCAGCGAGCTCCGGGTACTCGGCCCGGTAGCGCTGGAAGCGCTCCTTCCACTCCGTCTCCCACTTTTCCCCCCGCTCCAGGGCGGCCTGGAAATGCCTGCGGGCCTCCTCGGGCACATAGAACTTGGGTTCACTCGGCCAGCCCAAGTGCTCCTTGGCCGCGGCCAGCTCCTCCTCCCCCAACGGGGCCCCGTGGGCCTTGTAGGTGCCGGCCTTGGTGGGGGCGCCGTAGCCCAGCACGGTTCGGATCGCGATGATGGAGGGCTTGTCGGTCACCTCTTTGGCCCGTTGGATGGCGGCATCGATGGCATCGAGGTCGTTTCCGTCCTGCACGGCTTGGGTGTGCCAGCGGTAGGCATCGTACCGCTTGAGCACGTCCTCGGTGAAGGTGAGGTTGGTGGTGCCGGCCAGGGAAATCCCGTTGTCGTCGTAGAGCACGATGAGCTTCCCCAGCCCCAGGTGCCCGGCCAGGGAGCAGGCCTCCGCTGCCACCCCCTCCATGAGGTCCCCGTCCGAGGCGAGGACGTAGGTGAAGTGGTCGATGACCCGATGGCCAGGGCGGTTGAAGACCGCTGCCAGGTGCGCCTCGGCGATGGCCATCCCCACCGCCATCCCCATGCCCTGGCCCAAGGGGCCGGTGGTCACCTCCACCCCCGGGGTGAGCCCGGCCTCGGGGTGGCCCGGGGTCTTGATCCCCCAGCGGCGGAACCTCTTAAGCTCCTCCAGGGGGAGGTCGTAGCCGTAGAGGTGCAGGAGGGCGTACAGCAGGGCCGAGCCGTGGCCGGCCGAGAGCACGAACCGGTCCCGGTCGAACCAATCCGGATCCCTGGGGTTGTGTTTAAGGTGCCTATCCCAGAGCACGTAGGCCATGGGCGCTGCTCCCAAAGGAAGGCCGGGATGACCGGAGTTTGCCTCCTGGATCATGTCCGCCGCCAGAAAGCGGATCGCGTTCACGCACAGCTCGTCCACTCTTCGCTCCTCCACAGGTGCCCCCTTTCAACAGGGGCGATTATACCGGGAGTGCCAAAGAAGACCCGATTTCGGGAAAACTATCACGAACCACTGAGTTCACCGAGCACATAGAGAACTCTTGCTCTTAACCTTCTTTAAGAAGCTCCGGCTCAGTTGATCACGGTGTGCTCTGTGGTCTCAGTGTGCTCCGTGGTTTTGAGCGAACAGGGCACGGACGCGATCCGGCGGGGATAAGTCCGCCAGGGGCAAGGGACGGGTATCACCAGAGGATAGGTCCTTCAGCGTGACCTCGCTCCGGGCGAGCTCGTCCGGGCCCAGGAACAGGGCATGGCAGGCGAGCCGGGCCGCCACCTGGGTCGCCTTCCTGAGCGAGCGGCCCAGGTACTCCATGTCCCCCGCCAGGCCCGCCCGGCGCAGTTGCGCCAGTATCCAGGCCGCGGTGCGCTTAACCTCCGGGGCCTCTCCGATGGGGATCACGTACACGTCCAGCTTCCCCTCTGTTTCCAGGTTCAGCCGGTCCCGGATCACCAGCACCAGTCGCTCCATGCCCCCGGCGAA
>JAJOKL010000089.1:18900-22857 GCA_021129895.1 Candidatus Bipolaricaulota bacterium
GCCTGGATGGCCGGCTGGCAGGTGGGCCGCTTGCAGTCCAGGATCCGCATCGGGTTTTCCGAGAGCCGCCTTCGGCAGTCCCCGCACAGTTCGTCCTGCCGCGGCCCGAAGAAGTCCCGCAGGACCTCCCGATAGTGCTCCCTGTCCTTCCGACAGCCGATGGAGTTGATCCTGAGGAAAAGCCCCTCCCGGGGCAGGCCCAGCCGCTCCATGAGGTAGCCCGCCAGGTCGATCACCTCAGCGTCCAGGGCCGGGTCCAAGCTCCCCAGCGCCTCCACCCCGTACTGGTAGAACTGGCGGGACCGCCCCTTCTGGGGTTTTTCGTAGCGGAACATGGGGCCGAAGTAGTAGAGCTTTGCGAGGCCCCCCTTGGCGTAAAGGCCGTGCTCGATGTAGGCCCGTACCACCGAGGCGGTGGCCTCCGGCCTCAGGGCGAGGGCAAGGCCCTTCTTGTCCGGGAACACGTACATCTCCTTGTGCACGATGTCGGTGCTCTCCCCCACCCCCCGGGAGAAGAGTTCCGCGTCCTCCACAAGCGGGGTCCGGATCTCCCGGTAGCCGTAAAGACCGAAGGCGGCCCGGATCTCCGCCTCGAGGTACTGCCACAGGGGGGTCTCCTCGGGGAGGATGTCCCGCATCCCCCGCACGGCGCCGATCTTCATCCGGCTATCTCCCTCTCCAGGTTGATCATCTCCACCAGGGCCTCGGCGGCCTGGGCGCCCTTGTTCCCCAGCTTCCCCCCGGCCCGCTCCAGGGCCTGGTCCTGGGTATCACAGGTGAGCACCCCGAACGCCACCGGCACCGGCAGCTCCAGATTCAATTTCGCCAGTCCCTTGGCGAGCTCGCTGGCAACGTAGTCGAAATGAGGGGTAGCTCCCCGCACCACCGCCGCCAGGGCCAACACCCCGTCCACCACCCCCGAGCTCCCCAGGGCCCGCACCGCCCGCGGCACCTCGAACCCACCCGGCACCCAGGCTACGGTGATATCGCCATCCGCTGCCCCCAGTCTCCGCAGGCGGTCCACCGCCCCGGCGAGAAGCTCCCGGGTCACCAGGTCGTTGAACCGGGACACCACGATCCCGATCCTGAGGCCCTTCGCATCTAACCTTCCCTCATAGGTCTTCACGTTCGCCCCCTTCACACCTTGCGCAGCTTGTGCCCCAGCTTCTCCTTCTTGGCCCGAAGATACCGCTCGTTGTAGGGATTGGGCTCCACCTCGATGGGCACCTGCTCCACGATCTCCAGGCCGTAACCGGAAAGTCCCGCCACCTTCTTAGGGTTGTTGGTGAGGAGCCGCAGTTTCTTCACCCCCAGGTCGGCCAGGATCTGGGCCCCGATCCCATAGTCCCGCAGGTCTGGCGGGTACCCCAGGTGCAGGTTAGCCTCCACCGTGTCCAGCCCCTGATCCTGAAGCTGATAGGCACAGACCTTGTCAGCCAGGCCGATCCCCCGGCCCTCCTGCCGCATGTAGAGGAGCACCCCCCGCCCCTCCTGCTCGATCCGCTCCAGAGCTGTATGGAGCTGGTCCCCGCAGTCGCAGCGCAGGGACCCCAGGGCGTCCCCGGTGAGGCACTCGGAGTGCACCCGCACCAGGACAGGTTCGTCCCCTGCCACCTCCCCCTTCACCAGGGCCACGTGCTCCTGCCCGGAGAGGAGGTCCCGATAGGTGACGATGCGGAACTGCCCCCACTTGGTGGGGAGGTCCGCCTCGGCCAACCGCTCCACCAGCCGCTCCCGCCGCTTGCGGTAGGCGATGAGGTCGGCGATGGTGAGGATGGGGAGGCCATGCTGGGCGGCGAACCGCTGGAGATCGGGGAGGCGGGCCATGGTGCCGTCCTCGTTCATGATCTCGCAGATCACCCCCACGGGCTCAAGGCCGGCCAGGCGGCACAGGTCCACTGCCGCCTCTGTGTGCCCGGCCCGGCGCAGCACCCCGCCCTCTTTGGCGATGAGCGGGAACACATGCCCCGGGCTGACGAAGTCCTCCGGTCCGGAATCAGGGTCGGCCAGGAGCCGGATGGTGCGGGCCCGGTCGTGGGCGGAGATCCCGGTGGTGATCCCCTCCCGGGCGTCCACCGACACGGTGAACGCGGTCTCGTGGTGGTCCCGGGGCGGGTCCACCATGGGCCGCAGCCCCAGCCGCTCCGCCCACCCTTTCGGCATGGGCACGCAGATCAGCCCCCGCGCCTCCTTGATCATGAAGTTGATCGCCTCCGGGGTGGTGTGCTGGGCGGCCATGATCAGGTCCCCTTCGTTCTCCCGGTCCTCATCGTCCACCACGATCACCATCCCGCCTTTGCGGATGGCCTCCACCGCCTGCTCCACCGTGGCGAATTTCATTGCTCCCTCCAGTTGCGCACGTATTTTGCTAGGATGTCAAACTCCAAATTTACCCTGTCCCCCACCCGGCGACAGCTCAGGTTGGTGTGGTGGAAGGTGTAGGGGACCACCGCGCAGCGGAAGCTCCCCGGCCGCACCTCAAACGGGGTGAGGCTGATCCCGTCCACCGCCACCGACCCCTTGTCCGCAAGCAGCTCCCCATAACGGGGGTCGAACGCCACCTCAAGCAGCCACTCCTCCCCCCGAGGGGAAAGGATGGTGATCTTGCCCACGGTGTCTATGTGCCCCAGCACCAGGTGTCCGCCCAGCTCCTCCCCGGCCCGCACCGCCGGCTCCAGGTTCACCAGCTCCCCGGAGCGCAAGCCCCCCAGATTGGTCCTGGCTAGGGTTTCCTGGGACAGGTCCAGCCGCACCACCCCGGCATCCACCTCCCGGGCGGTGAGGCAGACCCCGTTCACCGCCAGGCTATCCCCCTCCGCGAGGGGGAACGGACAGGCCACGACCAGGCCACGGGGGGAAAGCTCCACCACCCGCCCCGTGGCCCGCACGATCCCGGTGAACATGGCCTGGGCAGTGTACCTAGTCTCACCGGGGGGCCACAACCGCCGCGGATTGCGCCGCCCGGGGCCAGTCGGTAAAGTTCGCGTCGGATGAGGAACCGTACGATTGTAGGCCTATTATTGCTGGTCTTCTCCGGAGGGTGGTTGTTTGCGGCCCCGCAGCCCCTGGCTGTGGAGTGGCTTTCCACCGACGTGGGGCGGGTGTTGCAGGTGACCGGGGGCTTGGTCCGCCATCGGTTCACCGAGCTGGGTGGGGCGCTCCAGAGCGCTTACGTCCATTTCTCCACCTACCGGGCCCAGCCGCTGGACGCCGTCCCCGGATGGACGACGGTGGACAAGGGGCTGGCCCTGGCCCCCGGGGTGAGCCTCCCGTTCGAGATCTGGGTAGGGGACGCCCAATCCGACTCCCACCTGTATCGGCTGGACATCTCCCAACCCGATGAGACCATGGCCACCGTGTCCATCTCCGGGAATGTGGGGGGCATATCCGCGGTGAAGGAGTTCACCCTGCGCACCGACGCCCTGTACACGGTAGGGGTGAGGCTGGAGGTGTCGGGCCAGGGGGAGCGGGTGAGGATCGTGGTGGGGCATCGCCCCTCCGGTAGGGATGCCCCGGAGCTTCTGTTCCTCTACGACGATCAGGTCTACTCCACCCCACTTGCCCCCGGCAGCTACTCCCGGTTTCAGGGATTGGGCCTGGTGGGGAAACAATCCGTGTTTTTCCTCAAGTTGGAGGAGGGAAGCGGCCTGGTGCCGTTCCTGGGGGTGAACGCCTCCGGCCAGCCCGTGTTCGGCGTGGAGGGAAGCGGGGACATGTCCTTCCAAGGGGTCCTGTACGCGGGCCGTAACCGATATCTGCTCCTGGAGAAGGCCGGGCTTGGCGTATTGGTGGATTTGTCGTTTTTCTGCCGGTTCCTGGTGATGGTGATGCGATTCCTCGAGTGGCTGTACCACCTCACCGGGAACTACGGCTGGGCCATCATCCTGTTCACCCTCATCACCCGGGTGCTCCTGTATCCCCTGATGCGGAACCAGCTCCGGTCCATGGCCAAGATGC
>JAJOKL010000089.1:22957-29918 GCA_021129895.1 Candidatus Bipolaricaulota bacterium
GGCCAAGATGCAGCGGCTGGCCCCCAAGCTGAAGAAGCTGCAGGAGAAATACAAGGATGATCGGGAGACGCTGCACAAACAGATGATGGAGCTGTACCGTGCCGAGCGGGTGAACCCCCTGGGGGGGTGCCTGCCGCTCATCCTCCAGATACCGCTCCTGTACCTCCTGTGGCAGGCCATCATGTATTCGGCGGAGCAGATCCACCTTTCCCCGGGGTTCCTGTGGATTCGGGACCTTTCCCAGCCCGATCCTTATTACATCCTGGTCATCCTGACCACGGGCCTGATGCTCCTGCAGCAGTGGTTGACCCAGCGGCGGCTGCCCGAGTCCCCTACCGGGGGCGGGCAGGCCATGGGTTGGCTGTTCCCGGTGATCATGGCCGTGTTCTTCCTGAGCTTCCCGGCCGGCCTCTGGCTGTACTGGTTCCTGTCCACTGCCCTGCAGATGGGCCAGCAGTTGGTGGTGGATTGGGAGCTAGCGCGGGAGCGGGCGGTGGCCCCGCCCCCCCAGGGATGAACCCGCGGGCGATTGAGCTGGTGCGGGAGCTGTTCGAGGGCCTCCTCGCCCGGATGGGGGAAGGAGGGCGGGTGGAGGCCCGGTGGGAGGGGGAGGGGGTGTACGTCAACTTGACCGGGGATTTCCGCCGGCTCCTGGCCGACGACGCCTTCCGAGGGGATCTCACCCGTTGGGTCCGCTTGCATCTCCGGGCCCGCAAGCTGTCGTCGGTGCCGGTGGTAGTGGACGTAAACGGGCGCTGGGCCGCCCGCCGGCAGGAGCTGGTGGCCGTGGCCAAGCGGGCGGCCAAGCAGGCGCTCCGAGAGCACCGGAAGGTGCGGCTCCCCCCCATGGTCCCGGAGGAGCGGCGAGTGATCCACCTGGCCTTGGCCGACTTCCCGGGGGTGAAGACCCATTCCGTGGGTAAGGGGTCGGGTCGGCGGGTGGTGGTAGAGCCCACCTCGTAAAGCCCGACGCCCGCCCAAGCGGGCACCAGCACTGCGGCCGCCTCATGCTGCCACTCCACCGGGGGAAGGGAGGAGGGTGGTAGAAAGGCCGTCATCCGCCAGCCCCCGCCTGGAAAGCAGGCATTGAAGTGGGGTTCCCCACTCTCTGGATTGGTCCCCAGTGAGAGGGGGAAGCAAGTGCCCCGGTAGAAGGCTCTATAATCCCAGGGCCATGTCCCCTGAAACCCCGTTCGACCTCTCCTATCCCGAGCTGGAGCAGCTACTCAGGGAGTGGGGGGAGCCGGCCTACCGGGCCCGCCAGCTCTGGGCCTGGCTGTGGCGGCGGCTGGTCACAGACTATGCGGAGATGACCGACCTCCCCAAGGGGCTGCGGGCCCGCCTCTCCCAAGAACTCCCGTTGCGCCTTCCCCGCCCCGGGGCGTTGCAGCTCGATGCGGAAGAGGGGACGGAGAAGGTC
Organism: Candidatus Bipolaricaulota bacterium; assembly: GCA_021129895.1. Taxonomy (GTDB): domain Bacteria; phylum Bipolaricaulota; class Bipolaricaulia; order Bipolaricaulales; family Bipolaricaulaceae; genus UBA3574. Next base: position 24,378 of record JAJOKL010000089.1, read on the forward strand.
CTCCTTCACCTGACGGACGGGGAGGCCATCGAGGCGGTGCTGATGCGGGAGGGGGAGAGGCGGACGGTGTGCGTGTCCACGCAAGTCGGTTGCCCGGTGGGGTGTGTTTTCTGTGCTGCCGGGAGGATGGGCTACCGGCGGGACCTGGCGCCCGAGGAGATCGCCGCCCAGGTGCTCCACTCCGCCCGCCGGCTTAGGGAGGCCGGGGAGCGGGTGACCCACGTGGTGGTGATGGGCATGGGGGAGCCGCTCCTCAACTATGAGGCCACCTTGCGGGCGATCCGGAATCTCAATCATCCCCAGGGGTTTGGCCTTGGGGCGCGCCGGTTCACTGTATCCACGGTGGGGGTGGTGCCTGGGATCCTGCGGCTGGCCGAGGAGGGGTTGCAGGTCAATCTGGCCATCTCCCTCCACGCCCCGGACGATGCCCTGAGGGAGGAGCTGGTGCCTCTAGTTAAAAGGTGGCCCATCCGGGAGGTGCTCGAGGCGGCGGAGGCCTACGTCGCGGCCACCGGCCGCCGGGTGACCTATGAGTACGTGCTCCTTTCCGGGGTGAACGATTCTCCAGCCCAGGCGCGGGCGCTGGCCCGCCTCCTTTCGGGTCGGCTGGCCCACGTGAACCTGATCCCATTCAACCCGGCGCCGGAGCTTCCTTTCCGGCGCCCCCCCGAGGCCCGGGTGGAGGTGTTCCGGCGGGAGCTACTGCGGCGGGGGGTGGACGTGACGGTGCGCCGCTCCCGGGGGGTGCGGATCCAAGCCGGCTGCGGCCAACTCCGGGCCCGCCACCTCGGCGGTAGCCGGGTGTAGTCCCTTGCCCGCAGGGTGAGGGACATAGGTCCCGCGGCGATCTAACCAAAGCCTGTAGATCACCATACCCCCGCACGCTCCTTGCCGGGGGAGCTCTCCTATGATGCGGTAGAACAAGCGGCCTCGGAGAAGGAGGCGTGATGCGAGTGAAGAGCTTCTTGATGTGGGCCATAGCGCTTGCTGCCCTTGTGGGCCACGGGGCCTTGGGGGCAGTGGGCTTTACCGATCAGAACCTGGATGCAGGCTATCTCAACCCCGGCGACGTCGGGATCGCTGTTCAGCAGATCCAGGTTCAGGGCGATGCCACCAAACAGGTCCAGTTCAACGCCATTACGGTGCGGAATCTGGGCACGGCAACCCATGACGAGATCACCCGGATTGAGCTCTGGGACGGCGGGGCACAGATCGGGTTCGTAGATGATCCCATCGGCCTTTCCACCGGTGGAGTCACCATCCCGGTGGACTACGTGCTGGCCGCCGGAGCGACGGCAAACATCGAGGTGCGGGTCGACGTAGCCGGGGTGACGAACATCTCTGGCGGGGAGACACTGACCCTGGAGGTGCGGTTCCATTACTTCCTGAACGGGGCTGCATATACCAGTGCCTGGATCGCCGACGGCAAAACCGAGGAGATAAAGAAGGCCGGGTTCGAGGAGATCGAGGAAACGGTGCTTGACCCGGGCAACTACAACCCCGGCGACGGGGCCGGTAGCCCGGTGCAGCGGGTGGCCTTCACCGACCGCGATGCTAACAACGCTCAGATTGAGGTGACCCAAATCAAAGTCCGGAACTTGGGCACCGCTACAGATGCGGACATTGTTCAACTTAGCCTGATCGTCCATGATGACGGTGTTGACCATCAGGCAGACGAAGCTGACCCCGCTGATTTGGCTTTATGGAATGACGGGGGAGTAGTTTTTACCCCCGCGGCTCTTGGTTGGGACGGGATCGTGGACGACAATGCGACCATTGAAATCACAGTAGAAATCCGAGTGGCCCCTAATCCCACCGATGGGCGCACGGTTAGCACCCAGGTCATCATCGAGCTTGTTGAGCAGGCACAGGGTTACACCCAAAGTTCTCAAGCTCCTACCACACAAACCCTCCGCAATGCCGGGGTAGAGGGGATTGAGGAACAGAGCACCGCTCCCGATTCCGGCGTGTTGAACCCCGGTGAGTCATTAGCCCAAACTATTGAGGTGCACGATAACGACGTTAACGGAAACCAACCTTGGATTACCAGGATCTGGGTCCAGAACCAGGGAACTGCTGAGGATGGGGAGCTGGAAAGCATCACGGTTAAAGTCAACGGTGCCATTATTAACACCTTTAACGCGTTCGCCGGCTTCGCCACTACTGGGGTGTGGCTGAATATCGCTGTTCAGCAACTTAATGACGATGGGAAGCTAACGGTCCAGATCCTGTACCGCGTTGGGAACATCATCCCTGGCCATACCCTACGGCCCAGGGTGAAAGTAGAGGCATATGAACCAGCCGGCACGGGGCCCTACGAAACAGTGGCTGTGGACTTCCCCACGGCGATCGAGTTGCGGGATCCTGGGCTCGAGTACGTCGAGGACATAGGCCAGGATTCGGCCACGGTTTACACTGGGCAACGTTTCTGCGCTCAAAAGATCCGCCTCGATGACCAGGACGAGAACGACGACGGGGTCACCATCAACCCGGTAGTGATAAAAAACCTGGGGTCGGCCACCGGCACCGATGCCGGTACCGATGTAGTGAAGATCGAGGTTCGCACCGCCGCTGGTGACCTTTTGGGCGAGACCGAGGACACCGCAGGCTTTAACACAGGCGGGGTGACCATCTCCACCCTGCAGAACAACACCGTGGCCGACGACGGCCAGGTGGAGCTGTGGATCTGGGTCACCATCGCTGCCCCTGAGGTGGCCGACGCAGGGCACACTGTGAAGCTCCAGACCACTGTGTTCCATCAGGAAGACGGTGCCACTTACCAAGCGCAAATCACCTCCGCGGCGACTTTCACCATTGCCATCAACCACCGGCCGCAGGTGGACTTCTCCTGGACGCCCGCTGATCCCAAGTGGAGCGATACCATCACCTTCACCCCCGATGCCAGCGATCCCGACGGCGACGCCCTGGTCGAATTTGTCTGGGACTTCGGGGACGGGACCGATCCGGTGGTCAAGACCACCGCCGAGGCGGTCACCCACCAGTATCCCGATGGGGGCACGTTCACCGTGACCCTGACCGTGACCGACGCCCGGGGCCTTACAGGGACCAAGACCAAACAGATCACGGTGCAGCCGCGGCCGAATCAGCCGCCCACCGCCGACTTTGACTGGAATCCAAAACCACCCGAGGCCGGCGACGTGGTCACCTTCACCGCCGAGGCCTCCGACCCGGACGACCCGCCGGATACCCCGCTCACCTACGCCTGGGACTTCGGCGACGGCACCACCCTGCCCGCCTCCGAGGACAACCAGGTCACCCACACCTACGCCGCCGCGGGCACCTACACCGTTACCCTCACCGTCACCGACGCCCGCGGGGCCGAAACCGAGGTACAGAAGGAGATCACCGTGGCCGAGGCGGTGAACGACCCGCCCCAGGTCACCGCCATCCAGATCACCCCGGCCAGCCCCGAGGCCAAGCAGGAGATCACCTTCACGGCCACCACCGTGGATCCGGAGGGCGACGCGATCACCTCCTGGGAGTGGGATTTCGACGGGGACGGCACGGTTGACGCCACCACGACCACCAACACCGCCACCCACACCTACACCGCCTCCGGCTTCTACACCGTCAAAGTGCGGGCCAAAGACGGCGACGGCAGTGGGAGCTTCGGCCCCTGGTACACGAAGGAGTTCTACGTGCGGGGGAAGGGGGCGGCCGCCATCGGCACCCGCCTTACGCAGAACCCGGTAGCCACGGAGGCGGTGATCGAGTTCTTCGTCCCGGAGGGGGCGGCGGACATCAGGCTGCGGGTGTTCGACCTGCTGGGCCGGCCGGTGTTCGACTCCACCACCCCCGCCGGCGACCGGTTCCGCTGGGACCTCACGGACGGGAACGGCCGGGCGGTGCCAAACGGGCTCTACTTCTACTTGATCACCGCCACCTTGGATGGCCGGACCATCCGCTCGGAGGTTGGGCGCATCCTGGTGCTCCGGTGAGGAGGCGACGATGAGGAAAACGATAGCCATCCTTTGCTTGTCCGCGCTGGTGGGGGGGACGGCCCTGGCCCAGGGCCTTCCCAACCCGTTCGATGCGGGCTTGGGGGTGCGGGCCGCGGGGTTTGGAGGGGCTTATACCGCCCTGGCCGGAGGGCCTGAGGCCCTGCTCTATAACCCGGCCGGGCTGGTCATGACCCCGGGGCTGCGGGCGGATTCCGCCTACGCTAGCCCCATGGGCCTCTACTCGGCCACCTGGATCGCCGGGGCCATGCCCGGGCTGGGGGCCGGGGTGGCGTTCCTGTCCGCGGGCAGGATCACTGACCCCGCCGGTGATCCTATCCCCTTCTCCCACTTCGCCGCGGTGATCGGGGTGGCGGCTGCCGGGGAGGATATCCCCTACCTGGGAAGGTTCCTGCGGCTCCCCTGGCCCACGGTGTTCGGGCTCAGTCTCAAATACGACCGGGTGGAGATGGCCACCGAGGTGGGGGGGAACGTGGCCCTGGACTTGGGCCTATTGACCTCATTGGACCTCGCCTTGGGGACCGTGCGATTGGGGATTTCCCTCACCGATTTCGGGGCCGGGATCGGCCTTGGGGAGAGGACCGAGTCCTGGTCCACTTCCTTGGTCCTGGGGGCGGCCCTGGTGACCCCGGTGGGGTTCCTGGCGACCGTGGACCTGGCCATGGATCGCTTCGCCTTGGGGCTGGGCTGGACCTTCGGGGGTGGCATAGAAGCCCGCGCCGGGCTATCCAGCCAGGGCGGGGTGGTCAGCTTCTCCTTGGGCCTAGGGGTGAGCTGGCAGGCGTTCGTGCTCGATTACGCGCTGTCCACCCATCCAGTGCTGGGGCCGTCCCACCGGCTTTCCCTTGGGGTGGTGTTCGGCCGCTGACCACTTGACCCCGGAATAGGGCCCGCTACACTTCCCTCCGCCTGGAGGGGTGGGTGAGCGGCCGAAACCGCCGGTCTTGAAAACCGGTGAGCCTTCGGGCTCCGTGGGTTCGAATCCCACCCCCTCCGCCACCCCGTCTAAACCCGCCCTTTTCGTGGCATAACCATATCGGTGGCGCCATACCCGGCTTCGGGCCTGGGGCGCTCCGCGGTCAAAGGGGTCTGCCGATGAGAAAGGGCATCCTAGTTGTAGCGGTAGCGGCGTTGGTGGCGTTCGCCCTCCCCGGGCTGGCCAAGGACGAAGGGACTTACATCAGGATCGCCAACGCGGCCATTGACCGCATCGTGGCGTTGGCAACCGAGCGGATCCAGGACGCGGACACCTACGCGGAGATGCTGTTTTGGGCCGCGTGGGCGGAGTTCCACGTGCAGCGGGTGTTGGCGTGGTTGGAGAGGATGATCGGCCCGGTGGAGTACGAGATGTTCTACGTCACGGTGTACAACGAAAAGGTGGGCCGCTCAGTGACCTTCGATCCCATCCATGTGATCGGAAGTTGACCCGAGAGCCTGCCCCGCAAACCTCAGAGGAGCGGGGCAGGCTCTCGCCCGGCCCGGTTCCATGAACCGGGTTAAAGGGGATTTTGGACCCAGCTCTTTTATTCACCACCAAGACGCCAAGACTCAAAGGGAAATT
>JAJOKL010000053.1 GCA_021129895.1 Candidatus Bipolaricaulota bacterium
TCCCATAGGAAGGGCATTTTCAGCCCCGCACCCCCGCTCAACTGTAGAAGATGGGTTAGAAGGAGAACGTCCAGCCAATATCCAACGCGGGATCCCCGCCAATGGGGAGGTCGAGGTCGATCTCCGTGGTGAAGTCTTCATGGAGCGGGAACTGTAGCCAGGCGTGGATGCGTGTCAGCCCAAACGGTCCGGCGTCCGGCCCGAAGTAAAGGGTGAACTCACCCATGTACTCTCCCCCACAACAGGCCGGCCCACATACATGCAGTTTGAAGTATTCGAACTCATCTTCGGCGAACCCTAACCCCCCCCGGGGTCAGCGAGGTTTTCAGCTCCACGTAGCTGCAATCCGTGATTTCACATCTGATGGCAAACCCATGGATCGTTATCCCGTCCAGCAGATACCGGTCGATGTCGAAGTCCACATCCCCGTATAGTGGAAAACAAGTGTCCACTGGCAGATCTAGCTTTGGCGTAATCGAAACGGCTTTCTCGTCTGTGGTGAAAGTGACGGAGATATCAAGTGCGATGCAGGCAGGGCAGAGGGTCAGTTTTTTCATCGAGAGCATAAAAGATTCAAAGCCATTGGCTTTGGAAAAGACAAATTCCCCGCTTACTGTCAGGTCACAGCAAGGGGATAGCTCTGAAAAGGTGACGATGAGTTCTTCGAAGGTGGTGCCGGTACAGCAGTCCACGAAAGTGGCTTTTAGTGCAAATGGGTCATAAGCGATTTGGAACGTGTACTCCAAGTAAGAGGACGGGGTTTGTTCGCAAGCTCCCGCCGGAATATACGGGGCCGCCCAATGATGGACTCTGGTGGTTATGAGTAGATCAGCGAAGCTAAAGACGCCGGTTGCCTGAGCGTCTTTGTAAGCAGGAGCGGTAGGGTCGAAGTTCCCTTTAGCGGTTACAGCTATGGCCCCTAATGTCCCCGCTGCTTCAAAGCTCTGGGTCTCAAAAGCGGTGTTTGTGAACTTCGAGGTGGAGGGCACCTTCCAACCGGCCACCGTATACACTATTTCGATGAGGCCGTAGTCGAAGGCTACGGAAGGGAGCAAGTGCATATTACCTTCCCAGCTGCCGGAAAACTGGGCCAGTCCAAGAGAAAAGAGCATACTCAGTGCCCCCACAAGCACCATCCAGGTTCTCATCGTGAGCCTCCTTGCAATTTACAGTCACGATGGTGCCGTGGGGGGCTTCGGTGTGAAACCGCGGTTGCTTGTTGTAAAGGGAGTGGTAGTCCGTTATGTCCGCAACGTTGGGCATGCAAAATGCGCCCCTTTAGTGCTCCTAGCCGGTGCCTTGACCCGAAACAGCGGTCCCGCTAACATATTTTCGCCCTGGGAGATCGGCTAATGGTAGGCCGGCAGGCTCTGGACCTGCTAGTGGGGGTTCGAATCCCTCTCTCCCAGCCAGCGGGATGTGATGTTTCCTACCTTACCGTTTATCTCAGCGAGTACCCCACCACGGAAGAAAGCTCCGCGTCTCCATTTGCGCCTTACGCTAGGATCCAGGTTTGGTTAGCCACCTTTTCCCCTCCCTGTCTAATATCGCTCTTGCCCAACGATTAGTCGTCCCCTCTTTTTAGGGCTTCCCTGCTCCCCAAGCCTCAAACAGCCGGGCGATGGGCTCGGCCCAGGCAAGTTGCGCCGCGGGCCCGGGTGAGCGTAACGCCGCTGGACGCACGGACCTCGGTCTTACAAGGGCAGGCTCTTAAGGCTGGATTTGATCTTTCCCCTCGGGCGCTGTATACTGCATTTGCGCTAAGACCGCGCTCCATCCCAATGAAAGTTTCAGCCGTAATCCCAGCGTATAACGAAGCCGAGCGCATCGGTGCCGTGATCGCCCCTCTCCTCCAGTCGGGTGCGGTGCACGAGATCGTGGTGGTGGATGACGGCTCCACCGATGGCACCGCTGAGGTGGCTGCCCGCTACGGCGTGAAGCTGGTGCGGCTTCCGGAGAACCGGGGCAAGGCGGCGGCGTTGGATGCCGGCGTCGAGGCGGCTGAAGGGGACGTGCTGCTGTTTCTGGACGCGGACCTGGTGGGCCTGCGGCCGGAGCACGTGCACAAGCTCCTCTCCGCCTACAGAGAGGGCGATGCCGAGATCGTGATCGGGGTGTTCAAGGAGGGCCGGGCCGGGACCGATCTGTCCATGAAGATCGCCCCCTTCTTGTCTGGACAGCGGGTCCTGTCCCGCCGGGTGTGGGAGCGGCTGCGGCACGCGGTGGAGGAGATGGAGTTCGGGGTGGAGGCTGCCCTCACCAAGGTGGCGTTCAAGGAGGGCTGGAAGCACAAGAAGGTGGTGCTGGAAGGGGTAAGCCACGTACGCAAGGAGGAAAAGCGGGGCTTTACCTCCGGCCTCTGGGACAGGATGGCCATGTACTGGGACATCCTGAAGTCACTGTTGCGGAAGATATGAAGATCGCCATCGGAGCGGATCACGCCGGTTACGGGCTCAAACGAGTGTTGCTGGAGGAAGGCCTCTCCGGCCACGAGGTGATCGATGTGGGCACCCACGACACCAGCTCCACCGACTACCCCATCTACGCCCTGCGGGTGGCGCGGCTGGTGGCCAGCGGCGAGGCGGAGCTGGGGGTGCTTATCTGCGGGACCGGGATCGGTATGTCCATAGCCGCCTCCCAGGTGGCGGGGATCCGGGCCGCCCTTTGTACCAGCGAGTACATGGCCCGTATGGCCCGCGCTCACAACAACGCCAACGTGCTGTGCTTGGGGGGGCACGTATTGGGGCCGGGACAGGCCTTGGCCATCCTCCAGGCCTTTCTGGAGACGGGGTTTCAAGGAGGTAGGCACGCCCGTAGGTTGCGGCTCATCGAGGAAGGAGGGGCTGGGTGACCGGAGCCTGGCTGGTCTTCGCCGCCTCGGCGGGGGCCATCCTATGGGCCGGGCAACTCTTGGCTCGGTCCGCCGAACGCATCGCCCGGGCCACCGGCCTAGCCCAAGGCTGGATCGGGTTCATCCTGGTGGCGGTGGTCACCTCGCTGCCGGAACTGGTGGCCACCATGACCGGGGGAGGGATCGCGGCCCCCGGGATCGCGGTGGGCAATGCCCTGGGCTCCAACGCGTTCAACCTGGGGATCCTGGGATTGATGGGGGCCCTGTCCGGGGTCGCCTTCTTCCGGCAGCTCTCCTCCTCCCACATCCTGTCCGCCGCCGGGACCGTGTTCCTCACCGCACTGGTGCTGATGGCCATCGCGGTAGGGGGTGGCCCCAGCTTGGGTCGGGTGTCCTTGATCTCCCTGGGCCTGCTGCTGTTTTATCTGGTGGCGGTCTACGCCCAGTTCCGGCAGGAGGAGGGAACGCCGGGGGAGGAAGAGGTCACCGTGGGCCGCGCCCCGCTCCTGGCGGTGGTGTCCGCGGTGGTGATCGTGGTGGCCGGGGTGGCCCTCACCTATGCGGCCAAGGTCATCGCCGAGGGGACGGGGATAGCTCAATCGGTGATCGGCTCCCTGCTGGTAGCATTGGCCACCTCCCTTCCGGAGGTGGCGGCCTCGCTGGGGGCGCTGCGGCTTGGAGCCTACAACCTCCTGGCCGGGAACATCTTCGGCTCCAACATGTTCAACGTTGTCACCGTGTTCTTCGCCGACCTCACCTACGGGGAGCCCATCCTGGGGGCGCTGGGCGCAGACGCCTGGTCACTGGTGTTGGTGGCGGGGTTGGGCATCGCCCTTACGGCGCTGGCCATGGGGGCATTACAGGTACGGGCGGGGAAGCTCGCCCGGGGGCCGGAACCGGCCTCTTTGTTGCTTTTCCTGACCTACCTGGGGGGCATAGGGGTGCTGGCCGCCCAGGGGCTCATTTGAGCGAGGTGATGTGACGTGGAAATGCACAAGGTCCTGAACATGGAGCTTGACAAGTTACAGGAGCTGGCCCAGGAGCTGGGCCTAGACGGCGCCGGGGACATGGCCCCCCACGAACTGCAGATGGGGGTGATGCGCACCCTGGCGGAGCGGCAGGAGCTGTGGGCAGAAGGGGTCTTGGAGATCATGCCCGACGGCTACGGGTTCCTGCGGGGTAAGTCCTGCCTCCCCTCCCGCCACGACGTGTACGTCTCCCCCTCCCAGATAAAGCGGTTCAACCTAAAGGACGGGGACATCGTGCGGGGGCTGGTGCGCCCGCCCAAGAACGACGAGCGGTATTTCGCCCTGCTGCGGGTAGAGGCGGTAAACGACCTCGACCCGGAACAGGTGCGCCGGCGCCTCGACTTCCAGCAGCTCACCCCCCTGCACCCCAACGAACAGTACATCCTGGAGCACGCCCCGGAGGAGTACTCCACCCGGATGATTGACCTGTTCGCCCCCATCGGCAAAGGGCAACGGGGACTGATCGTGTCCCCGCCCAAGGCCGGCAAGACCACCTTGCTCAAACACATCGCCCATGGGATCGAGGAGAACTACCCCCAGGTGCGGCTCCTGATCCTGCTGGTGGACGAGCGCCCGGAGGAGGTGACCGACTTCCGCCGCTCGGTGAAACACGCGGAGGTGGTGGCGGCCACCTTCGACATGGAACCCCACCACCACACTCGGGTAGCCCAGCTGGTGACCTCGGAAGCAAAACGCCTGGTGGAGTGCGGCTACGACGTGGTCATCCTCATGGACTCCCTGACCCGGCTGGCGCGGGCCTACAACCTGTCCGTGTCACCTTCCGGCAAGCTCCTTTCCGGGGGGATCGACCCCACCGCCCTGTACAAGCCCAAGGAGTTCTTCGGGGCGGCCCGCAACATCGAGGAGGGAGGGTCCCTGACCATCATCGCCACCGCCCTCATTGATACCGGCTCCCGTCTGGATCAGGTGGTGTTCGAGGAGTTCAAGGGCACCGGGAACATGGAGCTGGTGCTGAACCGGGATCTCTCCAACCGCCGCATCTTCCCGGCCATCGACCTCCTCCAGTCGGGCACCCGAAAAGAGGAACTTCTGCTGGAGCCAGATGTCCTTCGCCGGGTGTGGATCCTCCGTAAGCTGATCTCCGAGATGGAAGATCCAGCCGCCGCCTTGGTGTTCATCAAGCAGAAGATGGAGCAAACCAGCTCCAACAAGCAGTTCCTGGAGCTGATGAACAGTGAGTAAGGATTTCGCCCTGGCAGTACTTTTTGGGCTCCTTCTCTTGCCACTTTTACTGGTGCCGCTGCTGCCCCAGGAGGATCAAGGGGGGCCGCTGGTGCCCCCTGGCGGCCTGGGGATGGCCTGGCATACCCATCGGGTCAGGCCCGGCGATACCCTGGCCTCTCTCGCGAACCGGTACGGGGTCCCACTTTCCTATCTCATCGCCAGCAACGATCTTTTGGCCCCGGCGGCCATCTACCCCGGCCAGGAACTGGTGGTGCCTCAGGGCGGGGTGGTGCACACGGTGAGGCTGGGTCAGACGGTGGGGGATCTGGCCCGCACTTACGGGGTAACAGAAGAGGCCATCCGAGAGGCCAATGCCCTTCGCGGGGAGCCGTTGCCGGGACAGCGATTGCTCATCCCCGGCCCCACCCAGGTTCCCCAGGCAGCCGTGCTGGAGCTGGGCGGCCCCGGGGCTCGGTTCATCTGGCCCCTGAGGGGTAGGCTCACTTCCCCGTTCGGCCCCCGCACTCATCCTATCTACGGGACCCCGGATTTCCACTCCGGGATCGACCTGGCGGTGCCGGTGGGGACCCCGGTGCATGCCGCCGCCCCGGGCACGGTGATCTGGGCGGCAGCCCGCGGCGGGTACGGGCTTTTGGTGGTTATCGACCACGGGGACGGCTACTCCACCTACTACGCGCACCTGTCCCGCATCCTGGTGGAGGTGGGCCAGTTCGTGGAGGTGGGACAGGTGATCGCCCTGTCGGGAAACACTGGACTTTCCACTGGCCCCCACCTTCACTTCGAGATCCGCGAGCAAGGGCAGCCCCTGAACCCGCTTCCCTTCCTTCCATGATGGTGATCAGCGGCGGCCGCCCCCTGTCGGGCACGGTGCGGGCGGCCGGAGCCAAGAACGCCGCCCTCCCCGCCATCTTCGCGTCTCTGCTTACCTCCGAGCCGCTGCTCCTCACCCGGGTGCCACGCCTGCGGGATGTGGAAACCGCCTTGGAGCTGGTGCAGTCGCTCGGAAAAGAGGTGCACTGGCGGGGGGAGGAGCTGGAGATCCGGGAGCAGGCCCCGCCCTCGCCGGTGGCCCCGGAGGCCCCGGTGCGGAGGATGCGGGCCTCGTTTTTGGTGTTGGGGCCGCTTCTGGCCCGGCTGGGCCGGGCCAGAGTGCCCCATCCCGGGGGCTGCGCCATCGGCCCTCGGCCGGTGGACCTACACCTGGAGGGGTTGGCCGCCCTGGGAGGGGAGATACAAGCTCGCCAGGGGTGGGTGGAGGCCCGGACAGCCGGTTTGGTAGGCCGCACCGTGTACCTGGATTTCCCCTCGGTGGGGGCAACCGAGCAACTGCTCCTGGCGGGGGCCCTGGCCCGAGGGGAGACGGTGATCCTGAACCCGGCCCGGGAACCGGAGGTGGTTGATCTGAGCCGGCTGCTTTCGGCCATGGGGGCCGAGGTGGTCTGGGGGGAGGACCGGGTGGTCATCCGGGGCCGCAAGGAGCTGGCCGGGGCCCACTGGGAGGTGATCCCGGACCGGATCGAGGCCGGCACCTATCTTTTGGCCGGGGCGATCACCGGGGGGCGGGTGCGGGCATGCGGGGTGGTGCCCCGGCACCTGGCGGCCCTGCTCGTAAAATTCGACCAGGCCGGGTTGGAGGTGGAGGTAGGGGAGGACTGGGTGGAGGTGGCCGCCTCCGGGCGGGCCCGGGGGGTGCACCTGGAGACGGGCCCCTATCCCGGCTTCCCCACCGACCTCCAGCCGCCCATGGTGAGTTTCCTGGCGGTGGCGGAGGGGGAATCCTCGGTGACGGAGCGGGTGTTCGCCTCCAGGTTCGGCCACGTGGGGGAGCTCATGCGCATGGGGGCCAGGATGCGCCTGCAGGGGGCGACGCTGTTGATAGACGGGGTGGAGGAACTCACCCCCGCCCGGGTGCGGGCGCCGGACATCCGCGCCGGGGCCGCGTTAGTGTTAGCCGCCCTGGCCGCCAGGGGCACCTCAGAGATAGAGGGCACCGAGCATCTGGCCCGAGGGTATCAAGGGCTCCCGGAGAAGCTGCGGGCCCTGGGGGCGGAGGTGGAGCTGTGCCGCACGAACTGCCGCTGATCGAGGATTACCTGGGACGGCGAGCCCGCCTGTACGCCGCCGAGCGGGCCATCCTGGTAGGGGTGCTCCCCCCAGGCCGCCTCTCCTGGGAGGAGGAGGAGTTGATGCAGGAACTGGCGGCCCTGGTGCATACCGCCGGGGCGGTGGTGGTGGGGCAGGTGGTGCAACGCCGCCGGCGGCCGGATCCGGCCACCTTCGTGGGAAAGGGAAAGGTGGACGAACTGGCTGCCCTGGCTCGGGAACTGGCCGCCGAGGTGCTGGTGATGAGCGACGAGCTCTCCCCCACCCAAGCCCGTAACCTGGAGGACCGGACCGGGCTCAAGGTAGTGGATCGGGCCCAGGTGATCCTGGACATCTTCGCCCAGCGAGCCGGGACCCGGGAGGCGGAGCTGGCGGTGGAGCTAGCCCAACTGGAGTATCTGCTACCGCGGCTGCGGGGCTGGGGGATGGCCCTCACCGATCCCGGGGGCGGCATCGGTACCCGGGGCCCGGGGGAGACCCGCTTGGAGCTGGACCGCCGCAAGGTGCAGCGACGCATCCAAGCCATCCGGAGGAAGCTCCAGGACGCAGACCGCGTACGGGCCCTGCGGCGGAAGCGCCGCCAGGAGCTGGGGGCGCCCCAGGTGGCCATCGTGGGCTACACCAACTCCGGAAAATCAACGCTGTTCCGGGCCCTGACCGGGGCCGAGGCGCCTGTGGAAGACAAATTGTTCGCCACCCTGGACGCCCGAGTCAGGCGGGCCGAGCTCCCCCATGGACGCTGGGCCTTGGTTTCCGACACCGTGGGCTTCATCCGGAAGCTGCCCCACCAGCTCATTCCTGCCTTCCAGGCCACCCTGGAGACGGCCAAGGAGGCGGACCTATTGCTGGTGGTGCTGGACGCCTCCTCCCCTTGGGCCCTGGAGCATCTGGCCACGGTGCGGCGGGTGTTGGCGAGAGAAGTGTTCCGGGGGCAGCCCCTGCCGCCGGTGCTTTACGTGCTTAATAAGGTGGACCGATTGCGGACGCCGGAGGAACGGGCGCTCCTGGCGCGCCTCAAGCTTGAGGTACGACCACAGGTGGCGGTCTCGGCCCTGGTGGGCACTGGCATGGAGCACTTGAGAGAAAAGCTTTCCCAGGCCCTGGCCCGACATTTCGCCCGGGTGCGGGTGCACTTGCCTGCCGCCCGGGCCGAGCTCATCTCGTGGCTAGCCGACCTCGGTCAGCTGCACGGGGTGAGCTGGGAGGACGGGGGGCGGGCGGTGGAGCTGACCCTACCGGCGGTGTGGCTGGGACGGCTACGCAAGGCCCGGCTGGAAATGGAGGAGGTGGGATGAGCTTTCTCCACTACACGTTCCTGGGGAACCAGGTCTGGCAGTACGGCGCGTTCTTCCTGATCCTGCTCGGGGCGGGGGTGGCCCACTGGATTCTACGGCGGTTGTGGGAGGTGGTGCTGTCCCGCCGGGCCTGGGGGGAGGAGCGGGTGCAGGCCGCCTTGCTGGCCTTGAGCCGGCGACCGCTAGGCGTGGTGCTGCTCCTCCTCGCCCTGTGGGGAGGGCTCCAGGTGTTCACCCTGCCAGTGGGGGCGATCGTGTTCCTGCGGGGAATGTTCCTGGCCGTCACCACCTTCCTCGTGGTATACGCGCTGAGCAAGCTAACCGATGTCTTGTACGCCTACTGGGCCGCCCGGGCCAAGCGTACCGCCACCCGGCTGGACGACCAGCTGATCCCCATTTTAAGGAAGGTCACCAAGGCCTTCCTGTGGGGCGTAGCGGTGCTGTTGGTGCTGCAGAACTTGGGCTATAACGTATCCGGCCTGCTGGCGGGGCTGGGGATCGGGGGGCTGGCCATCGCCCTGGCCGCCCAGGAGACCCTGTCCAACTTCATCGGCACACTGGCCTTGCTGGTGGATCGCCCCTGCGAGGTGGGGGACCGGGTGCAGTTCGAGGACGTCGACGGCACGGTGGAGGCGGTGGGCCTCAGGTCGACCCGCATCCGCACCTTGGACGGCACGGTGGTCTCCGTCCCCAACCGGTTGATGGCCAACGCCAAGATCAACAACATCGCCAAGCGGCCCACCATCAAGAACATGTACACGGTGGGGATCGTGTACGACACCCCGTATGACAAGTTACAGGAGGCCTTGAGGATCCTGCGGGAGATCCTGGCGGGCCATCCCAGCACGGACAATTATTGGGTCTATTTCAAGGAGTTCGGTCCCTACTCCCTGAACATCCTCGTCATCCACTGGTGCAAGTACACGGCCTATCAGAAATTCCTCGAGGCCACCGAGGAGATCAACTTGGAGATCAGGCGCCGGTTCGAGGAGGCGGGGATCGAGTTCGCCTTTCCTACTCAGACGATCCAGGTGCAGAGCCTTCCTCCTCTTGGCAAGGGCTGAACTTGGACCAGGGCAGCTCCTCCCGGGTCCCGTCCTCCCAGGAGATGGACACCGTGCTCCGGAAGATGTTGACCCCGGTGACCTTGCCCCGGCGGCCCTCCAGGGTGAGCCGCTGTCCCACCTTGGGCAGCCCCTGCAGTGCCTCCAGGTACTGGGCATGTTCATAGGCCAGGCAGCACATGAGCCGGCCGCAGTGGCCGGTGATCCGCTCCGGGGAGAAGAACAGCTGCTGGTCGAATGCCAGCTCGAGGGGGATAGGCCGGAGCTGGCGCAGGAAGGAGCGGCAACAGATGGGGCGACCACAGGGCCCCACCCCCCCCAGCAAGCGGGCCACGTCCCGGGGGCCCACCTGCCGCAGCTCGAGGCGCATTCCTAGTTCTCGGCTCAGTTCGCGGAGCAACTCCCGGAAGTCCACCCTGCCGGGGGCGGTGAAGAAGAGCCGCAGGAAGCGTCGCTCCAGGTCCAGTTCCCCGGTGACGAACCGCATGGGAAGGCCCCGAGCCTGAACCCGGGCTTGAACTTTAGGGAGCAGGCGGGGGACTTCCTCCTCTCGCTCTCGGAACCTCTTGCGGTCCCCTTCCCCGGCGGGCCGCAGTAGGGTACCGGCGGGCTCTCCCTTCTCCCGGGCCGGGGAACGGAGCACCTCCACCAGCCACACCCCCCGCCCGTCGTCCTCCACCCAAGTCTGCCCGGTCCGCCCCACCTTCCCCCCCCACACCGCCAGGTGCACCTCCGGTTGGGGGCCATAGCGGCGGACCAGGGCCTTCAGCTTTTCTTCGGCCACAGGAGTATCACCTCGACCAGAAGTTTAGCGTTAACGTTGGCCTCTAGCTCCCCCCGGGCCAAGGAGGCCTTCTTGGCCCACGCCCGGCGCAGTTCCGGTGGGTAGGGGCAATCATCACGTAGGAGGTAGGAAACGAGCTCCCTGAGGAACGCGAGCACGGCCTCCTTCCCCCCCTGGGCCAGGGCCTCGGCCGCCGCGAGGATCCGATCGGCCGGGGCGGAGGCGAGCCCCTGGGCGAGGGCGAAGGCCATGGCCCGGCGGCGGATGGGGTCGCCACGATAGGCCACGCAGCGGGCGGCGAGCTCCTCCAGATCAAACTCCTCCGCTTCCCTCCTTGCCTCTTCCCACTCTTGCTGCGGCTCCCTACGGGCCGCGGTGCAGGCGAGGAGGTCCTCCCGGCAGGAGATAAGGGGTAGCAGGAACCGGATCTCCTCCGGGGAGTAGCCCGCTTCCGCGAGGGCGTGGGCCCAGCGGGCTTCCCCGTCCCCTGTCCACACCACCGCACAGCGGGAGCGCACCGTGGGGATGAGCTGGTCCGGGGCTTGAGCGTACAGGACGAACACAAGGTAAGGAGGGGCTTCCTCCAGCGATTTGAGCAGGGCACTGGCCGCCTCGTGGGATAGCCGCTCCGCCGGGCCCAGGAGGACGACTCGCCACTGCCCCTGCACCGGGGGGTAGCGGGCCCAGAACACGGCCTCCCGCACCCGGTCTATTCCGATGCCTGCCCCTTCCGGGGCGATCCGGAACAGGTCGGGGTGGTCCTGGCATGCCCCCAGCAGGTCCTCTACCAGTGATTCAGCGGCTTCGCGCGCCCCCTCACCCAGGAACAGCTTGGGTACGGTGTGCGGCCTCTCCGAGCTGGATCCGAGCGGATCCAAGGCAAGGTCCTCCGTTGGCCTATTCACTCTTTCTTTTCACCCACTGGTAACTTCACTGGTAACTTCATGTACCCAGCTGGGCCGCTCCCACGGGATGAGCAAGCCCGGAGGCCTTATCGCCGGCCCGCAACGTCAAAGCTTTCACAACCGGCGTACCTGGTTCGCAAAGCTGGAACTTAAGGTACGAGTTCGAGGACCGCTTTACAACAAGAACAATTACTCCAGAAGATTATTACCCCCTCTTATCGGGTCTACTGTAGACAACAAAAGCAAATCATGTTATGCTATCTTTGAAAACCTTATCCAGGGGGTGAGAACATGCCCAGGCCGAAGAGCACAGCAGGGAAGGACACAGCCAAGCTTTCGCTTTACATTCCCCCGTCCAAGGGAGGGGTCGAGGTACTGGCCAAGCTGCGGAAGCTAGCTCGGGCTAAGGATCGGTCGGTGAACTATCTAGTGGTAGAGGCCATCTTGCAGTATTTGAAGCGGGAGGAGAAGAAGCAGAGGGCCTGACCTGGGTCCCGCTCGCTTGGCGGTGCCGGCTCTGGCTGGGTGGTGGGATATCCAAGAGCTGTCCAGGATCGTGGCCCAATCGGTGGTCCTTCCGTCCAGCAGGGCCTAACCAGCTGTGCATTGCCACTGGCGAGCCTATTGCGAAAAACCAAGCTCCTCAGGTCAATCGCCTTGCCCTGCCTGAGGGAGAAAGACCTAAACCACGGAGCCCACAGAGACCGCGGAGAAATGCGACAGCAACCACTAAGACCCCAAGACACAAAGAAATTAAAACTTCAATTTGAAATTCCCCTTTGAGTCTTGGAGCCTTTGTGATGAAAAAATCCTGTGATCTCCGTGTTCTCCGTGGTTTTTTCTATCATAAAGGGGCCTGTTGCGGAAGTCGTCTCTTCCGTCCCTCGGCTTTGCGCCTTCCCCGGGGGACTGGGGTCGAATGGCCGTCCCAACTGGGTCTATTTGAGGAGTTCCTCGCTGCTGGGTATGGGTAGCTGGTAAGATGCACACCCTGAAATGTAGAAGGGATGGATAATCAGAAAGTCAGCTGCCCCCATGAAACAGCAAGGGTGGCAACCCGACAGTTCGGCCCGGAGAGTGTTCACCTATCCGCTGATTACGAGGGGACGGTGAGAGGGGGAAAGCACCCAACCCATGATCATCACGGGGCTAGGGTAAACTTCTCGAGCTAGCTTTGTTGCCGAAGAAGGAGGACAGGTGGACCTAGTCGGGAAACTGCAGCGGCTGTCGGACGCGTTCGGGGTGGCGGGGTTCGAGGACGAGGTGCGGGAGGTCATCCGGGACATGGTGGCCCCGTACGTCGATTCCTGCGAGGTGGATCCACTTGGGAACCTGATCTGCACCCGGGGGACAGGGGAAGCGGTGATGCTGGACGCGCACATGGACGAGGTGGGGTTCATGGTGCGCTGGATCGAGGAGGACGGCTTTTTGCGCCTGTCCCCCTTGGGGGGCTGGGACGAGCGCATCATCCCCGGCCACCGGGTGACGATCCGTACCCGCAGTGGTGAAAAACGCCTGGGGGTAATCGGGGCCGCCCCGCCTCACATCCTGAAAGAAGAGGAGCGCAAGCGGGTCATCCCCTTGGAGGATCTGTTCGTGGACGTGGGGGCGGGGAGCCGGACCGAGGCGGAGGAGCTGGGCATACACCTCGGGGACCCGGCCACCATCCACTACCCGTTTCGGGAGATCCGCGCTGGCTACGTCACCGGCAAGGCGTTCGATGACCGGGCCGGGTGCCTGGCGGCCATCGAGGCCCTCCGGCTCCTCTCGGGGGAGGAGCTCCCCTATCGGCTGGTGGTGAACTTCGCGGTGTGCGAGGAGGAGGGACTCAGGGGGGCCAAGGCGGCCGCCTACCGGATCGCGCCCCGGCTGGCCCTGGCCTTGGAGGGGACCATCGGGGCGGACTTCCCCGGGGTGCCCCAGGCCAAGCAGCCAGTGCGGCTAGGTCAGGGGCCGGCCATCACCCTGGCCGACCGGTCCATCATCGTCTCGCCACGCCTCGTCCGGTTCCTGGAGGAGACCGCGGAGCGGGAGGGCATTCCTTACCAGTACAAGCTCCCCGCCTATGGGGGCACCGACGCCGGGGCCATTCACCTGGAGCGGGGCGGGATCCTGGCCGGGGTCCTTTCAGTTCCCTGCCGCTACATCCACTCCCCGGTATCCACCCTGTTTCTTTCAGATCTCGAGGCCACCATCGAGCTGGTTGTTGCCTTTCTACGGCGGGCCGGGGAGCTTTTGGGCTAGCCGGAGGTGGGGATGAAGAGGAGGGTGCACCTGTTTGTGTCCGGGCGGGTGCAGGGGGTGTTCTTCCGGGCCCACACCCGGGACCTGGCCAGGCGGCTCGGCCTTCGGGGGTTCGTGCGGAACCTGCCGGACGGGCGGGTGGAGATCGTGGCCGAGGGGGAGGAGGAGGCGTTGCGCAAGCTGGCGGCGTTTGCCCATCAGGGTCCACCCCTGGCCCAGGTGACCGGGGTAGAGGAGAGTTGGGAGGAGCCTACCGGGGAGTTTTTCGGCTTTTCAGTGCGAGGCTGAGAGCGACACCCCGGCGGGTTGTTCCCGGGCGGGGCAGAGATACTGACCTGAAACAGATAAGTGAGGCGCCCCCTTGACATTGTACTAGTGAACTAGTACAATAGTGCGATGAAACTGGACCCGAGCCGCGGCCCCATCTACCTGCAGCTCGCCCAGGAGATCACCCGCTGGATCGCCCGCGGGGACCTCCAGCCGGGCGATAGGCTCCCACCTGTCCGGGAACTGGCAAAAAGATTCCGAGTCAATCCAAACACCGTTGTGCAGGTGTACGGGGAGCTAGAACGCCAGGGGATCACCCACACTCAGCGGGGGCGCGGCACCTTCGTGCGGGAGGACGTGGAAGTGGCCGCGCTGCGCCGTGCACTCCTGCAGGAGGCGGCCGCCTCCTTCCTGGAGGAGGCCCGGGCCTTGGGCCTGACCTTGGAGGAGGCGATGGCGGCGTTACAGGAGGTGGTCCATGCTCGCCCAACTGAGGGGGATCGTTAAGACCTACGGGGCGGTAGAGGCCCTACGGGGGGTGGACCTGGAACTCCGGCCCGGGGAGATCGTGGGGCTGTTGGGCCCCAATGGGAGCGGGAAGACCACGCTCCTCAAGGTGATCGCCGGACTCCTCCTCCCCGATCGGGGAGGGGTGACGGTGCTCGGCGGCTCCCCCCGCAGGTGCAGAGGCGCCGTGGCCTACCTCCCAGAGCTTCCCTACCTCCCGGGATGGATGAGGACAGCGCAGGTGGAGACCCTTTTCCGCCGCATCTTTCCCGGCTTCCGGGTGGACTCATTTCGAGAGCTTATCGGCGTGCTTCGAGTTCCGGATCGCCCGGTGCGGGGGCTATCGAAGGGGGAACGGGGAAGGCTGGAGCTGGCGGCCATCCTGGCCTTGAACGCAAAGCTATACCTGCTCGACGAGCCCCTGGGGGGACTCGATCCGGTTTCCCGGGATCGGATCCTCCAATCCGTGATCGCGGCCTGGCACAAGGAGGCCGGGTTTGTGATCGCTACCCATCTTGTGGCCGAGGCGGAGCCCCTGTTCGACCGGGTGGTCTTCCTGCGGGAGGGGAAAGTGGTGTTGGATGCCCCCGCTGAGGAACTCCGGGAAAAGGGGAAGAGCGTGCGGGACGTTTACTTGGAGGTGTTCGGCGATGTCGGGCTTCCTGTGGCTTGAGTGGAGGAGGGTTCGGCCCTGGCTGTACGTCCTCGCTGGTGCGGCGATCATGCTCCCTCTCCTCGGATACCTGTGGCCACTGATATTCAAACCAGGTCACGATTTTCCTCCACCCCGCCCGGATCCCGAACTGGGGCTCTCCATTGGATATGCTCTGGGGATCGCCACCCTGGCCTTTTCCTTTCTTCTCCGCAACTGGCGCCGGGGGAAGCTCCCGGAGGTCCTCTTCCTCTCCCCATACCACGATCTTGCTGGGCTTTTGGCCCAGTTCTCCTTGGTGGCCGCAGTGTGGACTTTCTACACGGTGGCGCTCACCACCTGGAGCCAGATGTTGGCCCGGCTGTGGCTCCAACTCCCCTATAACCCGATCCTTTCGTTCCAATCCGGGCTTTATTCGGCGGGGTTGGTCTTCGTTCCTGCCGTGGCGTGGTTGGTATTGCTGGAGCGGTTTGCCTGGCGCTTTCGCCTCTACCGGCTGGCGGCTCTCGCCCTGGTATTCTTCCTTTCCGGCTCCGCCTTCGCCGCCTGGCTGGTAGGGGAGAGGGTAGGGGCCATTTCAGGAGAACTCCTGTCCCCGTGGAGGATCCTCCAGGGGCGCTGGCCCACAGGAGTTCGGGTGATGGAGGTCTCGCAAGAGCCGCTATGGGCCGCGTTGCTCCTGGCGCTTGTCTTCCTGGGGTGGGCGTGGGCGATTGGGAGGGAGGTGGAATTATGATCGGCCTCGTGCTACTGGCCATCGTCCTGGGGCTGGGGACCGGGCTTTATCTCCTGTTTTCCCGTCCCCGGGGCCCTGCTACCAAGGCGCTGATCCTGGTCCTCCTGGGTGCTGTGGCGTGGGCGGCGGCGCGTACCGGGCTAGAGCTCGGCGGGCAGGTGATGGTGTTCCAGCGGGCGATCCCGGTGCAGTACGGGCCCTGGCGCACGGTCCATGAGGCGATCCCGGTGTCCTGGGAGGGGGTGGATACCCTGGATTTGGAACTGGTGGAGGCCAGCGTAGAACTGCGGCCGGGCCCCGGGGCGGTACTGGCCACCATCGAAGCCCCGGAGTCCCTTCTCCGCCGCCTGGAAGTGGTAGCTCGCCGCCAGGACGGCTCGCTGCTTCTTGAAAACGTTCCGCCCCCGGCGGACTCACCCGCCCGTTACCAGCTGACCATCCAGCTGCCGATGGAACTCCCCTATCTTGAGGTGTCCCCCCCTGAGTCCACCAGGAAATCAGTCCACTGGTTCGGCATGAACATCCAAGGGGTGTCCGTCGGCGAGGCGGTGATACGGGAAGCCGGCCTCGAAGTCCGGGATGCGGTGATCGGGGACCTCTCCCTGCGGGACCCGATCGAGGTGCGTCTTGTCAACGCCGAGATCGGGCACTTGACCAGCAGCGGTGGAGTTTTCCGGTTCAGGGTGCTCGACCCGCGGGTGCCGCCGGAGGGGGCGGTCTACGAGATCGAAGGGTGCGATTACTGCCGGTATCTGTTCGCATTCACCGGGCCTTTTCACCTACGGCTCGCCCTCGGCCCCGGAGCTCGGCTGGAGACCGACCTCACCCCGCGGCGGGAGGGGGAGAGCCACATCTTCGGCGACGAGGCCTTGCCGTCTCTCCAGGTTCAGGTTGGCGAAGGCACGGTGGAGGTCCTGGCCCTCCTGAACGGAATCTCAGAGCCCTGAGCAGAGAAAAGACCCCCCATCCAGGCCTAGAGGAGCGTTTCCCCCAGGCGGCGGGCTCGGGCGATCGCCCGTTCGGAAACCTCGCCGGGGCGGTCCACCCCGCCCACGGTCAGCACCCCCCGGGGCACGAACCCCACCGTGGAAAGCCAAGGCGAGAGCTGTCCTCTGAGGAGCTCGAACTGCCCTTCCTCCTCCCCGGCCGCCACAAGCAGGAGCAGGGCCGGCCTGCCGCGGGGAAGCCCACGGTCCCGGAGCTCATAGCGGCGGAAGTAGAGGAACTGGGCTCGGTCCACCAGCGCCTTGAATGGGGCGGGAAGGCCCCCGAAGTAGACCGGCGTTGCCACCACCAGCCCCTGGCAGGAAAGGAGCACCCGGTAGACCTCCTCCGCCCCGTCCCGGAGCACGCAGCGGCCGGTCTCCCTGCATTTTTCACAAGCAAGACAGTGCAAGAACGCTAGCTCGGCCGGCACCAGGATCTCCGTCTCCGCTCCGGCGGCTCTTGCCCCCGCCAGGGCCGCCGCAAGCAGCCGATCGGAGTTGCCCCCTCTACGGGCCGAGCCGGCGATCCCCACTACCAGGGGCGTCATCCGATCCCCTCCGGGGCCACCACCTCCAGGATCAGCCGCAGCTCCCGGACGAGCCCGTACACGGTGCTCGCCCGGAACACGAGCTCGAAGGTCCCGCCCACCGCCTCCAGGGGCGGGAGGAAGGTACACACCGCTTGAACTGAACCGTACCCGGCCGCCGGCTGGAAACTGGCCCAAGGTGGGAGGGCCGTGGGGGTGATCGTCACCTGGTATACGGGGGGCTCCACCCGAGCCAGGAGCTCGACCCGCCCCTCCTCTCCGGCGATGGCCGTACAGCGCACGGTGTCCTCCGCGATCTGCTGGCAGCTTCCCTGGACGAAAACGGTCATTTCGAAAGCAAAGTAGGCCCCGGGGAGGTCCACCGTGTCCTGGGCCTGTCCCTCCCCGATGGTCGTGCCGGGCACCGCCTCGGCCGCCGCCTGGGGGTCATCGGGCTCCTCCGCTTGGGGGCCGTAAGTCCGAGGGAGGCCCTCCGCCGTCTCCCACTGGGGCTGGGCCTGGGGGGCCGCCTTCCTCAGCGCCCACAGGGCGGCCGCTAGCAGGTCCAGTAGGGGCACCCGATTGTGGTTACGCAGGATCACGTTCAGCACGATCGGGACGTTCTGGAGGCCACAGGGGGCCAGACACTCCCGGGAGGCGATGAGTACCCCCTTCCCGGGGAACCCCCGCACCGTGCCCGCCTCCATCTGGGCCAACTCCTGGGTGAGGAAGGTGAGTTCGCCACAAGGGAGGGCGATGGAACCGGCCAGGAACAGGTCCCCGGGGCCGCGCAGCCCCGGATCCCCGTCCTCGGGGCCAAGCTGGATGCACTTCAAATGCAGGTCGAACCGGCAGCGGCATAGCCCCGCCTCCGCCCCCCCAGGGGCACGATCTCCAGCACCAAGGTAAGGACGCCGCTTGGCTGCCCCACCAGGGTGAGGGGGGCCTCCAGCACCAACAACGTCGACCCTTCCTCGGGCGGGATGCAATCTCCTTCCGGGGGTGGGCCCGCTTCCCCCGGGGGGATGACGGGGATCCTGCCCGCGAGCTTCAGAGCCGCCGCCCGCACCTCCTCCCGGGCCGGAGCCGCATCCGGCGTCGCCGCCAAAGACCCCACCAGCAGTAGGTGCCTCCCCACCCGGAACAGCTCCAAGGAAAGCCCGGTTTCGGGGTGGTAGAAGCTCACCCCCTCATCGCCCAGCTCGCCGGCCTCCCAGCCAGTGAGCCCTGCGATCTCCTCCTCTAGCCGGGCCCGGGCCGCCTCCGGGTCGGGGAACGCGTAGATCAGGCACCAGAGCCAGCCGTCCCCGGCCCGCCACAGGCCACCTAGCCCTCCGCTGGCCCCAGCGGGGAGGTCCTCGGCGTATATCCCCGCTTCCACCTCCCGGACCCAGCCCGGCAAGGGTTCCTCCGGCAGATGGGCAGAAGGGCCCCAGGTAAGCCAGCCACACCCCGCCAGCAGCAGCCCCACCAGCCCACCTCCCCACAGGAGAAGCTGAAAAGGTGTAGTCGGTGTGGCGAACGGTGCGCATCCTCGAGGGGAATCGTCTAGCGCCGCTATCCAGCCGGATCGGCTGACCTCCACGCTGCCCCTGGCCACGGCCTGCAGGGGCCCCGCCTCCGTCAGGGGCCTAAGCCAGCCTCCTTCGGGATTCAGCGATCTACATACAGGTGCCGCTTGATCTCCTGCTTGGTGGACTTTTCGAACGGCTGGTCCACCAGGGAGATCTCCTCCTTGCTCTTTATGCGCTTGAAGGTAGCCAGGTTCTTCTGGGCCTCTTTGATCCGCTCCCACAGGAGATCCCGCGCCGCCTCCTTGTCCTCGATCCCCTGGCGCTTCAGCTCATCCCAGTTGGGGTAAATCATGGCCGCCACCACCGGGGTGCCGCCCTTTTTCGCCTCGTAGACCAGCACCTCTTCTATCTCGGGGATCTGCGAAAGCTCCCACTCCACTTCTTCGGGGTACACGTTCTTCCCCGACTCCAAGACGATCACGTTCTTCTTGCGCCCGGCCAGATACAGGTAACCAGCCCGGTCCAGCCTCCCCAGGTCCCCGGTGCGGAACCAGCCGTCCTTGGTGAGCACTTCCTCGGTGCGCTTGGGGTTCTTGTAGTAGCCCAACATCACATTTGGCCCCCGGGCCAGCACCTCACCGTATCCATCAGCGTCCGGGTTTTCGATCTTTAGCTCCACCCCTTTGATGGGCCGGCCCACGGTCCCCGCCCGCTTGGTGAACGGCTCGGAGAAGGAGATCACCGGGGAGGTCTCGGTGAGCCCGTACCCCTCGATCATCCCCAGGCCCAGCCGCCGGAGGCCCACTCCCACCTCGGTGGCCAGGGCCGCCCCGCCGGACACGAAGAAGCGGAACTCCGGGGTGAGGAGTTTTTTCTTGACCAGCTTCCCCAAGAGCTTGGGGGCGAACCGGTACAGCAGCCGCCGGATGAGGTCCGACTCGAAGTTCTCCCGCATCCTGCGCCACAGGGCGTGGTACAGCTTGGGCACCCCGATGAGGATGGTCACATGACACCGCCGGGCCACCTCGATCAGGTTGCGGTAGTCATCGGTGTAGGACACGGTGGCCCCAGCCCACAGGGGGGCGAGCAGGGTGAACGTGAGGCCGTAGATGTGGTACCAGGGCACGATGGTGACGAACTTGTCCTCCGGGCCGATGTGGATCACTTCCAGCACCCCGTCGATGTTGGAGGTGATGTTGGCGTGGGTGAGCATCACCCCCTTGGAGTCGCCGGTGGTGCCGGAGGTGTACATCAGCAGGGCCAGGTCCCCGGGGGAGGGGTGTCCATCGGGTGGGGCTTGTGCCTCCTCGGGGAGGATCTCCCACAGCGATAGGGCACCGGGCATGGCCTCCACCGACACCACCTCCCGCAGGCTTTCCACCTCCTCCGTGAGGGGGAGCAGCTCCTCGTAGCGGGCCGGGGAGGCGAACAGCAGCTTCACCTCGGCCTCGGCCAGGATGCGACGCACCTCGGCGGGCCGCAGCCCGGCATCCAAAGGCACCGCCACCGCGCCCAGCCGCTGGATGGCGAAGAACGCCACCGCCCAACCCACCGAGGGCTTGGCGATGATGGCCACTCGGTCGCCGCGCTCCACCCCCTGAGCGGATAGCCAGATCGCCAACTTCCCGGACAGGTCCCACAGCTCCTGGTAGATGGCCTCCCGGAACGAGAACCGCCTGCCCCGCAGCTGGGGCATGCGAATGGCCACCCGCCCCCCGTAATGGCGCACGCTGCGCTGGAAGAACTCCGGGATGGTGGGCCAGGTGCCCTGCGATGTCTTGCCCGCGGTCCTGCCCTTCTTCATGACCCCCCCTTTGGACCGATGCCTTCCCCCTCTCGGCTCCCGATAGTCTGCTCGCTCAAGTACCGCTCCGCCTCCAGGGCGGCGATCGCCCCCTCAGCGGCGGCAATCACGGCCTGGGCGTACCTGCCCACCGGCTCCAGACAATCGCCGGCAGCAAACACCCCGGGCTGGCTGGTCCTGAGCCATCGGTCGGTACGAATATAGCCTTCTTTGGTGAGCTCGACTACCCCGCGCAGCCAGTCCGTGGCCGGGACGTTCCCGATCTTCACGAACACCCCGGAGACCGGGAGCTCCCGCCGCTCCCCGGTAGCCAGGTCCCGCAATACCACCCCGGAGACCTTGCCATCGCCTTTCACCTCTTCCACCACCACGTTCCACAGGAACTCGATCTTTGGGTTCCGAAGGGCCCTCTCCCGGACGGCGGCCATGGCCCGAATGGCGTTGGGATCGTCCTTCGGATGGCGCACCGCCACGTACACCTTGGCGCACAGCTTGGCCAGGAAACAGGCCTCGATCAGGGCCGAGTCCCCCGCCCCCACCATCAACACCTCCCGGCCCCGGAAGAAGTACCCGTCGCAGGTGGCACAGTAGGAGACCCCGCGGCCGGTAAGTTCCTTGGCCCCCTTGGCGGAAAGCTCCCGTGGCCGAGCCCCCACCGCCAGGATGACGGTGCGGCCGAGATAGGCCCCGCCGGGGACCTCGACCCGCCACAGCTCCCCCTCCCGCGTCAAAGCTCTGGCCTCGGCCATGACGATCTCCGCCCCCAGCCGCTCGGCCTGGCGGCGCATCCGGTCCATGAGCTCGGGCCCGGGGATGTGCTCCGGGAAGCCCGGGTAGTTTTCCACCGCGTCCGTCTCCATCAGCTGCCCTCCGGGCAGTCCCCGTTCCAGGAGCACCGGGGACAGGCCCGCCCGGCGGGCGTAGATCCCGGCCGCGAGCCCGGCCGGCCCCGCCCCCACGATCACCACGTCCCAGATCTTCTCCACGCTGGCCTCCTGTACCCAAATCCGCCTGCGACTTTTGGTTTCGATTCGTTCCCCCGATGAAAGGCTTGCCGGGGGCATTGTACTAAAGTAGGGTACGGGATGGAGATGTCCGACCGGACGGTTACCTGCGAGAACGGAGGGACCCTTCATATCAGGTTCGCGTTCGACCGCCGGTTGGTGGACCTGGTGAAGGGACTCCCGGAGCGGCGCTGGGATGGAGCCCGCCGCTGCTGGATCGTGCCCGCCCAGCACGTGGTGGCGGTGGTGGAGCTCCTCCAAGGGGAGGGTTTCTCCTTCGATGCCGCTACCCTACGGCTCTACGATCGCGAAAAGGAGCAGCTCCAGCACCTCACCGTGTCCCAGCTCAACCTCCAGGTGAAAAGCGCTATTCAAAAGGCGTTTCCCGGCCTCGTTTGGCTGGTGGGGGAGATCAGCGGGCTGGAGCGGGCACGCCGGCGCACGCAGCAACGCACCTCCCAGCTACTGCACTTCCAGTTGGTGGAGAAGAACGAACAGGGCAAGGTGATTTCCCAAGTGGAGGCGGTGCTCACCGAGGAGGACCGGTTCCGGGTGGAGGAGAAGCTGGCCCGGGCCGGAGACCCGTTCCGCCTGGAGGACGAGGTCACGGTGCGGGTCCTGGTGCAGGTGGACCTGTACGTGCCCTGGGGGGCGTACCGGGTGCTGATAAAGGACATCGATATCTCCTACACCCTGGGTGAGGTGGCCCGCCGCCGGGAGGAGATCGTCAGGAAGCTGACCAAAGAGGGGCTAATAGATCGCAACCGGGCCTTGCCGTTCCCCTTGGTGCCCCTACGGGTGGGGCTGATCACCAGCCTGGGCTCCGACGCCGAGAGGGACGTGCTGAAGACGTTGCGGGAGTCGGGGTACGCCTTCCAGGTGACGGTCCACGGTGCCCGGGTACAGGGGCCGTACACCGAGCCCTCCGTGCTCAACGCGCTGGACTGGTTCCGGGCCCGTGCCGAGGAGTTCGACGTGGTGTTGATCTGCCGCGGCGGGGGGTCCCGCACGGATCTCGCTTGGTTCGACTCCGAGGCCCTGGGGCGGGCGGTGGCCACCTTCCCCTTGCCGGTGGTGGTGGGGATCGGACACGAGGAGGATTTCTCCGTACTGGATCACGTGGGCTGGCGGGCCAAGACCCCCACCGCCGCCGCCCAGCTGTTGGTCCAGCGGGGCCAGGACACCCTCCAGCGGCTGGAGGAGGCCCTGGGGCAGGTCCTGTCCCGGGCTGGAACCATCGTCAGCCAGGAGCAGGGGGCGATCCGGGAACGGGCCGGCAGGCTGGCGCGGGCGAGCGGAAACCGGC
This sequence comes from Candidatus Bipolaricaulota bacterium, assembly GCA_021129895.1. Classification (GTDB taxonomy): domain Bacteria; phylum Bipolaricaulota; class Bipolaricaulia; order Bipolaricaulales; family Bipolaricaulaceae; genus UBA3574. The sequence goes on from JAJOKL010000053.1 coordinate 22,784, forward strand.
TGGCGGTGGCGAGGGCGGATCTTGCGCGCTTGGCCCGGGCCCTGCCCCGGGTGGCCGGGGTGGCGTTGGGCAGGGGGCGGCAATATCTCGTGCTGGCGCAACAGCGGCTGGCCCGGTCGGTGACCCGGGAGCTGCAGGGGGCGGAGGAGAAGCTGGCGCAGGCGGCGGCCCGTCTGGCCCCGCGGAGCTTGGCCCTGCTGGCTCGGGAGGGGGAACGGCTCCAAGCTCGGGAAAAACGGCTTTCCGACTTGGACCCCCGCCGGGTGGTGGAGCGGGGCTTCGCCATCCTACGCCTGCGGGGGGGAGGAGTGGTGACCGACCCCGCCCAGGCCCCAGCGGGCACGCGGCTGGAGGCCGAGCTGCGCCGGGGGAGCCTGCGACTTCTTTCGGAGGGGGGTAAACGAGGTGATGGAACCTCAAGGGAAAACTGACCTCTCCTACTCCCAGGCGGTGGCGCGCCTGGACGAGATCCTGGAGCGGATCGAGCGGGGGGAAGTGGACATCGACCAGCTCTCTTCCCTGGTGGAGGAAGCGGCGGAGCTGGTGAGCCTGTGCAAGGCCAAGCTCACCCAGGCCGAGATGCAGGTCCGCAGGATCACCGAACGGCTGGAGCAGGAGGCCGAGGAGGGGGAGCCGGAAGAGGTGCCCCCGGCGGAAGAAGAGCCCCCCTTCTAGGGGCAGTTTCAAAATCGGGCTCCTCGCTACTTGTGTGGGCACCCAGGAGGGTAGTTGCTGGTTGCCCCCCACCCCTTCCCCCGGGGAGAGAAACGGGGTGGGAAACTGGTTGCCGCCCCTCCTTTGATGGGGGGCTAAGAAGGGGCCAAGCTGGTCGAACCCTGCCCCGTCAAACAGCGAGGAGCCTTGTTTTTCTTTGCACTCGGTGGTCTTCGCGGCTGTTAAGGGCTCATGAAAAAGGCCGCACGGGCTCTGGGAGTTCCGAACGGTTTCTAAAAAAGAGGCGCCCCTCACCCCATCCCCTCCACCGGGACAACGCCCTCCCCAAGCTGCTAAAATTCCAATCAAGTTGATAGCTTCCATACAAGCGGAAAGGAGTTAGGTTGCCGAAATACTTCGGGACGGATGGGGTGCGGGGGGTAGCCGGGATAGAGCTCACAGCGGAGCTCGCCTTCCGGCTGGGCCGGGCCGCCGGCAGGGCGTTTCGTCCCCGGCGGGTGCTGCTGGCCAGGGACACCAGGCTCTCGGGCCCGGCCTTGGAGGCGGCTTGCGCGGCTGGTCTTGCCGAGGCCGGCTGCGATGTGTCCACGGCCGGAATCCTCCCCTCCCCGGCGGCCTCCCACCTGGTGCGGGAGGGGGAATTCGAATTGGGCAGCGTGATCTCCGCCTCCCATAACCCCCCTGAGGACAACGGCATCAAGTTCTACGACCCCCAGGGCCTGAAGCTCTCCCCGGAGGAAGAGGAGCAGGTGGAGGCGCTTTTGGACGGGGTGCCGGCCCGGAGCCGGCTGGGAAGTGTGGAGCCCTGGCCCCAAGCAGAAGAACACTACCGGGGATTCCTCCTCCGGGCGGTGAGAGGGCTCTCCCTGCAGGGGGTCAAGCTGGCCTTGGATTGCGCCCATGGGGCCACCGCCCGGGTGGCCCCCCAGCTTTTCGAGTCCCTGGGTGCCAAGCTCACCGTGATCGGTCGGGAACCGGACGGGACCAGGATCAACGCCACCGGGGCTGCGACCATCGAACCCCTCCAGGCGGTGGTGCGGGCCGAACGGGCCGATTTGGGCGTGGCGTTCGACGGGGACGGAGATCGGGCCATGTTCGTGGACGGCCAGGGCCGCGTGGTAGAGGGAGACGTGCTCATGGCCGCCCTGGCCCCCCACCTCCACCAAGTGGGGGAACTCTCATCCCGGGCGGTGGTGTTCACCGTGCTGGGGAACATGGGCCCGGAACGGTACCTCACCGAGCAGGGCTTCCAGGTGGTGCGGGTGCCGGTGGGGGATCGGCACGTGTCCTGGGCCATGCGCGAACACGGGATCGAACTGGGCGGGGAACCGTCCGGGCACCTGGTGTTCGGCCGCTATGCCCCCACCGGGGACGGCATCCTCACCGCCTTGCTCACCCTGCGGGCCCTGCAGCGGGCCGGCCTGGATCTGGCGGCCTTGGTGGCTCCGGTCCCGGTCTACCCCCAGGTGCGGGCCGACGTGCGGGTGCACGACCGGGCTGGGGCGATGCAGGATCCGCAGGTGAAAGAAGCGATGGAACAAGCCCGGGTCCTGATCGGGAAGGCGGGGCGTCTGCTGGTCCGCCCCTCCGGCACCCAGCCCCTGATCCGCATCATGGCCGAAGGGGAGGATGAGGGTCGCTTGCAGCGGGCGGTGGCACTGGTACGGGAGGCCCTGGACCCCCACCGGGCGGAGACCGAGGAGGGTGACATGGGGTAAAAAACTGGCTGGCTGTGGGATGGAGGACGTTCTCCCACCACCGCTGGTTGCTCCTCTCCGGCATCTTGGTGCTGCTGGCGGCGGGCTTGGTGCAGGAGCTCGTCCTTGATGGCGGCCTCTCTCCCCTTCCGCTGGAAGAGGGGAGGGAGATCTCCCCCTCTGGAGGCGGCTTCGCGCTTGTTCTCGATCTGTTCTTGGGTTTTCTCGTGTGGCCCCTGGCCTACACGGGCTACCAGTACCTGGCCCTGCGGGCGGTGCGGGGTGAGATCGCCTCCTTGCGGGACATGCTGGCCCCGTTCCGTCATCCCCTGTCGGTGCTGGGGGCATACTGGCTGACCGTGATCGTGATGATCATCGGCCTGCTGCTCTTGGTGATCCCGGGGATCGCCTGGGGCCTAAAGTTCATGTTCGCCCCCCTGGCCGCGGCGGATAAGAAAAGGAGCGCCGTGGAGGCCATGGGCGAGAGCGGGGCCCTCACCGCTGGCCGCCGCTGGGCCCTGTTGGGTTTGGGAGTTGTGCTCATATCTCCCTACTTGGTGTTGGGTGCAGTTACCTACTTGGCCCTGGTAAGGGAACTGCTTCACTGGGGGGTGTGGCTCCTCATCACCTACGGGGTGGAGGTGGCGCTCAGGCCGTGGCTCACTGCCTCCTTCGCCGCGGCCTACCACGACCTGGATCGGACCCACCAGGAGCTCGTTTCCCGGCTCCTCAACTCGGAAACGTAGTCCGCTTTGCTCTCAACCCGGGGTTGGCCTGAGGGTAGGGCTTGGGCTATCCTCCTGCGGCCATGGACAGGGGAGAGGGGCTTTCCATCTACCGCCGCTGGCGGCCGCAGCGTTTCTCTCAGGTGGTGGGGCAACCC
>JAJOKL010000091.1 GCA_021129895.1 Candidatus Bipolaricaulota bacterium
CTGGCGCGAAAGGCACCAGAAGAGCCCGGCTTCGTAAAGTGGGCTCGGAGGATTGTGAGCCTCTAGGGTTGGGGAGCAGAGCCTTTTTCGCTCTGAAGGTGCACGGCCTGTGGCGCACATTTGCTTGCACCTCCCGGTTGGCCCTGGTTCGATGAGCGGAGAAGCAGGTTCGCCTGCCCGGTGACACCCCAGGAGGGGGCGGTGACAGAAGGAAGGGAAAAAGAGGATCGCTCGAGCCTGGATCCCCACGGATTCAGGCGGAAGCAAATGCCAGTGGGGGGGCAAGCGGTAATCGAAGGCGTGATGCTTCAGAACGGCCACCGCGTCGCGGTGGCCGTTCGCACCCCTGACGGGTCCATCGCGGTGGAGCCCCTGACCGGGGTGCGTGGATGCCGACGGCTCCGAAAGATCCCGTTCCTGCGAGGGCCGGTGCGGCTGTATGAGATGCTGTCCCTGGGGATCAAGGCCCTGAACCTGTCCGCCCGCCTGGCCTACGGGGAGGAGGCCAGCGGCTCCCGCTGGGACCTCCTATTCACAGTGGCTCTGGCAGTGGCCCTAGTGGGAGGCGGGTTCGTGGCCCTTCCCGTGTACCTGACCGGCCTTATCCGCATCCCGAATCGGGTGCTATTCAACCTGGCCGAAGGCGGAATCAGGGTGTCCCTGTTCTTCCTGTACCTCTACGCCATCTCGTTCATGCGGGACATCCGGCGGGTGTTTCAGTATCACGGTGCGGAGCACAAGGTGGTACACGCCTACGAGGAGGGCAAACCCACCTTGGAGGCCGCCCGGAAAAAGAGCCCCCTCCACCCCCGCTGCGGCACCGCTTTCCTTCTTCTGTTCGTGGCCATCTCCATCCTGGTGTTCTCCCTTATCCCCACCGATAGCATCTGGCTAAAGATCCTGGGCCGGATCGTACTCCTGCCGGTGGTGGCGGGAATCGCCTATGAGGCACTTATGCTGGGGGGTAGGCATCCGGATGCCTGGTGGATGCGGCCGTTTCTGCTGCCGGGGCTGTGGCTGCAGCGGCTTACCACCCGCGAGCCCACGGAGGATCAGATCGAGGTGGCCCTGGCCGCCCTGCGCTACGTGACCGAGGACAAAGCGGACAGCCGCTCCACCACCTCGTAAGGAACCCGGACCAACCCTAAGGACTCCCTGACCGAGCCGGGGCCGTGATCGTCAGACCCCCCGGTGGGGACCAAGTCCAGCTTTTCCGCCAACGCCCGCAGCTCCTCCACGGTGATGGAAAGCGAGTTTCTAGCAGGATCGTACGGGTAATCCACCTCCAGGGCGGCCAGCCCTTCCTCCCGCAGCCGCAGCAGGGCCGCCTCGAAGTCGGACAAGGGGAGCAGGGCGGGATGGGCTAGGGCGGCCACCCCCCCGGCGGCCCGGATGGCCTCGATCACCCGCGCGCTTTCGGCCCGGGGCAGGGGCACGTAGCACTCCCCCCCTTGCCCCAAAAAGCGGTCGAAGGCGTCTTGGTAATCCCGGGCCACCCCGTGCCGAACCAGTTCCGCGGCCAGGTGCGGCCTCCCCACGGAGCCCCCGGCTCGGGCCGCCACCTCCTCGTAGGTGAGCGGGATCCCCAGGACCTCCCGGCACCGCTCCACCATCCGGCGCATCCTGTCCACCCGGGCCTGGGCCATCCAGGAAAACAGCTCCCCCAACGCGGTATGCCCCGGCTGGATGAAATAACCCAGGATCTCCCCCCGCTCCCCCAGCACCGCCGCCTTGATCTCCACCCCGCAGATGACCTGAATCCCAGCTATCTCCTCCAGCGGCCTCCGGAGTTCCGGGCCCACCGTGTCGTGATCGGTGATGGCGATGGTGGAAAAGCCGGCAGCCCTGGCCCGGCGGGCGGTGTCGGCCACGCTCAGGGTCCCGTCGGACCACTTGGTGTGGAGATGTAGATCGCAGACGCGTTCCGCCATGAGGGAGTCAAGCCGCGGACCTAAGCCAGTCCACGGTGCGGGCGAGGCCCTCCCCCAGTGAAACGGCGGGGGTGAAGCCCAGGACCTGGGCGGCTCGGGCCCCGTCCAGGGCGGACCGCCGCACCTCCCCGGGGCGGGCCGCGGCGAAGCGGGGCTCCCCGGAGAAGCCGGTGAGGCGGGCCAGCTCCCGAAAGATCGTAAGCACCGAGGTCTCCACGCCGGTGCCCACGTTGAACGCTGCCTCGTCCAGCTCCTGGCCCCGGAACCCGGAAAGGAGGGCCTGGGCGGCGAGGAGATTGGCCCGGGCCACGTCCTCCACGTACACGAAGTCCCGGGTCTGCCGGCCGTCCCCGTAGATGGTGGGAACCTCTCCAGCGAGCATCGCCCGACCGAAGATGGCGACTACCCCCGCCTCCCCCTGGGGATCCTGCCGGGGACCGTACACGTTCCCGTAGCGGAGGGCGATGTAAGGGAGTCCCCGGGCCTGCTGGAAGGTGTAGAGGTAATGCTCCCCGGCGAGCTTGGCCACCCCATAGGGGGAAAGAGGCACCTTAGCCGCCGTCTCCGGGGTGGGGATCGTCTCGGCGTCCCCGTATAGCACCCCCCCGGAGGAGGCGAACACGAACGCCCGCACCCGGGCCGCCAGGCTCGCCTCCAGCAGGTTCAACAGGCCCACCAGGTTGACCTGGGCATCCCGAGCCGGGTCCTCCCAGGAGTGCACCACCGATGCCTGGGCCGCCTGATGGAATACCACTTCCGGCCGGAGGTCCTGGACCGCCCGGGTTACTCCATCCCGGTCCACCAGATCCAGCCGGTAAAACCCGACCCCGGGGGGGAGGTTCTCCTCCCTGCCGGTGGACAGATCATCGATGACCGCTACTTCCCAGCCTTCCCGGAGCAAGAGCTCTGAGAGGTGGGAACCGATGAAGCCGGCGCCGCCGGTCACGAGGGCTCGCATGTCCGCTCCTTCCAAACCCGGTCCAGAATGCCATTGATGAACTTGGGGGCCTGTTCGGTGCCGTATTCCTTGGCCAGCTCCACCGCCTCGTCGATCACCACCTCCGGGGGAGTGTCGGTGTAAAGAAGCTCGAACAGAGCGAGGCGCAGGATGTTACGGTCCACCAGGGCAAGGCGGTCCAGGCCCCACCCTTGGGCCCGTTGGTCGATCAGCCGGTCGATCTCGGGCTGGTGGGTCCGGATGCCCTCAAGCAGCGCCTGGGCAAACCCCCGTTCTTTGCCGAGCCCTCCCTCCTCAGCCAAGAGTTCCTCCGGGGGAAGGTCCAAGAACTCCCACCGGTACAGGCACCGCAGCACTGCCTCCCGGGCCTGACGCCGCATCGGGGACTAGGCCTCGACCGAAGGCTGAGGGCGGCCGGTGCCCCGGATGACCAGATTCACTTCCTCCACCGGGAGCCCGGTCTTAAGCTCGAGCTCCCGCGACAGGAGCTCCTGGATGCGCTCAGCTAGACGTGGCGCCTCCTCCTCTGGAGGCAGGGCCAGCCGCACGGTGAGCAACACCCCCTGGGCCGCGGGCCTCAGGGACACCCGGAAGCCGGTGAGGCCCAGCTCCCGCGCCAGCAGCCCAGCGGCCAGCTCCCGCACCGCCCGGGGGGCGATGGCGATCTCCCCCTTCGGACCGGGCCGGCGCATGGCCCGCCCGGCATGGAGCCGGTCCGCGAGCACGATGGCGAAGCCGATGGCTCCGGCCAAGTTGGCCGCCCCGATGGCAGCCAGCACCGCCCTCCCGGCGGCGGAGGTGACCTGGACCACCCAGCCCGGCGGGCCCCAGCCGGCGATCAGGATCACCAGGCCCGTTGTCCCCAACATAACGAGGCAACCCAAGCCCAGCAGAAGCGACACCTCAGACCTCCTCCAGTGGCTCTTCCTCGAGGAACACCACCCGGGTGACCTCCACGTCCACCGCGTCCACCGGCAGGGCGGTCATCTTTTCCACCTCTTCCTTGATCCGCTCCTGCAGCCGCTGGGCCACCTCGCTCACCGGATGGCCATAGGCCACCGCCACCTTGATGGCGATCCTGACCCGGCCCTCCGCCAGCTGCACCTCCACCAATTTCCGGGCTGCCTCCCCGCGGGGGAAGGACTCCCCCTTGGGGGGAGCGATCCCCTCCACTTCAGTGGCCGCCAGCCCGGCGATGGTGGCGATCACGTCCCGAGAGATGGAAACCTTGCCCTCCTCAGGCCCTAATCCGGACACAAATTCCTCTTCCTTAGCCATTGTTCTCGCCCCCTTCCTCCGATCCCTCTTCCAACACCAGGGCCTCCTGGGGCGGGATCACCTGCTTCACAAAAACGTCTGTTCGACCTACCTTGACCCCAGCCAGGCCCTCCAGGTCCTCCCTGACCGCCTGCTGCACCCCTTGAGCCACCTCGTGCACCGGATAGCCGAGCACCACCGCTATCCGTAGCTCCACATCCACCTGCTCGTCTCCCAGGTTGATGAGCAATCCTTCTTCAGCCCCGGAGAAGATGTTCATCAAGCCACCGCCGGAGCGAAGGGGCCGTACCCCCTCCACCTGCTCCACCGCCCGGGCAGCGATGGCCTCCAATACCCCCAGATGGACCGTCACCCGGCCCAACGGACGCTCCAACACCAACCTCTGCTCCGCCATCCTCGCCTCCTTCTCCCCATCAGCCGACCCGCTCCACGTACGCCCCGGTGCGGGTATCTACCCGGATCACATCCCCGGTCTTGACGAACAAGGGGACCTTTACGACGAGTCCGGTCTCCAGGGTCACCGGCTTCTCCCCCCCCGTGGCGGTGTCCCCCTTGACCCCCGGAGGGGCCTCCACCACCTTAAGGTCCACGAAATTGGGGGGCTTCACCTTGAGCATCTCCCCTTTATAGAACAAACCCTGCAGGTCCATCCCCTCCAGAAGGTAGCCGGCGATGTCCTTCACCATCTCCTCGGGGAGCTCGTACTGCTCGAAGGATTCCTTGTCCATGAACACGTAGGTGCTGCCGGAGCGATAAAGATACTGAAGCTCCCCGGTCTCCATGAAGGCGGCCTCGATGTTGTCCGAATCGCGCAGGGTCTCGGTGACCACCCGACCGGTCTTCAGGGAACGGAGCTTGGCCCGTACGAACGCGCTCCCCCGGGCCCGCTTCACATGCTCGAACTCCATCACCTCATACAGCTCCCCGTCCTTGAGGATGGTCATGCCGCGAGTGATCTCGCCGATGGAAAGCACCATATCTTCCCTCCTCCTTGATCATTGTATCGTGCCCGGCATGTTACCGACTACGGGCGCTTGAGCACCACCAGCCCCACCCGGGCAGTGCCCCGTTCCAGGATCCCCAACGCTTCGGCAGCGGCGTAGGAAAGGTCGATGATCCGCCCTGGGATGAACGGCCCCCGGTCGTTGATCCTCACCACCACCGATCTTCCGGTATCGAGGTCCACTGCTTTGACCACGGTTCCGAAGGGAAGGGTTTTGTGGGCGGCGGTGAACGCGTACATGTTGTACAGCTCGCCGTTGGCCGTGGTCTTGCCGTGAAACCCGGGCCCATACCAGGAAGCGATCCCCACCTCGGAGTACCCGGAGGGGGTGGGGGCCAAAAGCACCACCACGCCCAGGAGCAGAACCGGCACCAGCCACCACGGGTTCACGGTCAGGATTATTCCCCCTTTAAGGTCGCTACACAAACCCGATTCCCCCGGTGCGGGAGGGGAAGAGGCCGGGATCAGAACAACCGTACGGGGTCGGGATCCACCTTCACCCCTGGGGGGAGCTGGGGCAGGGCCTCCCGGAGCTCTCGGAGCAGCCCCGGCCCACCCCGCAGGAGAAGCTGCCAGCGGGGGACCCCGCGCCGGGGATGGAGCCGTACCGGCCCCAGCACCTCCAGCCCCGCCCCCTCCAGCCGGCGGGCGAGTTGTCCTGCCTTGACCTCAGCCCTCCCCCCCTCCACCCACAGCCGCACCAGCCGGGAAAACGGGGGATAGCGCAGGGGCTCCCGGTAGTGGAGCTCCTCCCGATAGAAGCCCAGGTAATCCCCGCGGGCGGCGAACCGGATGGCGTAGTGGTCCGGTTGGGAGGTCTGGACGATCACCTCTCCAGGCCAGGGGCCCCGGCCGGCCCGCCCCGCCGCCGCAAGCAGGAGCTGAAACGTGCGCTCCCCGGCCCGGAAATCGGGGACGGACAACAGGCCGTCGGCATCGATCACCCCCACCAAGGTGATGCGGGGGAAATCCAACCCCTTCCCCACCATCTGCGTCCCCACCAGCACGTCGATCTCCCCTCGGGCCAGGGCGGCCAGGATCTCCCCCCGCCGGGGGGCGGTGTCGGTATCGAGCCGCGCCACGGATAGGCTGGGAAACAGCCGTTTCGTCTCGAACTCCACCCGCTCGCTCCCCACCCCGAACAGGCGGAACCGTTCCCCCCCGCAGCGGGGGCAGCAGGGCTCGGGATACGCACGGCCGCAGACGTGACACCGAAAAGCCCGCCCCGCAAGGTAGAAAGCCAACGGGACCTCGCACCCGGGGCACCGCAGCACCATCCCACAGGCGCGGCAGGCGGCCCCGGTGAAAAAGCCACGCCGGTTGATGAACAGCAGCACCTGTCCGCCACGGGCCAGGTGGCGGTCCATGGCCGCTTGGAGTTCCGGGCCGATCACCTCCTCCCCTCTGGGCACCAAGTGCACCCGTGGGGGAGCGCCAACCACCCGCTCCGGCAGCGGGAGCAAGCGGATCTCCCCCCGTTCGGCGGCGAAATAGGTGTCCACCTGGGGGGCGGCTGAGCCCAGCACCACCGTAACCCCGTGGGAGGTTCGCAGTCGGGCCACCTCCCGGGCATGGTAATAGGGGGCCATCTCCTCCTGCTTGTAGGCCGGCTCCCCTTCCTCGTCCACCACCACCAGGCCCAGGTCCGGGAAAGGGAGGAAGGCGGCGGAGCGGGTACCGCAAGCGGCCCGGATCGCCCCCCGCAGCGCCCCCTGCCACACCCGCCATCTCTCCCCCCGGGGGAGCTCCCCGAAGTACAGGGCCACCTCCGCCGCCAAGGCGGCCTCGGCCCTGGCCCAGAGTTGAGGCAGCAGCGACACCTCGGGCTCCAAGAAGAGCGCGGCCCGGCCCCGTGCCAAGACCTCCCGGGCGGCCCGGAGATAGACCTCGGTCTTCCCCGCCCCCGGGGGCCCGAACAGGAGGAAGGTCTCACCTTCTGCCCCGGAGATGGCCTGCAGGGCCTGCTCCTGGCCCATGGTGAGGGGGGGTTCCTTCCTGGCCTCCCGCAGGGGAAAGGAAAAGGGAAGAGGTTCCGGCCGCAGCAGGCCCTTGCGCGCCAGGGCGCGGGCCGGGTCGGCCGGGGGGGCCTCCCCGGAAAGGACCGCGGCCAGCGCCCGCGCCTGGGCCGGGGCCCGCCCCTGCAGCCGCTCCACCAGGCGCTGGGCCTCCCCCGGGGGAACGGTGAGCACGTACCTCTTGGCCAGGGACCGCGCCCGGGGCGGGATCAGTCGCCCCAAAGCCAGGCCCACCGACACGGAAGAGTCGGCGGCCACCCGTGCGAACTGGGACAGATGCTGAGGCAGTAGGACCCGGCCCCCACTGGCCTCGATCCGCTGCAGCTCCCCCGGATGGCCAGGGGCCGGCTGGAGCTCCACCACCACCCCCCACAGGCGACGCTTGCCCAGGGGCACCAGCACCCGGTCCCCCACCCCCACCTCCATCCCCTCCGGCACCAGGTAATCGAAGGGGCCGGCGCGGGGGATGGGGAGGGCAACCCGGGCGATCACGCCCCCTTCGCCTCCCGGCGCGCCAAATACATGTGGACCCCCCGCACCGACATCAGCAGATCCTCCCGCACCCGCTCGCCCTCCACCGGCCACCCCTGGCGGGCCAGCTCCGCCAGGACTGCCCCCTCCTCCCGCTCCCCCTCCACCAGCTCCACCCACCACCGGAGCAGCTCCCCGTACTTCTCCAGCCCCTCGGCCCCGGGCCGGAGGCCGAAGTGCGTGTAAAGAAGTGCTTTCGGGTTAAGCCCCTGGAGCCGAGCCAGAGTGTCCAAGGAGGCGGCGAGGTCGAAGCTGGGGGGTGGGGTGGCCGGGTAAAGCCTCCCCTCCAGATACAGCCCGGCGGCATCGCCGGTGAACAGCAGCCCCTTCACCTCCTCGAGGAAACACAGGTGGTGGGGGGCATGGCCGGGGGAGAACACCGCCCGGAGGGTATGCGCCCCCACGGTGAACCGCTCCCCGTCCTGGGCCGGGAAAAGCCGTTCCTCCGGGATGGGGATCGCCTCTCCGTAAAGGGGGAACCTGTCCCCCACCGCCTCCCGCACCGAGGCCACCAATTTGCTGGGATCGGACAGGTGCTTGGCCCCGCGGGGATGGACCACCACCTGGGCCCGGGGAAGTTCCCGTACCAAGGCCCCCGCCCCGCCAGCGTGGTCCAGGTGCACATGGGTCACAAAGATCCAGCGTACCGCCTCCCGAGGGATCCCCACCCCCTCCAGCCCGGCCAGGATCCGGGGGACGGCAAGCGAGGTGCCCGCCTCCACCAGCGCCGCCTCGGCCCCGGAGAGCAGGTACACCCCGCCGGTCCCCGGCTGGCCGAACTGCCAAACGTCCAACAAGTACACCCCTTCCGCCACTTGCCGTACCTCACAGCCAGCCAAAGTTCACCCCCACTGCCAATGCCAAACTGGCCACCACGTTGGCCGTGGCCCCGATGGGGGTGGCATTGCCCCCGAAGCCAACCCCCAACGCCCACCACAAGGGGCTGGTCACCACGCCTTGAGCGCTCAGCCCCTTGATCACTGGGAGCATAGCGATGGTGAACGGGATGTTGTCCACCACCGCCGACATCAGGGCACTTACCCACAGGATCACCAGCGTGGCCAAGATGATCCCCGTTTTGGCAAAAAATCCCAAGTGGGTGGACACCCAACCCAGGACCCCGGCCGCCTCCAGCCCTCCCACCACGATGAAAGGCCCATGAAAAACAGCAGCACGTCCCAGTGGATGTCGGCGAGCACCTCCTCCACCTTGGGCCGCACCCACAGCAGCCCCACGGAAGCCCCGATGAGCGCCACCAGCCCCGGGGGCAAATGCAGCATGTCGTGCACCAGGTACAGGACCACGGTGAAGCCGATGACCGCCAGCATGCGCTGCATGGTGCCGGAGTCGACCAAGGCCCGGCGGGCCTCCATGGCCATCAGGGCGTCCACGTGCTTGGGGGGAACAGCCAGCTCTCGGCGGGATGGTGGTCACGTTGTCCAAGATGGTGGACACGACGGCGGTGAACCCGGCCAGGGAGAGGAGCAGCCACCAGGGATTGCCCCTTGTCCACTGGGCGACCACGATGGCGGCGTATTGAAAAAAGCCGGTCTTCTGGAGGATGCCCACGATGATCATCATCCCCAAGAGCAACCCGATGGTGTTGAAGTCGATGGCGGAGACGGCTGTCTCCCAGTCATAAAACCCCAGGCCGATCCCGGCCGAGATCATGGCCACTGCCCCGGCCATGGCGGCGATGGTGCGGTGCACCCGCTCCGAGAAGATCAAGCCATAGGTAAGGAGGAAGATCGCACAGGAGGCTATCACTGGGCCCGCGTCCATGTGCCAAGTATACGCCCCTTGGAGGTGGCCCCAAAGCACGGCATGGCTTGCCCCCTGCCGGCTGCGGTCGTAAACTAGCGCGTCCTCGTCGCACGTTTATGCAGGACACTCGCCATGGACCCGTTACTCATCGTGGGCTTGGTGTTGGCCTTGGGCCTGGCGCTCGGGGAGGTGGCCCAACGCTTGGGGTTCCCCCGGGTGGCCGGCTATATCATCGCCGGCATCATCCTCAACCCCCGCATCTCCGGGTTCGTGTCCCCGGAGTTCCTGGCGGGCACCGATCCGCTTATCAACGCTGCCCTGGCCATCATCACCTTCGAGGTGGGGGGGACGCTCGCCATCGGGCCATTGAAGGAACTGGGCCGCAGCATCGTGTTCCTGGCCCTGGGGGGAGCGGAGCTGGCCGCCCTGGCCATCCTGGCCGGGTCGATCATCGTGCTCCCGTTCCTGATAACCCTTCCCATCGGAGCGGGCTTCGCCGCGGCCATCCCGCTGGCCCTGCTGCTGGGGGCATTGGGCTCCCCCACCGACCCCTCCGCCACCCTGGCCGTCATCCATCAGTACCGGGCCAAGGGGATGGTGTCCTTCAGCATCATGGGGGCGGCCGCCTTTAGCGATGCCCTGGGGATCATCAACTTCAGCCTGGCCACTGCGCTGGCCTCCATCCTGGTGACCCATTCCCACGCCACCCCCCTCGCCTTCCTGGAGCCGTTCCTCATCATCCTGGCCTCCCTGGCCCTGGGCATCGCCGTGGGACTGGCTTATCACTGGGTGATCCGGCTCCTCAAGGGCTCCCAGGACGGGATCATCATCGCCTTGATGGTGACTGCTCTTATCCTCAGTTACGGGCTCGCCACGGCCTGGGCCCTGGATGCGCTGTTGGTGACCATGGCGGTGGGGATCACGGTGGTGAACCTACGCCGTACCAGGCCGCGGGTGTTTAAACTCATCGAACGGCATGTGGAACCGCTCGTGTTCCTGCTCTTTTTCACCCTGAGCGGCATGTACCTGAATTTTTCGGTACTGCTCAAGTACCTGCCGCTGGTGCTCCTGTTCGTGGCCTTCCGCACCATGGGGAAGCTGAGCGGGGCATACCTGGGGGCGACCCTGGGCCGGGCCCCCCATGCGGTCCGCCGCTACACGGGCTGGGGGCTCATCCCCCAAGGGGGGATCGTTATCGGGCTTGCCCTCACGGTGAAGGGGATCCCGGAGCTGGCGCCTTACTCCGACATCCTGGTGAACGTGGTCATCGGGGCCACGGTCATCCACGAACTGGTCGGCTCGTTCACCTCCAAGTTCGCCCTCCAGCGGGCCGGGGAGATCCCCGCCGGAAGGCCCACCGGCTAGCCGGCCCGGGCCAAGAGCTGTTCCGCCTGGCGCAGGAGCTCCCGCTGCTCTTCGTGGGTGATCCGCGCAAGAGCCGCCGAGAAAGGGAGCCAGCACATCTCCCCCACCTCCCCCGGGGCGGACCGCCCCTCCTCCTCCGCCCGACCTAGGAAAAAGGTGGCCTCCTTGTCCACCAGATCACCCTTGCGGAAGAACCGGTAAGAGATCGCGCGGCGGAAACCGGGCACCGGCACCAGGCGGCGGATCCCCACCTCCTCTGCCACCTCCCGCCGGGCAGCCGCCAGCTCGTCCTCGCCCGGCTCGAGGTGCCCTTTGGGGAACCCCCAGTGTCCACCTTGGCGGTTGCGGATGATCAGATATTCACGGCGGCCGGAACGCTCACGGAACAGGATGTATCCCGCTGCGCGTTCCCGGGCCATGAGGTCATATTACATCCAACTCGCGGCCGCTGGCATCGTAGGCCTTGGGTGCCAGTGCCAGACATTGAAGCTCCCGCCACAGCACCCGGAACGACTCGGGGATCCCCGGCTTGGGGAGGTCCTCCCCCCGCAGGATAGCCTTATAAAGCTGCACCCTCCCCTTGGCGTCGTCGGACTTCACCGTGAGCATCTCCTGCAGCAAGCTCGCCGCCCCGTAGGCCTCCAAAGCCCATACCTCCATCTCCCCCAGCCGCTGGCCGCCGAACTGGGCCTTGCCCCCCAGGGGCTGCTGGGTGATCAGGGCATAGGGCCCGGTGGAGCGGGCGTGGACCTTGTCCGCCGCGATGTGCTCCAGCTTGAGGAGGTACATCACCCCCACCATGACCGGGGCTTTGAACGGCTCGCCGGTGCGGCCATCCCGCAGCCACACCTTGCCGTCCTGGCGGGTTCCGTCCGCCAGGCCGTGCTTCACCAGCTCCTCGGTGAGCTCGGTGAGGATCTCCTCCTCCTTGGCCCCATCGAACACCGGGGTCTCCACCTTCTCCCCCCGCAGAGCGGCCAGCCACCCCAGGTTGGTCTCGAAGATCTGGCCCAGGTTCATGCGGGAGGGCACCCCCAAGGGATTCAGCACCACGTCAAGCGGGGTGCCGTCCGGCAAAAACGGCATGTCCTCCACCGGAAGGATGGTGGCGATGACCCCTTTATTGCCGTGTCGGCCGGCGAGCTTGTCGCCCACCGCGATGCGTCGCCGTTGGGCCACGTACACCTTCACCAGCTCGTTTACCCCTGCTTCCAGATCGTCCCCTTGGGCCCGCGACAGGCGCTTCACCCGGATCACCGTGGCCGTGCCGGTGATGGGGGGCATCTTGAGGGAGGTGTTTCGGAAGTTCCGCATCTTCTCCCCGAAGATGGACCGGAAGATGCGCTCCTCCGGGGTGGGCTCCGCCTCGCCCTTGGGGGTGATCTTCCCCACCAGCACGTCCCCAGTCCTCACCTCGGTGCCCACCCGCACGATCCCGTGCTCGTCCAGATTCCGCAGGTCCTCCATGGACAGGTTGGGGATGTCAGCGGTGATCTCCTCCGGGCCCAACTTCGTCTCCTCCGCCCGCACCTCGAACTCTTGGATGTGGATGGAGTCCAGGACGTTTTCCCGCACCAGCCGTTCGGAGATGACGATGGCGTCCTCGTAGTTGTAGCCCTCGAACGGGAGGAACCCCACAAGCAGGTTGGTGCCCAACGCCAGCTCCCCCCCGTCGGTGGACTGGGAGTCGGCCAGCACGTCCCCTCGCCGCACCTTGTCCCCGGGTCGCACCAACGGGCGTTGGTGGAGGATGGTGTCCTGGTTGGATCGCTCAAAGGTGAGCAGGCGGTAGGTCTTCCTCACCGCTCCCGACTTGACCACGATCTTCTGGGCGTCCACCTTCTCCACCACGCCATCCTGCTCGCAGATCACCACCGCCCCGGAGTCCCGGGCGGCTTTCCCCTCCATGCCGGTGCCCACGATGGGGGCTTGCGGCCGCAGGAGCGGCACCGCTTGCCGTTGCATGTTGGCTCCCATCAGGGCCCGGTTGGCGTCGTCGTGCTCCAGGAACGGGATCAGCGAGGCGGAGACCCCCACGATGGTGCGGGGGGAGACCTCGATGAAGTCCACCTGGGTGGGGGGGACGAACTTGATCTCCCCCCTCCCGGTGCGGATGGGCACCCTGTCCCCCAGGATGTGCCCCTCCTCGTCCACCTCCACCGTGGCCGGGGCGATGCGGTAGTTCTCCTCCTCGTCCGCCATCAGGTACTCGATCTTCCCGGTCACGCGGCCGTTGTTGACCCGTACGTAGGGGGCTTCCAGGAACCCGAACTCGTTCACCCGGGCGTACACGGCCATGGAGGTGATGAGCCCAATGTTCTGGCCCTCCGGGGTCTCGATGGGGCAGATGCGGGCGTAATGGGATGGGTGGACGTCCCGTACCTCGATCTTGGCCCGGCGGGCCGACACCCCACCCAGGGCCGACAACCGCCGCTTGTGGGTGAGCTCGGACAGGGGATTGGTCTGTTCCAGGAACTGGGATAGCCTCCCCGTGTAAAACAGCATGTTCACCGCCGCCTGCACGGTGCGGGCGGACACGATCTTGCGGATCGCATCCCGATCCTCCAGGTCCACCCGCGATAGCTTGTCCTGGGCGATCCTGGCCATGCGCACCAGCCCCGCCCTGAGGGCGGCCTGGGCCTGCTCCCCGGGGAGCCGCACCCGCTTGTTGCCCAAGTGGTCCTTCTCATCGAGAAGCCGTGGCTCCTCCGGGGCCCGCAGCAGCAGGTCCAGCGCCCGGTAGATGTCCTCGGGGGTGAGGCAGGTTTCCTCCCTTTCGATCCCGAGCTTCCGATTGAGTTTGAACCGACCGATGGGGGTGAGGCGATAGCTTTCCGGCTGGAAGTAAAGTCCCTTGAGGTACTCCAGCATCTGAGAGAAAGCGGGCCGGTCCGAGGACCGGAACCGGTGGTAGATGTAGCGCACCGCCTCCTCTTGTGTTGCGGTCTTGTCCTCCTGCAGGGCCTTGGCCAGGGCGGGATGTACCAGCCGCACCGTGCCCCGCCCTTGGGCGATCAGCCGCTTCACCCGGGACGAGGTCAGCTCCTCGCCGGCCTCCCAGCGCTCGCCGTCGATCTCCACAGACTCGGCCAGGAAAGCCGTCTTCCAGGCCTGCAGCCGCTCGGGGAGCTCGGCCACCGGCACCTCCAGGGAGTAGCGGGACAGCATCTCCCCGGTCTCCATGCCCAGGGCCCGGAGGAAACAGGACACCGGCACCTTGCCCCGGCGGTCCAGGTTGGCCCTCAGGGTCCAGCGGCGGATATCCAGGTCGATCTCCAGCCACGCCCCCTGCTCAGGGAGGAAGTGCGCGCGATAGAGGTGCGGCTCCTCCCCGGTGATGTACAGTCCCGGGGAGCGAGTAAGCTCGTTGACCAGGGCGTTCTCCGCGCCGTTGATGATGAACGTGGCCCACGAGGTCATAAGGGGGATGTCCGCCAAATAGAGCTCCGCCTCCTTGATCAGCCTGTCCCCCACCTTGAGGCGGCCGGTGACCCGGAGGGGGGCGGCATAGGTGAGGCCCTTGAGCCGGCACTCCCACTCGTCGTTGCGGGGCTTGACCAGGCGGGGGTCGACCAGCTCCAGCACCAGGTCCTCCCGCCCCGGGGCTACGATGGGGGAGACCTCGGCGAACACCTCCGCGATCCCCTGGTTGAGGAAACGCTCGTAGGCCCGCCGCTGATCAGCGGTCAGGTCCGGGGGCTCCATCCACTCGCGCGCACGTCCGTACTGACGCCTGCCCATGGGCAATAAGGGCCACCTTGGGGGTGCCCCCTCACCTCCTCTGTCTGGCCTACCTGAGCTCGACTTCCGCGCCGGCGGCCTCGAGCTTCTTCTTCAGTTCCTCCGCCTCGTCCGGGCTCACGCCCTCCTCGACCGCGGCGGGGAGCTTGTCCACCAGCTCCTTGCACTCCTTGAGGCCTTTTCCGGTGATCTCCTTGACCACCTTGATGAGCTGGATCTTCTGCTGGCCGGCGCTGGTGATGACCACGTCCACGGTGGACTTCTCCTCGGCCCCGGCTTCGGCCCCGGCCTGGGGGGCGGCCGCCACCGCCACCGGCACCGCCGCCTGGGCGGAGACCCCGAACCGCTCCTCGATGGCCGACACCAGCTCAGCCAGCTCCTTGACCGACATCTCCTCGATGGCCTGTAGGATTTCCTCTTTCGTCATGGCTCACCCCTTCTGTTCTTTTTGCTTCTTCACTTCCGCCAGGGCCACCGCCAGGCCCCGGATGATTCCGGACAGGGCCACCGCCAGGCCCCGGATCGGGCCCGCCAGCCCCCCGGCCAGCCGCGCCAACAGCTCCTCCCGCGAGGGGAGAGTAGCGTACCACTCCACCTGCTCCGGGGGAACCGGTTCCCCCTCGAATAGCCCCACCTTGACCCGGAAATGGGGGTGCTTCTTTGCGCACTCCCAGGCCACCTTATAGAGCACGGTGGGATCGTCCCGCCCCACCACGATGGCGTTGGGCCCCGTGAGGTAGTCCACCAAGAACTCCGCCCCCGCTTCCCGGGCGGCGATCCGGGCCAGGGTGTTCTTCACCACCCGGAATTCCACGCCCCGGGCCCGCATCAGGCGCCGGAGCTCCACGCACTCGGAGGCGGTAAGCCCCAGATAGTCCACCAGGACCACTGACCGCGCCTGGGAAAGCTTCTCCTTAAGCCCCTCTACTTGTGCTACCTTCTCCGGCCTCGGCATGGCCCCCCCTTACAGGCTCTGGGCCGCCTGGATGAGCTCGGCCTCGTCCACGTGGATCCCCGGCCCCATGGTGGAAGAGATGGTCACCCGCTGGATGTATTTGCCCTTGGTGCCCTCGGGCTTCCGCTCCAGGATAGCCCGGGTGAGGGCCAGCAGGTTCTCGTAGAGCTTTTCCACCTCGAAATCCACCCGGCCGAACGGGGCATGGATGATCCCGTACCGGTCAGCCCGGAACTCGATCATCCCCGCCTTCAGTTCCTTGACCAGCTTTCCGATGTCCTGGCTGACCGTGCCGGACTTGGGGGAGGGCATCAGCCCGCGGGGCCCCAGGATCTTCCCCAGCCGCCCCACCAATGGCATCATGTCCGGGGTGGCCGCCACCCGATCGAACTCCAGCCACCCCTCCTTCTGGATCCTCTCGGCCAGCTCCTCGCCCCCCACGTAGTCCGCCCCGGCTTCCTCTGCTTCCCGGATCTTCTCCCCCCGGGCGAACACGAGAACCCGCACCGTATTTCCGGTGCCGTGGGGCAGGGACACGCTCCCCCGCACCATGTGTTGGGAGGGGTTGATCCCAAGGTTGAACGCGGCCTCCGCCGTCTCCGGGAACTTGGCGGTGGCCAGCCGCTTCATCAACTCGATCGCCTCCCGCACCGGGTAGACCCGCTCCCGATCGAGCGTGGCCACCAGCTCGCGGTACCTACGGCTTCTTTTCACTTTTCCACCTCGATGCCCATGTTCTTGGCCGTGCCCAGCACCGTGCGGATGGCCGCCTCCAGATCATCGGTGTTGAGGTCAGGAAGCTTCCGCTCCGCGATCCGGCGCACCTGCTCCATGGTCACCCGTCCCACCTTCAGCCGGTTGGGCTCGGGGGACCCCTTTTGAATCCCGGCCGCCTTCTTCAATAGCACCGCCACCGGAGGTGCCTTCAGCACGAAGTCGAAGGACCGGTCCTGGTAGACAGTGATCTCCACCGGGATGATCAGGCCCGGCTCCTCGCTTGCGGTGGCCTCGTTGAACTTCTTACAGAACTCCATGATGTTGACCTTGTGCTCACCCAAGGCAGGCCCCACCGGCGGGGCGGGGTTGGCCTGCCCAGCCGGGATCTGCAACTTGATCTTTGCGACCACGTTCTTGGCCATTACGCCTCCTTAGATCCTCTCGATGGCGTCGAAACCAAGCCGCACCGGGGTGTCGCGCCCGAACACCCTCACCGACACCACCACTTCCTCGGCCTCCTTGTCGATCTCCTTGATCTCGCCGGTGAAGTCGGCAAACGGCCCTTCCACGATCTGCACCACCTCGCCCACCTCGAACTCCACCTCCACCTTGGGGGCCCGCTCCTTGGCCTCGGCCACCGGCGCCTCCTCCAGCCCCGCCTTGCGCTGGATGAACGCCATCTCCTTGCCCTCGATGGGGATGGGGCGGAAGCGAGAGCCCACGAACCGGACCGAGCCCTCCAACCCCCGCAGGAGCTCGAACATCTGCTCCTCATCTAGGCCCATCTTGGCGAACACGTACCCCGGGATGAGCCGTCGTTTCTCGATCCTCTGGACCGTGACCACCCGCTTGTCCTTGTACTCCTTCACCTTCACCAGCCCGGTGGCCCGAGAGTAGATCTTGTGCTCCCGCTCGATCTCCGCCCCCTCCGGGAGCTTCTGGCCCTCCTGCAGTCGCGGCGGGAGATACACCTCGGGGATGATGCGCCGTTCCTCGGACCCGTCCTCGTACCGGAGCGTCACCCGCCGCACCCGCTCCCGGGCCACGATCTGCCCTTTCACCTCGATGAGGTAGCGTTCATCGGCGTCCGGGGTCAAGGGGATGCCTGGCCGCACCCGCTCCCCCACCCGGATGTCCCGCCTCAGCCCCTTCTCCTGGGACACCAGGTATTCCACCTCGGCCCGATTGATGAGCTCCACCACCACCCGCCACAGGGGCTCGATCGCCTCCACGGTGGCCGGGCGCTCCAAGTGCCGGGGGGGGCGGCGGGCGATCAGGTCCCCTCGCTGGATCCGCTCGTTGGTCTTCACGAACAGCTCGTACTCGTACGGGATCCGGTACTCACTGGAGCGGCCCTGGCGGGAGCGGGAGGTGATCACCTCCTCCACCGGCACGAAGAAGTACTCCACTTCTCCGTCGTGGCGGATAGGCTCGAAATACCTTTCCCACCCGAGCTGGCGCACCCGCTCCTCAAGCTGGCGCTTCACGCGGAGCTCGGAACCCGCATAGGTCTGAATGGCGTACCACTTCTTACGCTGCATGAACTCCGACCCTATCCGAGGAGGAGGCTTAGGATCCGCTGCAGTATGACGTCCACCAGGCCCAGGTAGATGCCCAGCACCACCACCATAAAAAAGAAGATCAAGATGGTGAAGGTGATGACCTCCCGGCGGGAAGGCCAACTCACCCGCTGGACCTCGGCCCGTACCGACGTCAAGTAGCGTCTAATCCTTTCGATCATCCCTCCAGCCCCCTGGCTTTTCCCCGGGCCGGTGGCCCGGGGATTAGGTCAGTGGCAGGCCCGGGAGGACTCGAACCCCCAACCTGCGGATTTGGAGTCCGCCGCTCTGCCAATTGAGCTACGGGCCTGTACGGCCGCAAACCACCAAGGTTTGCGGCGGAGTCCACGTGTTCTCATCAAGCAGTGCTCACCTTAACCCCCAGGCGAGCCTGCCCATGGATCCGGTTTCACAAACCGGATCCAACTATACCGGCCCTCCCCCCAGGGCACAAGGGCCGCCCTCACACCTCCTTGTGGAGGGTGTGCTGCCGGCACCACTTGCAGTACTTCCTGAGGGAGAGCTTGTCCCGCGTGTTGTTTCGGTTGCGGCGGGTGTGATAGTTCCGCCGCCCACACTCGGAACAAGCCAAGGTCACATGCAGTACGATGGCTTTCTTGGCCATTACTTGAGGATCTTGGTCACCACCCCGGCGCCCACGGTGCGGCCGCCCTCGCGGATCGCGAACCTAAGCCCCTCTTCCATGGCGATGTGCTTGAGGAGCCGGCACTTGAGGTTGTCCACGTTGTCGCCGGGCATGACCATCTCCACGCCCTCGGGGAGCTTGATCTCCCCGGTGACGTCGGTGGTCCGGAAGTAGAACTGGGGCTTGTAGCCGGTGAAGAACGGGGTATGGCGCCCGCCCTCCTCCTTGGAGAGCACGTACACCTGGGCCAGGAACTCGGTGTGGGGGGTGATGGAGCCCGGCGCGGCCAGCACCTGTCCGCGCTCCACCTCGTCCTTCTCGATCCCCCTGAGGAGCACCCCCACGTTGTCCCCGGCGATGGCCTCGTCCAGGATCTTGTTGAACATCTCCAAGGAGGTGGCCACCGTCTTCCGGATCTCGTCGGTAAGCCCGACGATCTCCACCTCCTCGCCCGGGCGCAGCCGGCCCCGCTCCACCCGGCCGGTCACCACCGTGCCCCGGCCCTTGATGGAGAAGATGTCCTCGATGGGCATGAGGAAGGGCTTGTCCTCCTCACGCTTGGGGAGCGGGATGCGATTGTCCACCGCCTCCATGAGCTCGATGATGGGCTGCACCGCCGGGTCATCCAGGGAGGTGGCCTGGAGGGCCTTGAGGGCAGAGCCGCGGATCACCGGGATCTCGTCCCCGGGGAACTCGTACTCCGACAGGAGCTCCCGCACCTCCATCTCCACCAGGTCCACGAGCTCGGGATCGTCCACCATGTCCACCTTGTTCAGGAACACCACGATGGCCGGCACGTTCACCTGGCGAGCGAGGAGCACGTGCTCCCGGGTCTGGGGCATGGGGCCGTCGGCCGCCGAGACCACCAGGATCGCCCCGTCCATCTGGGCGGCGCCGGTGATCATGTTCTTGATGTAGTCAGCGTGGCCTGGGCAGTCGATGTGGGCGTAGTGCCGGTTTTCGGTCTCGTACTCCACGTGGGCCACGTTCACCGTCAGGATCTTGGTCTCGTCCCGGCGGAACAGCTTCGCGTCGGCCTTGGCCACCTCCTCGTAGGACCGCTCCTTGGCCAGCCCCTTCATGGCCAGGACCTTGGTGATGGCCGAGGTCAACGTGGTCTTCCCATGGTCGATGTGACCGATGGTGCCGATGTTGAGATGCGGCTTCGTACGTACAAACTGCTCCTTTGCCATCGTTCACCCTCCTTCGAGTGGCCGCTTGGTTTAGGCTCTGTGATGTCCGGGGGTATGGCCACGCCCCTTCCACCTGGAGCCCGCGGTCGGATTCGAACCGACGACCTTCCCATTACCAGCGGGATGCTCTGCCTGCTGAGCTACACGGGCTCGCCGCAAGTTTACCGAAAATCGGACGTCACACTCAAGCTGGTGGAGGGGGAGGGATTCGAACCCCCGAAGGCCTCGAGCCGCCGGGTTTACAGCCCGGTGCGTTTGACCGCTTCGCTACCCCTCCTCAGCGCACCCCACGAAGGCATGCGCCTTCGTGGGGACCCCGCTATTTTACAAACCTTCCCTTCCGTTTCCAGGGCTGAGCCAGTGGCCCGACTCGAACGGGCAACCCTCCGCTTACAAGGCGGATGCTCTACCACTTGAGCTACACTGGCCGCGTAGGATTCTATTGGGACCGGATTTGCCCCTCAAGGGGGTAGATCCACACCGAACGGGTGCGGGGGCCGTCGAACTCGCACAGGTACACGCCCTGCCAGGTGCCCAAGCAGAGCCTCCCGCCCTCCACCGGGAGCAGCAAGGACGGCCCGAGCAGGGCCGCCAGAAGATGGGCGGGGGAATTCCCCTCGGAGTGCCGGAACGGGATGGCCGGCACCAGGGCGTAAAGGGCGTGCGACACGTCGGCCCGCACGTCCGGATCGGCCACCTCGTTCACCGTCAGGGCGCAGGTGGTGTGGGGGCAGAAGATCAGCACCGCCCCATCCGCCAGCCCCAAGTCCGCCAGCGCCGCTTGGACCCTGGGGGTGATGTCCAGGATCTCCTGGGGAGATTGAGTGCGGACCTGGAGCGTGGCCCGGTTCATCCCAGGGCCTCCTCCAGCTCGCGCATCAGCTTCTCCTTATCCTGCAGCCCCTGCACGTGGATGATGACCTCCCCCTCCTCACCCCGGATCACTGCCACCAGCGTGAGGTCGTTCCTCTCCAGCACCTCCAGGGCGCGGTATACCTCCCCGGGCTGGGCCAGTTTCACCCGGATCCGGATGCCCTCCTCCCCGAAGCCGGCCATCTCGGCCAGGGCCCTGAGCACCCCGCCCCGGGTCACCACCCCCACCAGCCGCCCTTCCTCCACCACCGGGAGCAGCAGATGCCGTTCCCCCAGCAGCACCACCGCCCGCTCCATGGGATCGTCCGGGGACAGGGTCACGGTGGGGGCGGCGGCCAGCTTCCCGGTGGGGAGGGCGGGGTCGGGGGCGGCGGCGATCGCCTTTCGGGTGAGAAAGCCCACCAGCCGCCCCTCCCCGTCCACCACGTACACGATGGCCAGCCCCAGCTCCTCCGCGAGTTTCCCCGCCTCCTCAACCGGGGCCTCTGCCCGGATGGTGGGAGGGTCAGCCAGCATCCACTCGCTAACCCGCATCCTTTTCGGCCTTGGCCTGCGCCACCACCTTCTCCTGGATCTGGGCCGGCACGTAGTCGTAGCGCACGAACTCCATCTGGAACGTGGCCCGCCCCTGGGTGAGGGACTTGAGGTCCAGGGCGTAGGACATCACCTCGGCCAGGGGGACCTCGGCCTTGATCACCGTCTTGCCGCCCTGGGACTCCATGCCCAGGATGCGTCCCCGGCGGGAGTTGAGGTCGGAGATGATGTCGCCGGTAAACGCCTCCGGGGTGGTGACCGACAGGGCCATGATGGGTTCAAGCAAAGTGGGCTCCGCCTGCTGGGCCGCCAGCTTGAAACACTCCCGGGCGGCGATCTTGAACGACAGCTCCGAGGAGTCCACCGGATGGTACTGGCCGTAGAACACGGCCGCCTTCACGTCCACCACCGGGTAGCCGGCCAGGATCCCCTCCTGCATGGCCTCCCTGACGCCCTTCTCCACCCCGGGGATGAACTGGCCTGGGATCACGCCCCCCTTGGTCTCGTCCACGAACTCGAACCCCGCCCTCCGCGGCAAAGGCTCGATCCGGAGGTGCACCTCTCCGAACTGCCCCCGGCCGCCGGTCTGTTTCTTGTGCCGGTATTGGGCCTGGGCCGTCTTGCGGATCGTCTCCCGGTACGGGATCTTGGGCACCCGGAACTCCACCTCCACCTGGTAGCGGGTGCGCAACCGCTCCGCCAGAACGTCAAGCTGCACGTCCCCCATGCCCGAGAGAATCGCCTCTTTCGTCACCGGGTCCCGCTGGAAGTCCAACGTGGCCTTGGTGGTCACCAGGTCCCGCAGCACCATGCTCATCTTCTCGTCGTCGGCCTGGGACTTGGGCACGATGGCCCGGGAGAACACGGGTTTGGGGAACGGGATCTCGGGCAGCGGCTCCTGGTCGGCGGAGGCGGCCAAGGTGTCCCCCAGGGCGATGCCGTCGAGCTTGCCCAGTGCCACCACCTCGCCCAGCTCCGCAGCCCCGGACTTCTCGAGCTTGGTGCCGGAGAAGGCGTACACGTCCCGGATCTGCACCTTCTCCCCGGTGCGCAGGTTCACCAGGGAATCGCCCTCCGCCACCTTCCCCCCCAGCACCCGCACGTAGGCCAGCTTCCCCAGATACGGATCGAGGGCCAGGGTAAAGGCCCGCAGCAGGGTCTTGTCCTCCCCGGTGGGCTCGGGGGCCAAGGAAAGCAAGGCCTCCAGGAGCTCTTCCAGCCCCTGGCCGGTTTGGGCCGAGCCCCACAACACCGGCACGATCCCGCCCTCGGCCACCCCGGTCCTCAGGGCTTGAGCGATCTCCTCCGGGGACAGGGGCTCGTCGGCCAGCACCTTCTCCACCAGGGCGTCGTCGAAGGTTGCCACCTCCTCCAGGAGTTCTCCTCTCACCTCCTCAGCGCGGGCCTTGAGGTCGCCGGGCACCTCCGCTTTGCCCTGGCTGGCCACCAGCTTCTCCGAGAGCAGGCCATAGAGCCCCACGAACTTTTCCCCATCCCGGATGGGGAGCTGCAAGGGCCACAGTTTGGCACCCAGGACGTCCCGCAGCTCGGAAAGCGCCTTGTCCGGGTCCGCATTGGGCTTGTCCAGCATGTTCACGAACACCAGCGCCGGCTTCCCCAGCTTTTCCCGGATCTCCCAGGCTTGCTCGGTGACCACCTCCACCGGCTTCTCCGCGTTGGCCACCAACACCACCAAGTCCGAGGCGTCCACGGCCTTGTAGATCTCCTCCACGAACTCGCCCAACCCGGGGGTCACCAGTAAGTTGAGCTTGGTCCCCCGCCATTCACAAGCTCCGATGGAGAGATCGATGGAGTAACCACGCCGCTTCTCTTCCGGGGACTGATCGAAGGCGATCTCGCCTTTGACCCCTGCCTTGGCGAGCAGGGCCCCGGCCAGTGCGGTCTTTCCGGAACCGGAGTGACCGACGAAACTGACGGTACGTGCCTTCGCCATCCAGATCACCTCGAGGTTGCTTGGGAAATGCCGATGGAGTATATCGTGACGGGTAAGGTCCGGCAAAAGGAGGGGGCATGTCGTTTACGACAGGTGGCGACCAGGCCTTGACGGGGTTGCTGCTAGACCATCTGGGGAAGGTGCGGGCTACGGTGGAGGCGATGGCGGAGGGGGTCAGGGCGCTGCTCGCCGCGAAGCCTCAAGATGAGCTGGCGGAGTTGGCCCGGGAAACCCATCTCCGAGAGGGACAGGCCGACGATGTGCGGCGGGAGGCGGAACAGGCCCTGGTCCGAGGGGCTCTGTTCGCCGGCAGGCGCCGCACCCTGCTTAACCTCATCGACGGGGCGGACCGCCTGGCCAACGCCGCCGAGGCGGTGATGGACTACGTCGCCTTGCAAGGGGTGAAGATCCCGGAGCTCCTCCGCCCCTTGGTGGAGGAGATCGTGGAGGTGACCCTGGCCCAAGTGGGGGATGTGGAGGGTTGCGTGGCGGCGCTTCTGGCTGGGTCCGCGGAGGCAGACCGCCTGGCCGAGGCGGTGGAGCACGCCGAGGGCCGGGTGGACGATCTGGAACGCCGGGCTCTTACCCGGCTGTTCGCCACGGATCTCCCCTTGGCGGAGAAGCTGCTGATCAGGGACTTCCTCGCGATGTTGGTGGAGATATCGGACCGGGCAGAGGATCTATCGGATCTGGTGCTGACTGCCCAGGCAGCCCGGGCCGAGTGAGGGATGAAGGAGCTGTTTTCCAACCCGAAACTGGGGTTCCTGGTGCTGGCAGCCCTGTTCCTCGTGGCCGCCCTGGCCTGGCAGGGGGGGCGGGAAGCTCCCGCCCCATGGACCGCCCCGGGGCCTTGGGCCAGCCCCTTGTCTCCGGATCAGGCGGTGGTTGCCTGGTGGGGCGAGGAAGTCGAGGGGACGGTGGAATACGGGCCAGCGACCACTTACGAGGGGACCGGGGTATTGCCGTACCGCGCCCGGGGGGGAGGGGAACGAACTGGGGCGGGCCACCCTGGCCGGGCTCACCCCCGGTACCCGCTACGCCTACCGGGTGCGCCTGGGGCAAGCGGTAAGTCCGGTGTGTTACTTCACGGTGCCCCCGGAGGAATTCCGACCGTTCACGTTCCTGGTGTATGGGGACAGCCGCACTAACTATGACCTGCACGCCCTGGTGGCCGAGAGGATGGCAGAGGAGACGGCGGAGTTCGTGGTCCACACGGGGGACCTCATCGAATCCCCCACCCAACGGGAGTGGCGGGAGTTCTTCTCCACCGGAAGCCCCCTGTTTCGAGCCATGTCATTCCTGTGCATCATCGGCAACCACGAGCGCAACTCCCGTACCTATTACGAGCTGTTTTCCCTCCCTGCGGGAGGGGGGCGTGCCGGCGAACAGTGGTGGAGCTTGAACTGGGGGGAGGTGCTCCTCGTGGGCCTGGATTCCAACCTGCAGTACCTCAAGCTCACCGGGCTGCGGGAGGAAACGGATTGGCTGCGGGAGGTGCTGGCCCAGGACGCCCGCTACAAGTTCGTGTTCTTCCATCACCCCCTCTATAGCTCGGACGCCCATTACGGGGGGAACGAGAGCTTGGGCACCATATGGGCCCCCATCTTCCAGGAGGCGGGGGTGACAGCGGTATTCGTGGGACACTGCCATAACTACGAGCACGTGATCAAGGACGGGGTTCAGTACTTCATCACCGGTGGGGGTGGAGCGCCGCTCTACCCACTTTCCGAGGAGCGCATCGAGGGCTCGGTGCTGGGGATCGAGGACACATTGCATTACCTGAGGGTCACGGTGGCAGAAGATGGGGCACGGGTGGAGATGATCCCGGTGGCCCGCGTGGAGGGAGGCCAGGTGATCCCCCTACCTCCGGAACCCATGGAGACGGTGGAGCTGGCCCCGATTCCGGTTCCGACGGCACCGTAAGGGGGGGCGATGGCGGGAGCATGGCGGTTTATGTCGTGGAAAAAACTCAGGCCGCTGGGGTTGGCTGCCCATACCCAGGCGGTGGAGAACGCGGCGGAGGAGCTGGGGCGCCAGCTTCGCGCTTGGCTGCGGGGGGAGGCGGTGAAGGCGGAGCTGGTGAGCGCGGCGGAGCACGCCGCCGACCGGGCCAAGCGGGAGCTGCGGGCGAAGATCAACTCCCTGCGGCGCCTGCCGGTGCCCCGCTCCGCCTTGCTGGAGCTGGTGTGGCACCAGGACGAGATCGCCGACCTGTGCCAGGACGCCGCGCTGGTGATGGCCCTGAGGCGGCCGGAACTGGCGGTAGAGCTCTCCGAGGGCTTTTCTACGTTGGGGGAGTCCTTGGTGCGGGCGGTGCACGAGTACCACCTGGCGGTGGAGGCGTTCGAGAGCGCACTGGCGGAAGGGCTACAAGGCGACCAAGTGGAAGCGGTAGAGGCAGGTGTGGACCGCATCAACCTCCTGGAACATGAGTCGGACCTGGTGGAGCGGGCCCTGGTGCGGGACATCTATGGGGCGGAGGGGCTGTCGGACTTCGACCGGTTTCACCTGATCCAGATGGTGTTGCTGCTGGGTGGGGTGGTGGATCAGGCGGAGAACGCCGCCGGGGACCTGCGGCTGATCGTGACCCGTACTTAGAGCCTGCCCCGCAAACC